>JBOFCR010000155.1:0-133160 GCA_051646165.1 Pseudomonas sp. | reverse complement strand
CCCCGGTACTGCTCGAGGTTCTGCGCCGTGATGGTGAACAGCGGCACCTCGCCGGCGAATGGGTCCGCGCGGAAGCCATCGGTGCTGGTGCCGGCGTCCCTGGCCAGGCCGCCCGTCCACGCGGGAATGGTGCCGGCGGCATTGCCGGCGCGCTCGGCACCCACGGGCGTCAGGGCCGCCCCCAGCTTGCCGGCCTGTGCCGCATCCACGGCGGCGAATGCGGGGTTGATCAGCAGGGGCAGGCACAGCGAGAGCGCATAGCGCGACAGATATTGTTTTGTCATTGGAACGTCCTCAGAACGTCACGCCAAAGCTGGCGCTGATGAAGTCGCGGTCACCGTTGGTGGTGTATTTACCGCCGAAGTAGTCGGTGTAACTGATGCTGGCTTCGTAGTTGGACAGGTACTTGGCGCTGAGCCCGAGGCTGATGGCCTTGCCGCCCTCGTTGAAGTTCGGCCCGTAACCATCCACGTCGTGCGACCAGGCCAGGTTGGGGCTGAGGTCGAGTCCGCCGATCACGCCGTTGTAGGTCAGGCCGGCACGCAGGCGGTAACCCCAGGAGTTGCGGGTGAAGAAGCCGTCGTCGTTGCAGTACTCGGGGCGGTCGTTGAGCAGGGCACGGCACAGGTCGTTGCCTTCTGTGTCGAAGTATTCGCCCGCACCGAAGTGGCTGGCCCGGCCGAAGCGCAGCTCGCCATAGTCGCCCTCGCCGATGCTGTTGAGGTGGTTGAAGCCGACCTCACCGATCAGGCTCAGGCGGCTCGCGCCGAGCACCTGGTCGAAGGTCTGCGTCACGCTCATCTGCGCCTGGGTCATCGGCACGCGGGCATAGCCGTGAATGACATCGCCGGGAATGCCCGAGTTGGGGATGATGCTCGGCACGACAGGATCCAGGCGCAGGGTCGCGTAGGTCAGGTCGTCGAAGGCCAGCGGCATGTTCGGCCGATAGCTCACTTCGCCCTCGACGGAGGCGGTGCCCAGAGTGGTGTTGAAGCTCAGGCCGTACAGGCGAATGTCTTCCGGGTATTCGAGAAAGTACTTGGCGCTGGCTGCACCAAAACCGGGGGCGGCGAAGGGGTCGGGCGCGCTGCTGATCACCGAACTGCCCACCGGCGTGCGGCTGTGGTAGTTCAGGTAGTAGGCGCTGAGCTCGGTGTCATTCAGCTCGGGCACGAACCAGCGCAGGGCGACACCGAACTGGCCGCTGTCACGGGCGTCGTGGTCACCGCCGCGCGGCATGTACACGGTGTTGCCGTTGAGGCCGCTGTTGTCCGACTGCCCCGGTTCCATGTCGGCCCCGCGCACCACATAACGGTCGTAGCAGCCGTCGGCGACGATGTCCGAGCTGGCGAAGAAGGTGCCGCAGTTGTCAGCGACGGTCTGGTCCCATTCCAGCTGGTAGAAGGTTTCCATGCTGACGTCTTCGCTGAGCGTCTGCTGCAGGTAGATCATGTTGACCGGCAGCAGGCCTTCCTTCAGCTCCGAACCGGGACGGCGCAGGGCGTTGGCGTCCAGCGGGTTGATGCTGTTGATGCCGCCGCTGATGAAGGTGCTGCCGCCCCAGCTGACCACCTGTTTGCCGACACGCACTGAGCCGGGCCGGTCGGCGAGCTCGTAGTTGTGATAGACGAAGGCATCGAGCAGCTCGATGCCGGACGACTGCGCGCCGCGTTTGCGGTTGTCGTCGCGGATGTCGTAGAGCAGGCGGCTCTCATCCTTCAGCTCGAAGTCGTACCAGTACTTGCCGCGCAGGAATACGCCGGAGTCGCGGTACTTTAGTTCTAGGTCATGGATGCCCTTGAAGATTTTCGAGAAGGTCTCGCCCTTCTTGAAGTTGAGCCGGGCATCATCCGAGGTGCGGGACTCGCCCTTGCCGCCGTTGCCGGCGGCGATGAAGTCCGGGTCCGGCGCACGTACCGCCCAGCTCGCGCCGACGGAAAGGGCGGAGTCGAGTTGCCCTTCCACTTCACCGATATTGAAATTGACCGCTTGGGCGCCGGTCATGTAACCCGCCGTTGCCACTGCCAGAAAGGCCGCGCCAGGCAGGCCAGGCCGCTTGATGGTTGCTTTCACGTCTTGTCACCTTTGTTTTTGTTTTCGATGCGGAATGCGGCGGGCCGTGTTCCGAGACATCCTTAAGGCTTGAAGATCGTCATATATGTACGAAAATAATCTACATGTATGAATTGATCTCCATTAGACGCTATACGTACAAAAATAAGATGTAAATCTGTACGAATTTTGTGCATGCATGGCGACGCCGGCCGCCAGTGATCTGGCGGCGCGCGGGCGTTGCGGTAGAGGAGGGTGTTGCGCCGGCGCTACTGCTGAACGCGCCGACGCCGTAGGTGGGGAGGTATCAGCCGGGCAGGGCGCCGGTGTAGCGGGCGCGGTGACGGACCAACGGCTGCTGGTTGTACTGCTCGCTGGCGTGGGCGAACCAGCCGATCAGGCGGGCGACGGCGGCGAGCGCCAGTTCCTGGCCGCCGAGGTTGAGTTTGCGGCCGACGAAACTGACCAGCAGGATGAACTCGGCCGGGTGCTGCACCAGTTCTTCGGCCACCTTCATGGCCTTGAGCAGGCTGAGGTATTCCGGGTCGTCGGCGAACATCGTGTCGAGGGTCTTCTTCAGACTGATGGCGCGCGGGTCGGCGATGCTGTGCACGTGGTGGGCGGTGTGTGCATTGGCGCAGAAGCCGGGAATATCGCCGCCCTGGCTGTAGTACTGGAGGATCGGCTCGGCCGGATCCTTGGCGTTGCAGATATCGTCCAGCAGATGACTGACCGCCTCGTTGCGGCCATAGGCCACGCGCCGTCCGCGTGCCGTGGCCAGGCCGGTGATGGCCGCGTAGTACGGCGTGACCCCGGTATTCGCCGCGGCGCGCACGCTGTAGGTGGAATGATCCAGCTCATGGTCGATGCACAGGATCAGCATGCGCCGGATCAGGTCGGCGAAGCGCTGGTCGACACCGCAGGACGAGGCGATGAACTCATGCAGCGGGCGGCTGTCCGGGGCCTTCGCACCGACCACCAGCGCGGCGAACCAGCGCACCACGTCGGCGCCGGTGCGCGCATAGCCTTCCGGTGACAGGTCGAAGGCCTTGGGGTTGACCCGTTCCACCAGGGGGAACAGGGCGATGGCCTTCTCGATCACGGTGGTGTTGGCATACAGCTCGAGCAATTGGTCGACGCCGGCCGGTATGTGCGGCAGCGAGGTGCCGAAGGCGCCCGGCACCTGCCAGAACATCTCCGCAACCTCTTCCACCGTGGCGGTTTCCACCAGCTCGTTGATGTCGCGGCCACGGTAGTAGAGGCCGTCTTCGGTGAGCAAGGTTAGCGAGCTGTAGGAGTCCACGCTGCGCTTGCTGCTGGCCTCGCCATTCTTCGGCCCCTTGACCAGGCGCTGGATGTCCGCCGCCCAGTAGCGGCGCTTGCGCGAGCCCTCGACCTTGAGCGAGCGGATGTTCTTGCGGCCGACGTAGGCGTACAGGGTCGGCAGGTTGACGCCGAGCAGGGCGGCGGCCTCTTCGGCAGAGAGGTAGAGCTCGTCTTGTTGGGTCATGGTGGCCTTGTATGGACAATATATGTACAGATTTACCGATGTTAGTCGACTGTTTACATTCTTGTAAATGGTGGTTCGGACGCGTCTATGTCGATGCTTTCGGCCGGTGATGGGCTCTCGGAAAAGGCTGTTCTCATGAAATCCCCCTGCCTCGCGTTGTGCGTTATCCCTGCTGTCCTGACGCTGCCGCTGGCGGCGCAGGCAGATGCCTCGGGCTTACAGTCCGTCGGCCTTGGCGTCTCGCTGGCGCAGAGCCCGTATGCCGGCGCCGACACCTCGCTGTCGCTGCTGCCGCTGCTCAACTACGAGGGCGAGCGCCTGTTCGTGCGCGGCCTGCGGGCCGGCGTGCACCTGTACCAGGGCGATGGCTTCGGTCTGGACGTGATCGTCGCCGGGCGCTTCGACGGCATCGATGCCGACGATTTAGGCCGCCAGGAACTGGCCGATAACGGCATCGACCGCGACCTGCTCGAGGACCGCGACGACGGTGCCGACCTGGGTCTGCACACGACCTGGAAAGGCACGCTCGGCGAGCTGCAGGGCACTGCCAAGGGCGATGTCAGCGGTGCCAGCGATGGCTATGAGCTGAGCCTGGAATACGGCTACCCCGTGGCATTGGCGGGTGCGACAGTGACGCCCTCGGTGGCGCTGAGCTACCTCTCGGGCGGGCTCGCCGATTACTACTACGGCACCCTGCGTGACGAGGAGTCGCGCGGCGTGGCGCGCTATCGTCCGGGCCGTGCGGTGGTGCCGAGCCTGACCCTGAGCGTGTCGCAACCGCTTGGCGAGCGCTGGATGCTGAATGGCGAGGCGAGCTACCAGATGCTGCCTGACCGTCTCCGTGACAGCCCGCTGCTGGAAGGCGACTCCGGCCAGTTGGGAGTGAAGGTCGGCCTGTCCTGGTTATTTGATTGATTGGTGTACGAAAAAAATACAGATTTACGATTAATTAATCAATGTGTAGTTTTTTCCCATCGTGCACCTGTGCGCTGTCTGCGCCTGATGCACGTCTCCTTACCTGAATGCTTTGGATAACAAGGATAAGAGAATGGCTTGGGTTGGTTTTGCGATGGTCTCGGCGTTCATGCTGCTGATCATGACGCGGCGGTTGTCGGCAATCGTCGCCTTGATCCTGGTTCCGGTGGCATTCGCGCTGGCGTTGGGCCTCGGCTCGCAGATGGGCACCATGGTGCTGGACGGCGTTCTCAAGGTCACCCCGACCGCGATGATGCTGATGTTCGCCCTGCTGTATTTCGCGGTGATGTTCGACGCCGGCCTGTTCGAGCCGGCGGTCAAGCGGATCGTCCGCTGGGTCGGCAACGACCCGCTGCGTATCACCCTCGGCACCGCGGCGCTGTCGACCGTCATCTCGCTGGATGGCGACGGCGCGACCACCGTGCTGGTGGTGGTCACCGCTTTCCTGCCGGTGTACCTGCGCCTGGGCATGAATCCGCTGATCCTGGCGGTGATGCTGCTGCTGACCAACACGGTGATCAACATCGTGCCTTGGGGCGGACCGACCGCGCGGGCCGCCAGTGCGCTGCACGTGGATGCGATGGACGTTTTCGTCGGCTTGATTCCGGCCATGTTGATCGGCCTGGTCTACGCCTTCGGTGCGGCCTGGTGGCTGGGCAAGCGCGAGCGTCGGCGTCTCGGCTGGGTGCCCGGCCAGCTTGACGCGGCGGCTCCCGAGCTGGAACGCAAGGTCAAGGAAAGCCATCGCCCGCGCCTGATCTGGGTAAACCTGGCGCTGACCCTGGGGTTGGTGGTGAGCATGGGCCTGGGCCTAGGCCCGCTGCCGGTGCTGATGATGATCGCCCTGGCCCTGGCCCTGGTGATCAACTACCCGCGCCTGGCCGAGCAGAAGGAGCGCATCGCCGCGCACGCGGAAAATGTGCTCAACGTGGTGGCACTGATCTTCGCTGCCGGTGCCTTCACCGGGATTCTCACCGGCTCGGGTATGGTCGATGCAATGTCCAAGGCCTTCCTCGACATGGTGCCGGCCAGCTCCGGGCCGTACATGAGCGTGATCACCTCGCTGGCGGCGATTCCCTTCACCTTCTTCATGTCCAACGACGCCTTCTTCTACGGCATCCTACCAATCCTTAACGGCGCTGCCGCGCAGTACGGTGTGGATCCATTGTTCATCGCCCGCGCTTCGGTACTGGGGCAGCCGGTGCATGCCCTGAGCCCGCTGATTGCCGCGCCCTACCTGCTGGCCGGTTTGCTCAAGCGCGACATGGGCGAACTGCAGCGCTATGGCCTGGCCTGGGCGCTGGGTTGTTCGGCGGTGCTGATCCTGTCGGCGTTGGTCACCGGCGCAATCATCTAGCGATCCCGTTTCGTCATGCCATTCCCCGCTCGCCACGAGCCGGGGAAACGGCGGCGGCTTGCCGCCAGAACGTCACCGCGTAGCCGTCAGCGACGCGCGCTGGTCCGTTGAACGCCGCTGCCAAGGCGGCCCACGTGATTCGATGAGGCGATGAACATGCCCGAACAAATTCCACGCAAGGTGCTGGTCACCCAGCGTTTCTTCGACCCCGAGAGCTTGGCCTACCTGCGCAGCCAGGGCTGCGAGGTGCGCATCGCCGAACTCGCCGAGGGGCAGGGCGACGGTGACCTGAGCCAGGCCCAGCTGCTCGCCCTGCTGGCCGATGTCGACGCCTGGATCGTCGGCCACGCCTGGATCACCGCCGAGCTGCTGGCGCAGTTGCCGCGCCTGCAGGTAATTGCCCGACGCGGCGTCGGTTACGAGCGTGTCGATGTGGCCGCGGTGCGCGCCAGCGGCAAGGTCGCGACCATCGCCGTCGGCGGCAACGATGCCAGCGTTGCCGACCACGCCCTGGCCATGATGCTGGCGCTGGGCCGGCGCCTGGGTGATTCGAAGGCACGCATGCTCAATGGTGACTGGGCCATTGCCCTGGGCAGCGACCTATACGGCAAGACTGTCGGCATCATCGGCCTCGGGCGTATCGGTCGCGGCGTGGCCAGGCGCCTGGCCGGTTTCGATGCCCGTGTACTGGCGTACTCGCCGCATCCTGACTGGAGCTACGGGCACGAGGCGGGCGTGCAGCACGTCGACTTCGACACCTTGTTGGCCGAGAGCGACTACGTGACCTTGCATGCGCCGCTGCTGGCGGACACGCGCTTTCTTATCGATGCCCCGGCCCTTAACCGAATGAAACCCACGGCGGTGCTGATCAATACCGCCCGTGGCGGCCTGGTCGACGACCGTGCGCTGCTGGAGGCATTGCTGGACGGCGCCATTGCCGGTGCTGGCCTGGATGTCTTCCTCAGTGAAACCGACCCTGGCTATCGCGCCACCACCGAGGCGCTGCTGGCCCTGCCGAACGTGGTGGCGACCCCGCACAGCGGCGCCTCGACCCACGAAGGGCTGCAGCGCACCAACCTGATCGCCGCGCAGTGCGCCGTGGCGGTGCTGAATGGCGGGGCGCCGCCGGCGGCCTGCGTGATTGCCGACGGGCGCAGCCGGGTGGGTGGGCAATGACCATGCACCAGCGGCCCAGAACCCTTTACGAGAAGCACATCGACTCGCATACCGTCTGTACCCTGGACGATCACGGCCATGTGCTGTTGTACATCGATCGCCAGGTGGCCAACGAGTACACCAGTCCGCAGGCATTCAGCGGTCTGCGAGAGGCTGGTCGCACGGTATGGCGACCCTCGGCCACGCTGTGCGTGGTGGACCATGTGAATCCCACTGCGCCCGAGCGCATTGCCGCGATGCCGGATGCCGGTGGTGCACGGCAGGTGTCCTACTTCGAGCAGAACTGCCGCGACTTCGGCCTGGAGCTGTTCGACGTGCTGGACAAGCGCCAAGGCATCGAGCATGTGGTGGCGCCCGAGCAGGGCTTTATCCTGCCAGGCATGGTGGTGGCTGCCGGCGACAGCCACACCACCACCTACGGCGCACTGGGTGCTTTCGGCTTTGGCATCGGCACCTCCGAAATCGAGCACCTGCTGGCCACCCAGACCTTGCTGTACAAGAAGTTGCGCACTCTGCGGGTGAAGGTACACGGCGAGCTAGGCCTGGGCGTAACCTCCAAGGACATCATCATGGCGCTGATCCAGCGCATCGGAGCGTCCGGTGCGACCGGCTACGCCATCGAGTTTTGTGGCCAGACCATCGCGGCGTTGAGCGTCGAGGCACGCATGACCATCTGCAACATGGCGGTCGAGGCGGGTGCCCGAGGTGCGTTCATGGCACCGGACGACAAGGTTTACGCCTACCTCAAGGGCAAACCGCGAGCGCCGCAGGGCGAGCGCTGGGAGCAGGCCGTGGCGAGCTGGCGCGAGCTGTACAGCGACCCGGGGGCGCAGTACGACGCAGAGGTGGAGCTGGATGCAGCTGAGCTGGAGCCGATGGTGACCTGGGGTACCAGTCCCGATCAGGCTGCCCCGATTGGCGAACGGGTACCGGATCCGCTGCAGGAGCCTGACCTTATTCGCCGCCAGGATTTGCAGCGCGCTCTGCGCTACATGGGGCTGGAAGCGGGCGAGCGGTTGGCGCAGATCCGTATCAGCCACGCCTTCATCGGCTCTTGTACCAACGCGCGCATCGAGGATCTGCGCGATGCTGCCCGGGTGCTGCGCGGGCGCACGGTTGCTGCACATGTGCGGGCGATGATCGTGCCTGGCTCCACCCAGGTGCGCGCCCAGGCCGAAGCCGAAGGTTTGGCGCAGGTGTTCCGCGACGCTGGCTTTGAGTGGAGGCAGTCCGGCTGCTCGATGTGCCTGGCGATGAACGACGACGTGTTGGCACCAGGTGACCGCTGCGCCTCCAGCACCAACCGCAACTTCGAAGGCCGCCAGGGCGCGGGTGCGCGCACCCACCTGATGAGTCCGGTAATGGTCGCTGCGGCGGCCGTCACTGGCCATTTAACTGATGTTCGCAGTTTGTCTCTGGAGGCTTGAGATGCAGCCGTTCACCACTATCAGCGGTATCGCCGCGCCCATGCTTGCTGCGAATGTGGACACCGACGTGATCATGCCCAAACAGTTCCTCAAGGGCATCGACCGCAATGGCTTGGATCGCGGCCTGTTCTTCGATCTGCGCTTCCTCGTCGGCGGTGCTCCCAATCCCGATTTTGTCCTCAATCAGCAGCCCTGGAACCGGGCGAGCTTTTTGGTAGTCGGACCGAACTTCGGTTGTGGCTCCAGCCGCGAGCATGCGGTCTGGGGGCTCAAACAGCTGGGTTTTCGTGCGCTGATCGGCACCAGCTTCGCCGGCATCTTCTTCGATAACTGTCAGCGCAACGGCGTGTTGCTGATCCAGCTTGGCGACCCCGAATTGCTGCGCCTCGGGCAGGTCGTGAGTCAGCCTGAAAGCGCGCAAATCAGTGTCGACCTGACGCGGCAGCAGATTCGCCTGAACGATGGCTCCAGCATCGGCTTCGACATCGAGCCATTGCGCAAGGAGGCGCTATTGCTGGGGCTGGACGCCATTGGCAGCACTTTGCAACGCGCGCCCCGGATACGCGAGTTCGAAGCCAGGCATCTGCGTGCCAACCCCTGGCTCGCCTGAGTAGCGGCACCATCTGGGCGGGCAGACATAAGGAAAACGCGGGAAATTTTTATGACGGAGATAACTTTGGCTCGGCGTATCGCGCGCTACGCCTGTGAGCTGGATACTCAAGAGATACCCGAGGCGGTTATCGCCTGTGTCCGCCGTCGTTTCCTCGACAGCCTGGCCTGTGCTCTCGGGGCCTATGGCGCCGGGCCTGTCGAAATTGCCATCGCGCTGGCAGGGCAGACCCCACAGCCTTCGTCGAGCGTATTCGGTACTCGGCTGCGCACGACTCCCGAACTGGCCGCTTTCGCCAATGGCACCATGGTTCGCTTTCTGGATTATAACGATGGCTATATGGGGCTCGAGCCGGGCCATCCGAGCGACAATATTCCCGCCTGTCTGGCGCTGGCGGAGGCTGAAGGGGCAAGCGGCCGCGAGCTGATCGCCGCCATCGTCGTCGCCTACGAAATCCAGATGCGCCTGCAGGACGCGGCCAGCCTCAACCAGCGCGGTTGGGATCACGTCAACTACATCAACGTCGCCATGGCGGCGGCAGCTTCCCGGCTGCTGAAGCTGGGCGAGGTACGTACCGAACAGGCAATCAACATCGCCCTCAGCGGCCACTTGGCCATGCGCCAGGTGCGCTCCGGAGCGCTGTCGGACTGGAAGGGCTGTTCGGCCGCCAATGCGGCGCGCAATGCCATCTTCGCGGCAAACCTGGCGCGCCACGGTATGACCGGGCCATCACCGGTATTTGAGGGCGAGATGGGGTTGTTCAAGCAGGTTACCGGCGAGTTCGAGCTCGATGTCGACAGTTTTGGCCGCGCCGCCAATGGTCACTTCGCCATACTCAGGTCCCTGACCAAGACCTTCCCCACCAATGGCGAACTGCACACGGCAGTGTGGGCAGCTATCGACCTCAGGGGGCGGATTGCTGACCTGAATGAGGTGGAAGCGATCCATATAGAAACCTCGGAATTCAACCGGCGCGTGCTGGCCGACTCTGCCGAGAAATGGCGGCCACAGACCAGGGAGACGGCCGACCACAGCCTGCCTTATAACGTGGCGCGTGCGCTGCTGGATGGTGACATCACGCTGAATTCCTATTCGCCGGAGCAGATCGCCGACCCTCGCGCCGTTGCGCTTATGAGATGCACGGCAGTGAGTGAGGATCCCGCGCTGACGACACTGTTTCCCAGGTATCTGGCGAATCGGGTGAGCGTGACGCTGGCATCGGGCGAGGAACTCAGTAGCGAGAAAATCAGCGGTCCAGGATCACTGGAAACACCCATGGACGATGCCGATTTCGAGCGCAAGTTCTGCACGATGGCGCAAGCGCATATCAGCTGTGGTGCCCGGGATGAGGTGCTGGCGTTCATCTCAGGCCTTGAGCGTCAGACAAGCTATGCGCCGCTATTCAGGGCAATGTCCACGTTGCGGGTATAGGCGGGATCGCGAATGTACGTGGTCTGGCCAGAGCTTGACCCCGGTGGATTTGAGTTCCGTTAGGTTGGGCGCGAGGGCGGGTTTCTGGCTATACCTTTCCTTGTTCGTTCCGGCGTGTCTGGGAATGTTCAGCTCTTCCCGTGCGGCCTGCTGCTTCCTGCTGTAGCGCCAACTTGGTATGCGATCTGCTCTCGATCCGCGAAGCACTTAAGGAGAAACACTCATGCGTAAAGTCATCATGCTCTCTCTGCTGTCTTCCCTGCCGTTGCTGGCGAGCGGCATCGCCCAGGCCGACCAGGCCGGTGGCGGTGGTTGCGGCTGGGGTAACATGTTGTTCGAGGGGCAGCGCGGTCTGGTGCCGCACCTGCTGGCGACTACCACCAACGGTACGTTCGGCAATGCCACCTTCGGCCTCACGTCCGGAACCAATGGGTGTGACTCCAGCGTCAAACTGGGTTACGGCGGGCGCTCGTTGCTGGCCATGAACGGCATGCTCGACAGCATTGCCGAAGACATGGCTAAGGGGCAGGGCGAGGCGCTGGACGCCTATGCCACCCTGCTGGGCATCAGTGGCGATGACCGGCAGCATTTTGCTGCGGTGACCCATGAGCACTTCTCGACCATCTTTGCCAGTGCCGATGCCAACAGCGAGCAAGTGCTAGCGGCAACTCTGGACGTGATGAGCCAGGATCAACGCCTGGCCAAGTACGTGACCGCGCCGAGTTGATCGCAACACCAACAAAAACGGCGCCCTGAGGCGCCGTTTTACATTGCAGCAGAGCTTACACGCCCAGCTTGTCGCGCAGGCTGTAGTACCAGGCGCCCAGGGCGCTGAACGGTACCTGGAACAGGCGGCCGCCCGGGAAGGGGTAGTGCGGCAGGCCGGCGAAGGCGTCGAAGCGCTCGGCCTGGCCACGCAGCATCTCGGCCAGCACCTTGCCGGCCAGGTGGGTGTAGGTCACGCCGTGGCCGCTGCAGCCTTGCGAGTAATAGATGTTGTCGCCGATACGGCCGACCTGCGGCAGGCGCGACAGGGTCAGCAGGAAGTTGCCGGTCCAGGCGTAGTCGATCTTCACATCTTTCAGCTGCGGGAAGGTCTTGAGCATCTTCGGGCGGATGATCGCTTCGATGTTCGCCGGATCGCGAGCGCCGTAGACCACGCCGCCGCCGAAGATCAGGCGCTTGTCACCGGTCAGACGGTAGTAGTCGAGAAGGTAGTTGCAGTCCTCGACGCAGTAGTCCTGCGGCAGCAGGCTCTTGGCTACGTCGTCGGACAGCGGCTCGGTGGTGATCACCTGGGTGCCGCAAGGCATCGACTTGCTGGCCAGCTCGGGCAGCAGGTTACCCAGGTAGGCGTTACCGGCGACCACCACGAACTTGGCTTTCACGCGGCCGTTGGGGGTGTGCACGACCGGGTTGGCGCCGCGCTCGACACGGATGGCCGGGCTTTGCTCGTGGATTACGCCGCCGAGGGATTCCACGGCCGCCGCTTCACCCAGGGCCAGGTTGAGCGGGTGGATGTGGCCGCCGCTCATGTCGAGCATGCCGCCTACATAGTTGTCGCTCGCCACCACCTCACGGATGCGCTTTTCATCCAGCAGCTCCAGCTGGGTGTGGCCGTAGCGCTCCCACAGCTTCTTCTGCGACTCGAGGTGCTTCATGTGCTTGGGGGTGTTGGCGGCGAAGACACCGCCGTCCTTCAGGTCGCACTGGATGTTGTACTTGGCGATGCGCTCGCGAATGATGCGACCGCCCTCGAAAGCCATCTGGCCGAGCAGTTGCGCCTGCTTGGGGCCGACGGTGCGCTCGATCACGTCGATGTCGCGGCTATAGCTGTTGACGATCTGCCCGCCATTACGCCCGGACGCGCCGAAACCGACCTTGGCCGCTTCCAGTACGGTGACCTTGAAGCCGTTCTCCAGCAGGAACAGCGCGGTCGAGAGGCCGGTGTAGCCGGCGCCGATGATGCAGACATCGGTTTCGGTCTCGCCCTGCAGTTCGGGGCGCGGCGGTACCGCGTTGGCGGAGGCGGCGTAGTAGGACTGGGGGTAGGGGGTGTGCGTCATATTGGAACCTTTGTTCTTTATTTTTTACGAATGGGTCGATGCTACTCGACTTGAAAATGCCCGGCTAGCCTCTGTGCAAAATATTTAACGTTCTGTTCATTTGGCAAAAAATCCACTTTTTCAGCTACTTAGCTAAAAAGGTGTTGACAGCTTCGGCCCTATCCGTAAAATGCGCGGCCATTGCAGGCACATAGCTCAGTTGGTTAGAGCACCACCTTGACATGGTGGGGGTCGTTGGTTCGAGTCCAATTGTGCCTACCAAATTAGAAAGGGGTCGTTTATACGACCCCTTTTTTATTGGCTGCTTGCCAGGGTTGTGGCTTTCTGGAAGCATTCGATCTCTTCATTTCCAGTGACTCTGGTCCGCTTCTGGTTGGCTCGCAAGGCTCCTGCCATTGTCCGGCAGGCATACCTCCGGATCGCTTCCTGGCTCATCCCAACCCACGTGACCTTTGGTAGGGGTCACCACTAGGAGAGGAGGCGCCATGCCCATCATTACTCTTCCCGACGGCAGTCAGCGTTCGTTCGATCATCCGGTATCCGTGCTTGAGGTCGCCCAATCCATTGGTGCTGGCCTGGCCAAGGCTACCCTGGCCGGCAAGGTCAATGGCAAGCAGGTCGATGCCTGCGACGTGATCGACAGCGACGCAACCCTGCAGATCATTACGCCGAAAGACGAAGAGGGGCTGGAGATCATTCGCCACTCCTGTGCGCACCTGGTCGGCCACGCAGTCAAGCAGCTGTACCCGGAAGCCAAGATGGTTATCGGGCCGGTGATCGAGGAGGGCTTCTATTACGACATCGCCATCGGGCGGCCTTTCACGCCGGACGACATGGCGGCCATCGAAAAGCGTATGGCCGAGCTGATCGATCATGACTACGACGTCATCAAGAAGATGACTCCGCGTGCCGAGGTCATCGAGCTGTTCCAGGCGCGTGGCGAGGACTACAAGCTGCGCCTGATCGAGGACATGCCGGACGAGCAGGCCATGGGCCTGTACTTCCATGAAGAATACGTCGACATGTGCCGTGGTCCGCACGTGCCGAACACGCGCTTCCTCAAGTCCTTCAAGCTGACCAAGATTTCCGGTGCCTACTGGCGCGGCGACTCGAAGAACGAGCAGCTGCAGCGCATCTATGGCACCGCCTGGGCGGACAAGAAACAGCTGGCTGCCTACATCCAGCGTATCGAGGAGGCCGAGAAGCGCGACCATCGCCGCATCGGCAAGCAGCTGGATCTGTTCCACTTGCAGGAAGAAGCGCCGGGCATGGTGTTCTGGCACCCGAATGGCTGGACCCTGTACCAGGTGCTGGAGCAGTACATGCGCCAGGTGCAGCGCGAGCACGGCTACGTTGAAGTGCGCACGCCGCAGGTGGTCGATCGCGTGCTCTGGGAGCGTTCGGGGCACTGGTCCAACTACGCCGAGAACATGTTCACCACCAACTCGGAAAACCGCGACTATGCGGTGAAGCCGATGAACTGCCCGTGCCATGTGCAGATTTTCAATCAGGGCCTGAAGTCCTACCGTGACCTGCCGCTGCGCATGGCCGAGTTCGGTGCCTGCCACCGCAACGAGCCGTCCGGCGCGCTGCACGGCATCATGCGTGTGCGTGGCTTCACCCAGGATGACGCGCACATCTTCTGCACCGAAGATCAGGTGAAGAAAGAGGCGGCCGACTTCATCAAGCTGACCCTGCAGGTGTATGCGGACTTCGGCTTCTCGGATATTTCCATGAAGCTGTCCACTCGTCCGGTCAAGCGCGTGGGTTCCGACGAGCTGTGGGATTGCGCCGAAACTGCCCTGGCCGATGCGCTGAACGAATCCGGTCTGGAGTGGGAGTATCAGCCGGGTGAGGGTGCCTTCTACGGTCCGAAGATCGAATTCACCCTGAAGGACTGTCTCGGTCGTAACTGGCAGTGCGGCACCCTGCAGTACGATCCGAACCTGCCGGAGCGCCTGGATGCCAGCTATGTCGCCGAAGATAACAATCGCAAGCGCCCGGTCATGCTGCACCGCGCGATCCTCGGTTCCTTCGAGCGCTTCGTCGGCATGTTGATCGAGCACTATGCCGGTGCATTCCCGGCCTGGCTGGCACCGACGCAGGCTGTGGTGATGAATATCACCGACAAGCAGGCCGATTTTGCCCTCGAAGTCGAAAAAACGCTCACTCAAAGCGGATTTCGTGCCAAGTCTGACTTGAGAAACGAGAAGATCGGCTTTAAAATCCGCGAGCATACTTTGCTCAAGGTTCCCTATCTCTTGGTTATTGGAGATCGGGAGGTTGAGACACGATCCGTTGCTGTGCGTACCCGCGAAGGCGTCGATTTGGGCTCAATGCCCCTCGAGCAATTCGCCGATCAGCTCAAGCAAGCGGTTTCCCGGCGTGGTCGCCAAGATTCGGAGTAATCATTATTAAGCGTGAAATGAGACAGGATAAGCGGGCCGTACCTAAGGCTCCGATCAACGAGAACATCACCGCCCGTGAAGTGCGCCTGATTGGCGCCGACGGTGAGCAGATTGGTGTCGTCTCGATTGATGAAGCGTTGCGAGTGGCTGAAGAGGCCAAGCTCGATCTGGTGGAAATCTCCGCCGATGCGCTTCCTCCCGTTTGCCGCATCATGGACTACGGCAAACACCTGTTCGAAAAGAAGAAACAAGCCGCCGTTGCTAAGAAGAATCAGCATCAGCAGCAGATCAAAGAAATCAAGTTTCGTCCAGGGACGGAAGAAGGGGATTACCAGGTAAAGCTACGCAACCTGGTACGTTTCCTTGAAGATGGGGACAAGGCCAAGGTATCGCTTCGATTCCGCGGTCGTGAGATGGCCCACCAGGAACTGGGCATGGAGCTGTTGAAGCGGGTCGAAGCCGACCTCGCCGAACTCGGCACCGTTGAACAGCATCCTAAGCTGGAAGGACGCCAGCTGATGATGGTCATCGCTCCCAAGAAGCGTAAATAACCTCCCGGGCACTGGCAGGCCTGATGGTTATCAGTTGTTAATGAATGCGGAGTACAAAACATGCCAAAGATGAAAACCAAGAGTGGTGCCGCGAAGCGTTTCCTCAAGACCGCTACCGGCTTCAAACACAAACACGCTTTCAAGAGCCACATCCTGACCAAGATGTCCACTAAGCGTAAGCGTCACCTGCGCGGCAGCACCCTGGTGCACCCGTCGGACGTAGCTAAAGTGGCGCGCATGCTGCGCGTTCGTTAATCGGTCAAGATAGAGGAAATTACTCATGGCTCGTGTTAAGCGTGGCGTTATCGCTCGTGCTCGTCACAAAAAAATTCTGAAACTCGCTAAAGGCTACTACGGCGCTCGTTCGCGCGTGTTCCGTGTTGCCAAGCAGGCTGTGATCAAGGCAGGCCAATACGCCTACCGCGACCGCCGTCAGCGGAAGCGTCAGTTCCGCGCTCTGTGGATCGCTCGTATCAACGCTGGTGCTCGTGTTAACGGTCTGTCCTACAGCCGTTTCATCGCCGGTCTGAAAAAAGCGGCCATCGAAATCGACCGCAAAGTTCTGGCCGATCTGGCAGTGAACGAAAAAGCGGCGTTTGCTGCGATTGTCGAGAAAGCTAAGGCCGTACTGGCTTAAGTCCCCGACAATCACCGGGTTCACCCGGTGGCAACGTCAAAGATAGGGGAAGAGCCTTCAAGCTCTTCCCCTATTTCGTATCTGGAGTTCGTACATGGAAAACCTGGATGCATTGGTCTCGCAAGCGCTTGAGGCCGTGCAAAGCACCGTAGATGTGAACACCCTGGAACAGTTCCGGGTCCAGTATCTCGGCAAGAAGGGCGAGCTTACTGCCCTGATGCAGACCCTCGGCAAGCTCTCGGCCGAAGAGCGTCCGCAGGCCGGCGCCCTGATCAACGCCGCCAAGAACCAGGTTCAGGACGCCCTGAATGCCCGCAAATCCGTGCTTGAGCAGGCTCTGCTCGCCGAGAAGCTGGCGTCCGAGAAAATCGACGTGACCCTGCCGGGCCGCGGGCAGGCCACTGGCGGTCTGCATCCGGTGACCCGTACGCTGGAGCGTGTCGAACAGTTCTTCACCCATATCGGCTACAACGTGGCCGAGGGTCCGGAAGTCGAAGACGACTACCACAACTTCGAAGCGCTCAACATCCCCGGCCATCACCCGGCGCGGGCGATGCATGACACCTTCTATTTCAACGCCAACATGTTGCTGCGCACCCACACCTCGCCGGTGCAGGTGCGTACCATGGAATCGCAGCAGCCGCCGATTCGCATCGTCTGCCCCGGTCGCGTGTATCGCTGCGACTCCGATATCACCCACTCGCCGATGTTCCACCAGGTCGAAGGCCTGTTGATCGACGAGAACATCAGTTTCGCCGACCTCAAGGGCACTATCGAAGAGTTCCTTCGCGTGTTCTTCGAGAAACCTCTGGGCGTTCGTTTCCGTCCGTCCTTCTTCCCGTTCACCGAGCCGTCGGCCGAAGTCGACATGCAGTGCGTGATGTGCAGCGGCAAAGGCTGCCGCGTGTGCAAGCAGACCGGTTGGCTGGAAGTCATGGGCTGCGGCATGGTGCATCCGAACGTGCTGCGCATGTCTGGCATCGACCCGGAAAAATACCAGGGCTTCGCCTTCGGCATGGGCGTCGAGCGCCTGGCCATGCTGCGTTATGGCGTCAATGACTTGCGCCTGTTCTTCGATAACGACCTGCGGTTCCTGGCGCAATTCCGCTAGGCCACATGACCCGTATCGAATGCGTTCAGGAGAACAGACAGTATGAAATTCAGTGAACAGTGGCTGCGCAGCTGGGTCAATCCGTCAGTCTCGCGTGACGAGCTGGTGGCCCGCCTGTCCATGGTCGGCCTCGAAGTAGACAGCGTTACCCCGGCTGCCGGCGAATTCAGCGGTATCGTGATCGGCGAGATCCTCAGCACCGAACAGCATCCGGATGCCGACAAGCTGCGTGTGTGCCAGGTCAGCAACGGCAGCGAGAGCTTCCAGGTGGTCTGCGGTGCGCCGAATGCGCGCCCGGGCATCAAGATTCCGTTCGCCATGATCGGTGCCGAGCTGCCGGGCGACTTCAAGATCAAGAAGGCCAAGCTGCGCGGCGTCGAATCCAACGGCATGCTCTGCTCGGCTTCCGAGCTGCAAATCAGTGACGACAACAGTGGTCTGATGGAGCTGGCGGCCGATGCACCGGTAGGCGGCAATATCCGCGATTACCTGGGGCTGGATGACGCCAGTATTGAGCTGGGTCTGACCCCGAATCGTGGCGACTGCCTGTCCCTGGCCGGTCTGGCCCGTGAAGTTGGTGCCATCTATGCCGCTCAGGTGTCGCCGGTGGCGCTTGCGCCAGTCGCTGCCGTGCATGATGAAGTACGCCTGGTTGAAGTTCTGGCACCCAAGGCCTGCCCGCGCTACCTGGGTCGGGTGATCCGCAACGTCGACCTGTCCAGGCCGACCCCGCTGTGGATGGTCGAGCGCCTGCGTCGTTCCGATATCCGCAGCATCGACGCCGCCGTCGATATCACCAACTACGTGATGCTCGAGCAGGGCCAGCCGATGCATGCCTTCGATCTCGCCGAGATCAACGGTGGCATCCGCGTGCGCATGGCGGAAGAGGGCGAGAAGCTGGTGCTGCTGGATGGCCAGGAATTCAGCCTGCGTGCCGATACCCTGGTGATCGCCGACCATCAGCGCGCCCTGGCTATCGCCGGCGTGATGGGTGGCGAGCATAGCGGCGTGAGTGGCAAGACCCGTGATCTGTTCCTCGAGAGCGCGTTTTTCGACACCATTGCGCTGGCCGGCAAGGCCCGCTCCTATGGCCTGCACACCGACTCCTCGCATCGCTTCGAGCGTGGCGTGGATTCGCAGCTGGCCCGCCAGGCAATCGAGCGCGCCACCGCACTGCTGCTGGAAATCGTCGGTGGCGAAGCCGGTCCGGTCATTGAGGCCGTGAGCCAGGCCGATCTGCCACAGGTCGCGCCGATCATCCTGCGTGCCGAGCGCATCGACCAGATGCTGGGCATGCAGATGGATGCCGCGGAAGTCGAGCGTTTGCTCACTGCCCTGGGGCTGAGCGTATCTGCGCAAGGCGCAGGCGCCTGGCAGGTCGGTGTGCCGAGCCACCGCTTTGACATCAGCCTGGAGGTCGACCTGATCGAAGAGCTGGGGCGTCTGTACGGCTACAACCGCCTACCGGTACGTTACCCGCAAGCGCGCCTGTCTCCGCAGGCCAAAGCCGAGGCGCGTGCCGAGCTGCCGGCCCTGCGTCGTCTGCTGGTGGCGCGTGGTTATCAGGAGGCCATCACCTACAGCTTCATCGATCCCAAATTGTTCGAACTGTTCAATCCGGGCGTGGCGCCGCTGCAGCTGGCCAACCCGATCTCCGCCGATATGGCCGCCATGCGTTCCTCGCTGTGGCCGGGCCTGATCAAGGCGCTGCAACACAACCTCAATCGTCAGCAGTCGCGCGTACGTCTGTTCGAGAGCGGTCTGCGCTTTGTCGGTCAGCTTGAAGGGCTGAAGCAGGAAGCCATGCTGGCTGGCGTGATCAGCGGCAGTCGCCTGCCGGAAGGCTGGGCCAACGGCCGTGATGGTGTGGACTTCTACGACCTCAAGGCCGATGTCGAGGCGCTGCTGGGTTATGCCGGTGCAGCCGATGCTTTCAGCTTCGTACCGGGCGAGCATTCGGCTCTGCATCCGGGGCAGACTGCACGCATCGAGCGTGACGGGCGCCTGGTCGGTTTCCTCGGTGCACTGCATCCGGAACTGGCCAAGACCCTGGGGCTGGATCAGCCGGTGTTCCTCTTCGAGCTGGTTCTGGCTGAAGTGGCTACCGGGCGTATGCCGGCATTCAGCGAGCTTTCGCGCTTCCCCGAGGTGCGTCGCGACCTGGCGCTGTTGGCGGATCGCGAGCTACCGGCCGAGTCGGTGCTGGCCTGCATCCGCGAGGCGGCTGGCGAATGGTTGACTGACCTCAGACTGTTTGACGTGTATCACGGTAAAGGTATTGATCCGCATAGAAAAAGCCTTGCCGTCGGCTTGACCTGGCAGCATCCATCGCGCACTCTTAACGACGATGAGGTGAATACCACAACGCAAAATATCCTCACCTCGCTGGAAGAAAGGTTCAACGCCACGTTAAGGAAGTAGCGTATGGGGGCTCTGACGAAAGCTGAAATGGCGGAACGTCTGTATGAAGAGCTTGGCCTGAATAAACGGGAAGCCAAGGAACTGGTGGAACTGTTTTTTGAGGAAATCCGCCACGCGCTGGAGGATAACGAGCAGGTCAAATTGTCCGGTTTCGGCAACTTTGACCTGCGCGATAAGCGCCAGCGTCCAGGCCGAAACCCCAAGACAGGCGAAGAAATCCCGATCACGGCTCGCCGTGTTGTCACCTTTCGTCCGGGCCAGAAACTCAAGGCCAGAGTAGAGGCATATGCTGGAACCAAGTCATAACGACGAGTTACCTCCTATACCTGGTAAGCGCTATTTCACCATCGGTGAAGTCAGCGACCTCTGCGCCGTCAAGCCTCATGTCCTTCGCTACTGGGAGCAGGAGTTTCCTCAGCTCAACCCGGTAAAGCGGCGTGGCAACCGTCGCTACTATCAGCGTCAGGATGTGTTGATGATCCGCCAGATCCGTGCGCTTCTGTACGATCAGGGTTTCACCATCGGAGGTGCGCGCCAGCGTCTGTCCGGTGATGAAGCGAAGGACGATACGACCCAGTACAAGCAGCTCATTCGGCAGATGATTGCCGAGCTGGAAGATGTGTTAGTGGTGTTGCGCAAGTAACCAGCTGCGTAAAAAAACTTTCCATAATTCAGATGCTTATTGTATAGTTCGACCCGCTTTCGGTAGCTTAGAAAGCACAGCAACACCAGTCGGGGCGTAGCGCAGCCCGGTAGCGCACTTGCATGGGGTGCAAGGGGTCGAGTGTTCGAATCACTCCGTCCCGACCAAAAAAACCCTAAAAAATCCAGTCACTTAGCGGTGGCTGGATTTTTTTATGGGCGGGTATTTTTCGGGCTGTCCAGTCTAGGGCACATATAGGGCACATCGTCTTGCCCGGTTCTTTTTTGTGCCCCGCTTTGGTGATACGCCAAGGCCTCCTTTTCGACTTGCTCGCGTCTTCGCCCTACAGGGCTCCTTGCCCGCGTCCAGAGCTGCGGCATGCCTAGCATCAATCAGTTCAGCACAGATACGCTCAATACAGGTTTGGTAACTACTGGCACTCTGGGCTGATGTGGATCGCGTTATTGATGCGGGTTCGCAGGATGTCAAAATAGTGGCATTGAATCGATTTTTGACGAATGCTAGAGGCCATCAAAGTAAATGGTGACGCGCGTCTGTGGTGATAAGACCAGCTCGTAAGCAAGGGATGCGTTCGCAGGCAAGGAGACTCAGATGTGGGCTGATGTCGATACAAAAAATGATTTTCTGAATTATTCAGAGGTCGCAGATCTGGTAGTGGATGTTATTAACGATCCCACCATGCGGCCAGTGACTGTCGGGGTGTTCGGATCCTGGGGGACTGGGAAGTCGACTCTTCTTAACTTGATTGAGGATGGGCTAAACCCCCCGCAGGGTGCATCTGATTTCGTGGTCGTTCGCTTCGACGCCTGGCTCTACCAAGGTTTTGATGACTCACGCGCAGCGTTAATGGAGGTCATCGCCTCGACATTGATCGACGCAGCGGCCGAAACGAGCATCCTTCCAAAGGCGAAGAAATTGGCATCTCGTGTCAATAAAATGCGTCTTTTGGGGCTGCTCGTCGAAGGGGGCGCCTTGGCCATGGGCGTTCCTGCGTTTGGGCTTGGCGCAAAAGGCATGGACGCGCTCGGCAAGCTTTTTTCTGGCGATGTGGATGCAGACTCCCTCGGCGCATTGAAAGAAGAGGGGGCTAAAGCGAAGGACCATCTCACGGGCCTTCTATCGGAAGAAAAACAGCAAACGCCTCCGAAGCAGATTGAGGCGTTCAGGAGTGAGTTCTCGGATGTTCTCAACGGCCTCGGCAAGACCCTGGTCGTATTTGTCGACAACCTTGATCGATGCCTACCGAAGCAGACCATTCATACCCTAGAGGCTCTTCGTCTCTTCCTTTTCATGAACCATACAGCGTTCGTAGTAGCCGCAGACGAGGAGATGGTTCGCCACTCGGTCAGCGAGCACTTTAAAGATCCTGGTGATCGCCACGTCACAGACTATCTGGACAAGCTGATTCAGGTGCCCGTACGTGTCCCTAGGCTTGGTGTACAGGAGGTTCGGGCGTATCTGTTTATGCTGTTCGCTTCGGCAGGTAACAAGGTTCCTTCAGACCGCATGGAAGCACTAAGAGCTGGTCTTGAAGACAATCTGCGGAAGGCATGGAGAGATGAACCGATAAGCACGGAGAAGGCTCTGGAGCTGCTCGGTGCTGATGTTCCTGCAACGGTTGCTGAAGCGTTCCCCATAGCAGATCGCATTGCTCCGATGCTGGCCAGTTCCAACTCGGTCTTGGGAAATCCGCGGATCGTGAAGCGGCTGCTCAATGTCGTGCGTATGAGGGTGCGCGTGGCTGCTCTTCGTGAGATGCCAGTCGACGAAGCACTTATTGCCAAAGTGGCCTTGTTCGAGCGGTGCATGGATGAGAAAGCGGTGGCTCATCTCTATTCGATGATCAATGGTGCTGCCGGAGGTAAGCCTGAGGTGTTGGCAGAGCTTGAAGGGTATCTTGAGGATCCTTCGAAATTTGCAGATGCGTGCCCCGATGCATGGACATCAAAGGTTGAGTTGGTGAGGGATTGGATCAGGCTCGATCCGCAGCTCTCGACTGTCGATTTGCGGCCGGTTGTTTACTTAAGTCGGGAAACCACGCCTCTGCGCATTCTGCGCGCAGGCCTATCCTCGGACGCTGCCGAAGCGCTGGTAGTACTCAAGCGCACGACCAATACGTCATCACCGTCAGCCAAGGCCGCATTGCAAACCATCCCGGCAGCAGAGCATACGGCTGTCATGGTCCAGCTTATCGAGTCGATGCGATCACATTCTGATTGGACGAATAGGGCTGCTGGATTCGACGGTGCTCAATTGCTCGCTGAAAAGTCATCGGATGCTGGTGCACTGCTATCTGACTTCATCCATACGATCATGCCAGACAAAATTAAACCCTGGCTCAGTAGCAGGCTAAAGGATGCGACCTGGTATAAGCCCCGGGAGAAGAAGTAATGGGAACCTCTACGTCAAGTAAGGGACCAGGTGGGAGTTCCCCTTATGTTCCTGGGTGGGTAGACACTAATGGGCAGCAGGTGCCAGAAGCTCCGCCACAGCGCTTCAAGGACTTTCGCACTAGCCTGGGGAGATTCGTCTCTAGTGGGGATGGTGATTACCTCCGTTCTGCCATAGGTAGTTATGCAGGTGGTGCAACGGGAGGTGCTGGTATCGCAACCGCGCGTTTCGGATCGATGGCCGGAGCTGGTGGTGCTCTGTTTGGAGCTATGGCAGCACTGCGGGATGGGCAGGCTCCTGCTGGGCTTGACCTCGCGGCATTGAATGGTCAGGACACGGATATCGCCATCGATATGATCGTCCAGGCTCTGGCCACAGAAGATGGTGATTCAGATCGAGTGCGTGTGGCGATGAATGAAGCACTTTCTGAATGTTTGGAGGGGTACGACGAGTTTGATTTCGGAAGTATCACGGACGACATGTTGGTGCAGATGATGCTCGTCTACGTGACCAAATGCATTTTTGGGCAAATCGTTCTCGACTCAAACGACGCTTTTGCTAAAGCGGACTCGCCTGGTCAGGTTGAGCAGGCTGAGAGAGACCTGTACTCCTTGGTCGAGTCGGTCTCTGACAAGCATATGCGCCCTCTCTTGACGGGTAACTTGAGGTCTTTCTCAAGTGCCAGCATGGAGCAGGTTCAGCTAGCTGCGATCCGCGAAGTATGGAGCGAGTGGGAGACGTACCAAGAGTGACAGACCTAATCTTCCATCACGAAGCTGATCAGCTTCCCTCACATACTGCCAATGGCATTCCCGTATTGATGTACGGAAGCCGTCCACCGGCACGAGGCACTTGCTCTATCGGTGGTCCGGTTCGCGCCGCGGTGAGGCGTTTGGGGGCTCCGGTCAATAGGACCGGATTCGATCTGCTGACCATAGCTATGGCGGTAACGGCCGCAGATACGTTTGTTGATAAGGCGGAGGCTGATGACGGTTGGGCGCGGGATCTTCGCTTGTTCATCCCTATCGCCGACCCGCAACTTTGGCAGCTCGCTGTACCGCTTTTACAAAAGGCTCTGCATTTCTTAAGTGGCGATATTTGGGAGATTGTCCTGCTGCCTGATGGGCCTAGGCAGCTCACTTCTCAGAATCGTGGCCACATAACTGTTATGGCTGGCCATGATTGCGTCAGCTTGTTTTCAGGTGGCATGGATAGCGGAATTGGAGCGCTGAATTTACTAGCGAGTGGCAGACGTCCGTTGCTGATAAGTCATGCGTATCGAGGTGATTCAGAAAAGCAGATTCTGGTTCGGAGTCACCTTCCCATGGCGGTGTCCAGGTTCGCTGCGGTTGCAAACCCGGTGTCCTTCACAGGGAAGAAAACTGATGTGCAGATGCGTACTCGAAGTTTCAATTTCCTTGCCTATGGTGCACTGGTCGGTGCCACATTGGCGCAGCTGCGTGTAACCGGTAGGCCGGTAGAACTCTTCGTTCCTGAGAACGGACTCATTGCGCTGAATCCACCGATGACTGCTCGCCGCATCGGTGCATTGAGTACTAGGACGACGCACCCACATTTTTTGGCTCTCTTCCAAAAAGTCTTGGATACGGTTGGCCTGCCTGTACGAGTCGATAACCCGTACGCACTTCAAACGAAAGGAGAGATGCTGTCAGGATGCCTAGACCAAGAAAATCTGAGCGTTCTGGCATCGGAAACGGTTTCGTGTGGTAAGTGGAAGCGGACACATCAGCAGTGCGGCAAGTGCGTCCCATGCATCATTCGGCGTGCCTCGTTCCACGCTGCCGGAATACCGGATGGTACCCACTACCATGCTAATGGGGTCGATCTGACGTCGGTAATTCGAGATGCGAACGCACGAGATGATCTGATGGCTATGATCTTGGCGTCCCGCAGATTGCCCACAGAAGATGTTGCAAAGTGGGTACGTCAATCTGGCCCGCTTCCACTCTATCGACAGTCTCGTGATGATTTACTGGGTGTGGCCACCAGAGGCATGGGGGAGGTTAGAAACTATCTGTTGTCTCTTGGCCTGCTCTGAGGGGAGAGGCCGCATATCTCAGGACATTGGCTAGGGAGTGCTGCCGGAGCGGAGTAATCCACAGAGGGCAGATTTCATGTAT
Organism: Pseudomonas sp.; assembly: GCA_051646165.1. Lineage (GTDB taxonomy): Bacteria > Pseudomonadota > Gammaproteobacteria > Pseudomonadales > Pseudomonadaceae > Aquipseudomonas. The sequence goes on along the minus strand of JBOFCR010000155.1, from coordinate 108,232 downwards.
ACAACCAGCACTCCAGTGCATCTAGGTTCGCTGCGACGATCTGCTGTGCAGCAGCTTTGGCCTGCACCTTGTTCGGGTCGATCTGATAGCGCTGTAGTACGTACTGCACCAAGGCTCCTCGACTTGTTACTACAAGCTGCCCATCTTGCATGCCGTAATCTGTTTCAATGATGGCCTTCTGGGCAGGTCTCAATCGTGGGTCTGGCTCAAAGATTACGTCGACCGTAGTCATCCAGCCTGCGTCGTGCTCCCGATTATCCAATGAGCTATCCAGCAGCTCCGGTTCCCCACGTAAGCGGCTCAACACAAAGTCTCGGTATCCACGATTCTTCTCACAGTACGCCCGCACGTGCCAGCGAATCCCTGTGAAAACCAGTGTGTGAGGGGCGATCAAGCGCGTCTCAGGCTCTGGGTTGGAGAGAGAGACGTACTCGATTTCGAGGCGCAACCCGTCGCGGCAGGCTTTCAGTAATGGCCTGAGTATTTCTGGTCGTATCGACCGATCGGGTACCTGTAGAACCTCTGTATGCGCATAGGCGAGGGCCAAGCCCTCGATGTGTGGTGCACGTTCGTGATTTTGATTGAGCAGATGTAGATAGGCGCTAGCGCTATCATCAATGAAGAGCGGTTTAAAGCTCTTGCTAGGCACATAACCTTTCAGTTGCTTGTCATATGTCAAGTTTCTAGGCGCATGCTCATTGATGTAGGTGTTGATGTCCTTTGATGCCTGCTGCCGGCTTATACCAAAGCTCTGCATCAAGTGGCCCGTAGTCAGCCTCCCTTCCCACCACGCGACTGTTTCAATGAGACGGTAGCGGAGAGCCAGATCCCATCGCACCTGTTCAATAGACTGCTTGCGTTTCATCGCGACTCCATGTGATCGAAAACTTTACCTGTATGAGCCTACACTGTAGACCTGTCGTGAAAGGCTACATATCGTTAAGTCACGTAGCAACACTGATCGATGGTCATGGAGAGTAGTGCAGGTATGAGCTATCAATGGACTGCTCTAGGGATCGCACTGCTGGTGATCCTCGCACTTTCGATACTGCTCCTGACTCAGTATCAGCGAGTTCACGTTATGCGAGGGAGGCGAGTAACGCAGCAAGCCCGGTTGTTGGAGGCTCAAGCCTTGGTGGCTGCTCTTGCTCGGGATAACTGCGAGTTGCGATCTGCTGTACGTGCCGAAATGAGTCATGTGGAGCAGTTGGAGCGCAAGCTGGAGCTTTTGCAGGCACTGCTTGCCGAAGGTGGGGGAGCTGGCCTGGGCCACTTAGAGGCTCTGACAGGGGCTGAAATGCTCAAAGAAGGTCAGATCTCAGGTGAGTGAGTATGCGATGGCGATGAGCTTGGAAAGACGGTTGCGTGGCTCTTGTGATGATGTCGCTAGCGGAGGGCCTTGGGGCATGGTTGATCTTGCCGGGGCCTGGCCGGGGTTCATTTCGGTCAGCCTGCTTTCAGCACTAGCGTCGCCAGCTCTTGGCTCTCAAAATACGACCTTTGTTGCGGTCTCAGAGCCTGAATCACCAATGAGCAGTCAATACCTAGCCAATTTTACGAAGTGCTCGTTGATCGTCCCCGAGACAAGGATTGTGGCTGCGCTGCTGTTGCAGGGGGCTGAAGATCGGGAGTGGGATAGACAGATTCTTGAGTTGAATGTGCTGCAAAAGCGAACAGCCAAAACGGCCGACACCTATGCCAGCCTGGCACGTTCTCGTCTGCAAACGATGAGTGCCGATCTATGGGAGCTAGTGCGTGATGGCAGTGGTCCTGTAGCTACGCATTCTGCCCTTGCCGCTACGGTCAAGTTCTCGCCGCTTTTTGGGGACTTTCTGCGTACCGTCGTGCGTGACCAGTTCCGCCGCTTCGCTACCCACTTGGAAGCACGTCATTGGGATTACTACATCGAAGACAGCCTGCGTTCGCAGCCGAACATGCCTACCCTCAGCGACTCTACACGGGTTAAGTTAAGGCAAAACGCCATGCGTATGCTGGCGGAGGCTGGTTTCATTGAGAGCACCCGTAGCCTGCGACTGCGCAGTCAGCAGATTGAACCAGCGGTTCTTCACTATTTACGTCAACACAATGAGCAGTACGTGCTCGATTGCCTTCAGGTATGCCCGTGAACGACCTCGACGAACGCCTCAATAAAATCCTGGATAAGGTCACCTCCGATGATTTTCTCGGTGGCCAGGGCTTGGGCAACGAGGTGCCGTTCTATGCCTTTGACTATCCGCCGCAGGATGAGGTGAAGGTGCGCGAGCATGTCCGGTTTCTTGAAGGGGCGATCTCCAAGCGTCGCCCGGGACTCAAGGTCGCGTTCATCAACCTGTTTGAACTGCTCTTGGAAATTCTCAACAGCCGCAAGCTGCTGGATAAGTCCATCGACCTACAAGCACTGAAGGGCGATGAGGCTTTGCAAAAAGCTCTCAAGGCACCACTGGATGCAGGCAAGGTCGCCAAAGAGCTGGTTGATCGCTACCCACCAAGTGAGTTCGGTTTGCTGGTCATCAATGGTGTCGGCAGTGCCTATCCGCTGATTCGTACCCACAACCTTCTGAATAACCTCCAGCCCTTTATGGGGCAGACCCCGCTGGTGGTGTTCTATCCCGGCCTCTATGACGGCCAATCGCTAAAGCTGTTCGGTCAGCTGGGCGAGAAACCCTATTACCGCGCTTTCCGACTGGTGAGCTGAAAAGGATGTCCACCGTGCAAATCAAGAGTCTGTTTACCCGTTCCATTCACCGTTCAATCAACGGCGTGATCAAGGCTGACCAGGATGACGCTGATTCTGTCTGGCAGGAGCTGGATGAGTACGTCATCACCCGTGAGTTGGATCAGCACCTGCGCAGCTTCTTCGAAAGCTATCTGGCAGCCCTGGACAACCCTCAGGATGCGTCCGGGCGAGTAGGGGTGTGGATCTCTGGTTTCTTCGGCTCGGGTAAATCGCACTTTCTGAAAATCCTCTCCTACCTGTTGGAAAACAAGCAGGTCAGTAAGGGCGGCGAAACGCGCCAGGCCATCGATTTCTTTGAGCGAAAAATTGCCGACCCGATGCTGGCTGCCGACATCAAGCGCGCCATCGCTGCCGAGACTGATGTGCTGTTGTTCAACATCGACAGCAAGGCCGATAGCGCTGATGGCCGCGATGCCATCCTTCGTGTCTTCTTGAGGATCTTCAATGAACGCCTGGGCTTCTGCGGTGATCACCCGCATATCGCCCACATGGAGCGCCACCTGGATGACCTGGGCAAGTTTGCTGAGTTCAAGCAGGCATTTGCCGACGCGTCAGGTTCCACTTGGGAAGATGAGCGTGACGCCTACCACTTCCAAGTTGATGCACTGGCCACGTCCCTGTCGAAAACCCTGGGGCAAGAAATCAAGGATGCCGACGCTTGGGTAGAGCGGTTTGAAAACGACTTCAGCCTCAATGTCGAAAGCTTTGCCAAATGGGTGAAGGAGTATCTGGATAAGCGTGGCAAGGATCAGCGCATCGTGTTCCTGGTGGACGAAGTCGGTCAGTTCATTGGCCAGGACACCCACCTGATGCTCAGCCTACAAACTATCACCGAAAACCTCGGTACGATCTGTGGTGGTCGAGCCTGGGTTCTGGTTACCTCGCAGGAAGATATCGACGCTGTGCTGGGTGAGGTTCGTGCCTCGAAGGCCAATGACTTCTCCAAAATTCAGGGTCGCTTCAAAACTCGCTTGTCGCTGTCCAGCGGTAACGTCGATGAAGTTATTCAGCGTCGCCTGCTCGACAAAGAACCTGAGCCCAAGGATGCCTTGCGCAAGATCTATCGCGAGAAGGCCGATATCCTGCGCAACCAGCTCAGCTTCACCAACACCGGGCGCACGTACAAAGCATTCACCGACGAAGATAACTTCGCTGCCGTTTACCCCTTTGTGCCGTATCAGTTCCAACTGGTGCAGCGCATTTTTGAAAGCATCCGCAAGGCTGGTGCTACCGGTACCCATCTGGCCCGAGGCGAGCGCTCTCTGCTGGATGCCTTCCAGTCAGCTGCCAAGGCCGTCAGTGAAAACGATGTCGGCGTTTTGGTGCCGCTTTACCGCTTCTATCCGTCCATCGAAGGCTTCCTTGAGGGCGTCGTCAAATCAACCATCGACAACGCCGCAAGCAACCCTAGCCTGCAAGAATTCGACCCCTTGGTGCTGAAGACTCTGTTCCTTATCCGTTACGTCGACGAGATTAAGGGCAACGTCGATAACCTGATTACCCTGTTTATCGACGAGATCGACGCTGACCGCCAAGGTCTGCGCAAGCAGATCGAAGACAGCCTCCAGCGCCTGGAGAAGGAAACCCTGGTAAGCCGGAACGGCGATGACTTCTTCTTCCTGACCAACGAAGAGCGCGACATCAGTCGCGAGATCAAGGATGTTGATCTAACTAGCGCAGATGAGGCACGTGAACTGGGTGATTTGTTATTCAGGGAATCTCTGCGCGATCAGCGCAAGTTCCGCTTCCCCGAGAATGGCAAAGACTTTGGCATCAATCGCCAGTGCGATCTGCACCCCTTCGGTAATCGCATCGATGGTGATCTGCTGATCTCGGTTATCAGCCCTTTGGTAGATGATCGTGACACTTGGACTGAACAGCGCTGCATCCTCGAATCCAGCCAGGGGGAGGGCAGTGTTCTGTTGCGTTTGGAGGACGAGCGTGATCTGGCCCGAGAGCTGCGCTTGTACATACAAACCGACAGGTACGTTACGCGTAAGAACGATGGCACGCTTCCGCACAATACTAAGCGTATTCTTCAGGATCGCATGGAGGAGAACCGCCAACGTCGCCAGCGCTTGAGTACCACTGTGGATCGTCTGCTGCGTGAGGCCGAGGTCTATGTGGCAGGCAACAAGCTGGAAACCAAGGCTTCTAGTGCACCGATGCTGGCAGAAGAAGCGCTCGACTACCTGGTGCGTAATACCTTCAGCAAGCTGGGTTACATCCAGCATCTGAGCAGCGACCCGCAGAAAGAAATCCAGGCCATGCTGGCCACGCCACAAACACCGGGCCTTGGTCTGGAGAGCACTGGTGAAGCCAATCCGCGAGCGCTCAAAGAGGTTAGCCAGCACATTGAATTGCTCGCGTCGCAATCGCGTCGCATTGTCCTGCATGACCTAGCGGAAACCCACTACGGCCGCCGCCCTTATGGCTGGCCCGAATGGGAAACCGTACTGCTGATCGTGCGGCTGCTGCTCAAAGGCGAAGTCAGCCTTATCGGTAACGGTGGCCCGCTTGCCCCGCATCAAATCTGGAATGAAATCTCTACCCCGGCCCGCTGGCGCACCACTGAAATTCAGAAGCGCCAACAAGTCGGCTCTGGCGAGCTGCAAAAAGCTCGTCAGCAATTCAAAGAGGTGTTTCAGAGGATCGCCCCAGATGGCGAGGACAGTCTCTACAGCCTTCTGCAAAACAGCCTGGCTACCTGGGAGGGCGAGTTCAAACAGTGGCGTGCATTGGCACAAACCGGTCAGTACCCGGGTTTGGAGGATATCGATCAGGGTCTCAAGCTGATTGGCAAGCTCAAGGCTGCGCCGGATAGCTTTGATGCCCTTCAGCTGTTCCTCAAAGAGCGCAGTGCACTGCTCGACCTCTCTGACAGTTACGGCGATCTGGATAACTTCTACACCAGCCAGAAAACCGCCTGGGACAAACTAGGCGCGGCTCAGCGGGACTTCCAGCCCAACCGACCCAAGTTGGAGAAGGATGAAAAAGCCGCTCGTGCCCTGACTCGCATCGACGAAATCCTCGGCGCTAAGGCTCCGTTCAATCTGATTCGCGAAGGTGAAGGGCTGATCCAAGCGATCACCCAGATCAACGACGGCTTCCTCAAGGAGGCCCACGAACGTGCGGATGCTTGGTTGGACAAACAATTGGCCAAGGTCAACGCCGAGCTGGATGACTTGCAAGCGAGCACGGATCAGCGCAACAAGAGCCTGCTTTCCCTGCAAAACCTCCGGCAGCGTATTACCAAACAGCGCAGCTTGGCCCATATCAGCCAGATGCAAGACGAAGCACGTGAGCTAGCCGATGCGGCCATTGATCATCTACACCTCTTGGCCGAACAAGCCGCTGCCAAAGTCAAAGCAGCAGTCAGCACGCCTGCACCTGTGGCATCCGGCAGTGGTAACCCAGGTATGCCGGTGGCCGAGCCCAAAACGCAGGTGTCCACTACACCTGCGGCGGTGGTCGCACCGGCAGTGCCGGTCAAAAAGCGCCGAGTTATTGATGCTCAGTTGCTTGCGGGCTCCGGCTATATCGAGACCCAAGCCGATATCGACAACTTCCTTGCCAAGCTGCGTAAAGAGCTGGAGCAGGCAATCGCTGATAACCAGCGTGTAGAAATTCGTTAAGGAACGGCCATGTACAAACCAGGCGGTACGATCAAGCAGCTGTTGGACAAGGTTGCCTCGCAGGAATACATCCTGCCTGCGATCCAGCGTGAATTTGTTTGGTGGCCTGAACAGATTTGCCGCCTGTTCGACAGTCTGATGCAGGGTTACCCCTTCGGCACTTTTCTGTTCTGGCGCATCGCGCCGGAAAAGCGCCAGGAATACCAGTTTTACGATTTTGTTCGCGACTACCATGAGCGAGACAACTACCACTGCGCCTTACTGAAAACACTACCCGATAGGGATCTCGTCGCTGTCCTCGATGGCCAGCAGCGTATGACAGCACTCAACATCGGTTTGCGCGGTTCCTATGCTTGGAAGCTTCCAGGCAAATGGTGGTCGAGCAATGACGCCTTCCCAGTGCGCCATATTTACCTCGACCTCCTTGGGGAGTCTGATGCGGAAACGGGCTCCGAATACCGATTTGAGTTTCTGCCTGAGACATTCATGGCCCTCACAGAAGGTGGCCGTTTGTGGTTTCGCTGCGGGCGTGTTCTCACCGAAAGTGAAGATGACCTGATCGATAGCCTTGATGATCTTGACATCAGTAATGACCAGCGGCGGCAAGCGAAAAAAGTCCTGCGTCATCTCTACAGGACGATCCACCATAAGCCACTCATCACCTACTACGAAGAGACCGAGCAAGATCTTGAGCGTGTCCTGAACATCTTCATCCGCATGAACAGCGGTGGCACTCCGCTTTCTTACTCAGATCTGCTGTTATCCATCGCCGTTGCACAATGGTCGACGCTGGATGCTCGCCAAGAAATTCACCAGCTGGTCGACCAGATGAACAAAGAGGGCGATCAGTTCAGTTTCAGTAAGGACTTGGTGCTCAAAGCCGGCCTGATGCTCTCGGATATTGGCAGCGTTGGTTTCAAGGTCGAAAACTTCAACAAAGCCAACATGGCGTTGCTGGAGGAAAATTGGCAGCCCATCCGAGAGGCGCTTTTGCTGACCGTGCGCCTGCTGAGCAGCTTTGGCTTTAACAGCCAGAATCTGCGCGCAGACAGCGCCATTCTCCCCATTGCCTACTATCTGTTTGCCCGCCAGCCGGGGGAGGGCTACCTGACTCGTGTCGAGTACTCCCAAGACCGTGAAAATATTCGCAAGTGGCTTATTCGTAGCTTGCTGAAAGCGTCAGGTATTTGGGGGAGCGGCCTAGACACCTTGCTTACTGCATTGCGCGAGCAAATCCGTGCCCATGCAGAAACTGGCTTCCCTATAAGCCAGCTTGAAAGCGTGATGTCAGCACGGGGCAAAACACTCACCTTCACCGACGAAGAGCTGGATGAGTTGGTAGAGCTTTCTTATGGCGACAAGAGAACCTTTGCTCTGTTGTCCTTGATATTTCCTGGCTTTGACTTGTCCCGACACTTTCACGTCGATCACATCTATCCCCAGGCTCGTTTCAGCAAGCCTCAGCTCCGTAAAGCACAGATCGACGATGAGCTATGGCAGGAAATGGCGGACAAAGCCGACCGTTTGCCCAACCTGCAACTGCTCGAAGGCAGCATAAATAATCAGAAACGGCAGAAGATGCCACACGATTGGTATGCCCTCTTCAAGCCTGATGTCTCTGCTCGTCGGGACTACTTGGCAGGGTTGGAGATTACAGCTCTGCCGGAAACGTTATCAGGATTCATGGATTTCTATGATTTGCGAAAACAAGCACTCAGGTCGCGAATAGCTAACGCCCTCAAGTAGTCGGGTATTGGAGCAGGAGCCCATGGAAATGGATGGCGTACTTACAGGAGCGGCCTGGCCGACCATCGCAGGTGAGGTTCAGGCTACGTATAGCGAGCATTTTGCCCGATACAGCTATACCAAGTACCCGGAGCAAGACTACCAACGCTTCAAACAGACATTTTCGGCGTTTAAAGCTGATGTGGAAATGGCGTCTGCTTTGCTCTGGAAATGGGGGCATTGGGGGAAGACCAATTACCCAAGTAAGCAGGGGGCCTTGATAACTGAGGTCTCGGCGCTCTGGGGGGAATACCTCAAGTGGGTGCGTGCGCTCAAAGAAGCCCCTTCGCCAAGGGCCACTTTCCATTGGTGGAGCAAGAAGTTGGGGCGGCTGCGTTACATCACCGCGGCCTACCTGACGCACCTGATTCACCCACGCGATGTGCCAATAATCGACCAGCACAATTTTCGCGCCATGAATCATCTACTCCGCGTCCAGCAGCCGAAGAAAAAGCCTTCCGACTGGGGCGATATCGCTCAACTGAAAAGTTTTCTTACCGAAGCCGCTAGTAGGCTTCAGTACGCAGAAAGCGACTTTGACAAATACCTAATGATGTATGGCCGTGCCCTCAAGCTACGTAAGCCTAAGACATCTAGCAAGGATCACGTATGAACCGCTCCGCCCTGAAGAAATACGCCCCCCAGGCCCGCCTCGACTTTATCGAGGCTGTCACCTTGCGAGCCCGTCGTCTGGGGCTCGATCCGGCACTGCCGGTTAATGTCGAACAAACTGGTGACGTATTGCTGATCGGCGGACAGCCGTTTCCGGCCAGCGTTGCCAAACAGCGTACTGAACTGGCTCGACGTATTCAGCAGCAGGGCTTTAACGCCGTGGTCGAGGCGCTGGCTTATACATGGTTTAACCGTCTGGTCGCCATCCGCTATATGGAACTCAAGGGCTACCTGAGCCACGGCTACCGCGTGCTCAGCCACCCGCAAGGCCAGCAGCCGGAGATCCTCGATCATGTCCAGCACCTCGATCTGCCGGGCCTGAACAAGGCCGAAGTTATCCGCCTGAAAACCGCAGGTAACCAGGACGAAGCGCTGTATCGAGAGATTCTGCTCGCTCAGTGCCACGAGCTGCACCGCAATATGCCGTTCCTTTTTGAAGCGCTGGACGATGCCACCGAGCTGCTGCTCCCGGACAACCTCCTGCGTACTGACTCGCCTATTGCCCACCTGGTCAGCGATATCGAAGAGGCGGACTGGCAAGAGGTGGAAGTCATAGGCTGGCTCTACCAGTTCTATATCAGCGACAAGAAGGATGAGGTGATCGGCAAGGTGGTCAAGAGCGAGGACATTCCCGCTGCTACCCAGCTGTTTACCCCCAACTGGATCGTTCAGTACCTGGTGCAGAACAGCCTCGGTCGCCTCTGGCTGATGGCCAATCCAGGCTCCAGCCTTAAAGAGAAAATGCCGTACTACATTGAGCCCGCCGAGCAAACGCCGGGAGTGCTGGCCCAGCTCGATGCGCTGATAAAGGTGCGTATGGATGTGGATGGCGGCACGCTCAATCCCGAGTCTCTGACTGTCCTTGATCCAGCCTGTGGCTCTGGCCATATCCTGGTCGAAGCCTACAACCTGCTGCGCGCCATCTATGAAGAGCGCGGCTATCGTCTGCGCGAGATTCCTCGGCTGATCCTGCAAAAGAACCTATATGGCCTGGATATCGACGACCGTGCTGCTCAGCTCGCTGGTTTCGCCTTGCTGATGAAGGCTCGGGAGGATGATCACCGGCTATTCGATGAGGAGGGAAAACCGCCACACCTCAATGTACTGGCCATTCAGGAAAGTGCAGGTCTACCTGATGAGGAAATTGCTCAGGTCATTATCAATGCGGCTATTCAGATCGAAGGCGGCGATGCATTCCGCTCGGGTCAGCTGTTTGGTGGGGGGCAGTTGGAAACTCAGCACAGCTCAGCGCTTACCGTGCTTGACCTACGGCAATTGATTCAGTTGTTTGAGCATGGCAAGACCTTTGGTTCGCTGATTAGTGTGCCGGATGTGCTCAAGGCCAGGTTGAGCAAAATTGTCGATTTGCTCGCTACCGTGCGCAGCAAGGGGGATGACTTGTCACGCAGTTATGCCGCTCAGGTACTGGAGCAATTTGCTTGGCCAGCCAGTTTTTTGGCCCTGCAATACGATGCGGTGGTGGCAAATCCTCCTTATATGGGAGCTAAGGGCATGAATCCTGTGCTAAAGGATTTTGCCAAGAAGGTTTTTCCCAATAGTAAATCTGATCTTTTTGCTATGTTTATTGAACAAGGCTTTTCTTGGTGTAAGCCAAGTGGTGCCAGTGGTATGGTTACAATGCAAAGTTGGATGTTTCTTACTTCCTATGAGGCTATGAGGCTGAGTATTCTTGAAAATAGAACTATTTCAGCCATGGTGCACATGGGTAATGGAGTTATGGGGATTGCATTCGGGACTGCTGCGAGTGTTATATGGAAAGCTTGCATTAGATCATATGCAGGCGGTTTCTCCCATTGTGGAATCGAGAATATCGATGCGAATGACGTGCCGAAAGAGTTTCCTGTTAAAAACGAAAGGCTGAGATGTGTCAAAGCTAATGATTTAGTAAAAATCTCGGGGGCACCTATCGCGTACTGGGTGTCAGATTCTGTTTTTAAAGTTTTTGAGAACTCTAAACCTCTTTCCTCTATAGCAAGTCCCCGAAAGGGTATGGTCACCGCAGATAATCCGAGATTTATTAGGCAGTGGTCGGAGATTAATTTTTCCAAGGTTTCATTGTTTTCGGGGAGCAGAGATGAGTCTGTTCTGTCTAAGTGTAAGTGGTTTCCCTACCAGAAGGGCGGGGCATATCGGTTATGGTATGGTAATCATGATTGGGTAGTTAACTGGGAGGCAGACGGTCGTGAGTTGCTAAATATGCAAGCGGAAGGTTATGCAGTTGGCTCGACAAATCATAACCTTGATTATATTTTCAAGTCCTCGGTGGTTTTTTCTAAAATCACATCTTCCTACTCGCATTATAGATATTCGCCTCAGGGTTTTCTTTTTGACGATGCTTCGGGTGTTTGCTTTGTTCGTGATGCTGCAAGTATTAATGACGTTTTGGGTTTTTTGTGCAGTAAGGTTTGTTCGCAGCTCGCTTCGATTCTGAATCCTACAGTTAATTTACAACCGGGGAATGTTGCGGCATTGCCGTTTATATCCTCAGAAGGTAGGTCTGATGAGATAGTTAAAGAGGCTATCGATATAAGCAAGGTGGACTGGGATTCATATGAGACCTCTTGGGACTTTGAAGGACTTCCTCTAATCGGTGAGTCGATAAAGCGTAATAATTTAAGCTCTTCTTGGTCTGCTTGGAGTGGTTTGGCTCAGGATAATTTAGAGCGCTTGCGTGGTTTGCAAGAGAAAAATAACGAGTTGTATGCAAGGTTGTATGGTCTTGAAAATGAGGTTTCGTCTGAGGTTTCACTTGATCAAGTATCATTAACAATTGCTGAGCGTGAGAAGGACATACAGCGCTTAATATCTTATTCAGTCGGGTGCATGATGGGGCGCTACAGTCTCGATGAGTCAGGCCTGATATATGCGCATAGCGGCGGTGTCGGTTTTGATCCGTCGCGCTATCTCAAATTTCCGGCCGATAACGATGGAATCATCCCTATCACCGAAGAATCGTGGTTTGAAGACGATGCCGCCGAACGCGTGCGCGAGTTCGTCAGGGTAGTCTGGGGTGCCGGCACCTTGGTGGAAAATATGGAATGGCTAGCCGACAGCCTGGGCCGCAAGGCTGGTGAATCTGCCGACGAGGCCATTCGCCGCTACCTGTCCACCAGTTTCTACAAAGACCACCTGCAAACCTACAAGAAGCGCCCGATCTACTGGCTGTTCTCCAGTGGCAAGCAAAAGGCCTTCGAGTGCCTGGTTTACCTGCACCGTTACAACGAGGGCACGCTCTCGCGTATGCGTATGGAATACGTCGTGCCCCTGCAAAGCCGTATGCAGGCTCGTATCGACAAGCTCACCGACGATATCGACAGCGCCACCAGTAGCGCCCAACAAAAAGCTCTGCAAAAGCGTAAAGATAAGCTCGCCAAACAACTCGAAGAACTCCGCCGCTTCGACGAGAACCTGCGCCCCTATGCCGACAAACGTATCACCCTCGACCTCGATGAGGGCGTGAAAGCAAATTACGGCAGATTTGGTGACTTGTTGGCTGAGGTGAAAGCTATCGCTGGTGGTAAGGACGATTGAGGAGCAGCAGGTGTGAGGAAACGATCTCCAAGTCAGTCGCAGAGCATTATTCCGATAACGGAGATGCGTCTAGACCACGGCTTTTCTGGAGAGTGCTTTCCTCTCACCTTTGAACTGGGAGGACAGGCAAAGCTGATCATTGCTGCCAAATTACCACGGTCGCTGAAAGTGGCATTTCAGCGACCGTGTATTGCCTTGGCGGAGTGATGACCTAGAGCCTGATGCTTTATAAGAGCCCTAAAACATTCAATGCGACCGCCGTCGCTAGTGTTAAGCAAAATCCACTCAATATGACTAACGTGGTCTTAGTGCGTGAGGAGAGTACTGCTAACCGAGTGTTTGTTTGGGTAAGTTGATCTCGACACTCGTTCAGCTCATCCTCAAGGCGCCTGATGTGCTCTGTACGCTCATGATCAAGTCTAGCGTTCTCGCCAAGCTCCTTCAAAATCATTTGGATAGCTTGATCTTGCCTGGCGTCAAGTGATGATTTCTCGTTTAGAAATCTATCAATTTTAGCTAATCGCTCGGTTTTAAGTTCGAGAGCACTCTTTATACCCTCGATTTCTTGGCTTTGCTGGGTGTCCAGAACTTCCTTGACTGAAAGTGCGCTCTTAATCTGCTCAATGTCGTTCTTGTTGAGTTCAATTCGAGCTTGAGTGGATTTGGAGCCTTCAGCGATTTTTACGAAAATATCTTGGGCCTTGAAGGCGAAGTCACGACCTGTTTCCGATAGTTCCTGGAAACGCCCTTCGCTATCAATCCAGCCTGTCTTAGCTCGTTGCTCCAGTTCACCGATCACTGCGGAAAGAAACGAATAACTCATTGTGTTGAGAGTTATCACCTCTTGGATCAAACCCAGCATTAATTCGTTGATTTTATTCTGTGATTTGGAAATTCCTATCAGATCGGTTTTTGCACTAGAAAATACGCTTTTAAAAACGCCGCGCTGCTCAACACGACTGACATGTTCATTAGCATTATCAATGCTTAGTTCAATGTCTTTGATCACATCCAACAGGTCTCCAGCGACGATGGCTGGAGTTAGCTCGCCTTTGGTGATCAATTCTTGTGCGCTCATTTAAAACTGCTCCAGTATATCGTCAAGTCCAGCTACAGAGTCTCGATAGCTATCAATTCGTTTTTGTGTAACGGCCTTGGCGTCTTGCACCTCCTGCCAGTCGTTAGCGAATTGCAAACGCATAGCTTGAGTCGAGACCGTCACGTAACTAAAAGCCCCTTCAATAAGAAATACAGTCTGTTTGATTTTTAGCAGACCTATTGCTTGGCCACGATAAACGTCCGCCATTTGTTTGTTACGAAATTCGATACTGCCCTTCAAACGATCAAAGGCCAAAACTGTGAAGAGCGTTAACGCACCGGTGATGATGCCTGCGATAACAGGTGCCATTGTGGCAGCAAACGGTAGCAGCACCGGAACCGCTTCAAGAGCCTTCTGAATGACTTCTTCCAAAGCAATGCCTACACAGACAGCCACCGTGGCAGATAGTAGTTTTACAACCTCCAAAGCCACATCGCCCCCCGTCATACCTGTAGGAGGAGAAAGGATAACCTTAACCGCGCGAACCACCGAGAGCACCGCCTCCCGAATCATGCGTACCACGTTCTTGGCAGTTGTTACGAACGAGTTGATAACCAACGTGATCAAGCTCGACAGGAACCCCGAAATTCCTGCGCTTATACCTTCCTTAAGGTACTCGGACCATTTCAAGCGGATCCGTTCGTAAGTCGCTTTGATGCGGTCCTCAGCTAATTGCAGTAACCCTTTAGCGGAATCGAAACCTTCATGGACCAGATAGCGGACATCTTGAATCAAGCCCTCAATCAAATCTTTAAGCAGTAATCCTAAGATCTGCCTAATAGCTAACTTCCCAGCCGCCTTGCTGCCCTCAACCAAAAATTCTCCCATTTGTTTGTCAAAGACAGCTTTTTTCTGCGCGCCGTCCACAGCTTTTTTGGCTTGCTTGTAGTTCTCCGCCAGTGCTTTTTCATCTAGCTCGTAATATTCAGCATTGGTTTTGCTCGGATCTTTTGTACTGGGCCGTGCCGCCCACTCCATCAGATCAGTCTCTCCCTTGGAGGAGTTCATGTTGAACGACGTGAGCACAACGTTATCGTCAAGGGTCGCCGTATCGACACGTTCCTCACGTGTCTGGGCAAATTGGCCGCGCGAAGAGCGCTCGATTTCACTCGCGCTTACGACATGGTCACGAGCTGCGACACGAGGCCCTTCAGGAAGCTCTTGATTGACCTTGTAGCCATCATAAAACTTTCCATCCGGGCTGCTCATATCATCATGTGCAGCATCCAATGCCGCGTCATAGTCACCACGAGTGTTTGAGAAATTTTCCTTTTGGGCTGCTTGCCACTTCTGATGCCGCTCTGCATCAGCATCGTTAGCCACAACACCCTTTTCAAAATTGTGCAAGCTTGTGATCGCCCCACCGTCACGATCTTCAAACATCGCGCGTGTCAGTCCAAAAGGGCCCATGAGCTGGTCGATCAGCATTTTTTGAAATGAATCGATAACATCAACCTGCTGCCCATTCGGCGCATCGTTGATTTCCTTGATCAACATCTCCACCTGAGCGTCGATCTCGATGATCATATTGTCGTTGTATTGCATAACTTTGATCTCAATGTGCCATACCAAAACGATATACAGCTCGCGCGCGTGCTGTCCATACCACATCACGACGGCGGTCCCGATGGGGCGTCTATCTACGCCCACAGGAATGACAGCCTTATCCGCATAACACGACCCTATGCGCACCTACCGATTACGTCGATATGTCGCCTTTTCGCACGTAA
Organism: Pseudomonas sp.; assembly: GCA_051646165.1. Lineage (GTDB taxonomy): Bacteria > Pseudomonadota > Gammaproteobacteria > Pseudomonadales > Pseudomonadaceae > Aquipseudomonas. The sequence goes on along the minus strand of JBOFCR010000155.1, from coordinate 93,022 downwards.
GATTTTCGTACAGGTTCCTTCCTAATCACTCTGAAAACCCCAAACCAGACCGAGCATGTTGAGTCGTACCCTCGCACTCGCACTCGCACTCGCCCAGTCAGGCTTGATCAGTCCCTGAGCCCCGCAGATATCTCACCTACAAATTTACGCCAGCGACTGGAAGCGTATCTCTGATTGGTTTAAATTTATGCTTAAAGCCATCCTTATAGATGATGATCTTCTGTGAAAATAAACCAGTTGCTTTCTGATTGGCCTTCGGGTGCTGTCGTCACGCAAGCGTGGTTGCACACGCACGGGGTCGGACCGAGCTTGGTACAGAAGTATCAGCAGAGTGGCTGGCTTGAGCGTGTTGGTCACGGCACATGGCAGCGGCGTGGGGACAAAGTTGACTGGCAGGGAGGGGTTTTCGCCTTACAGCAGGAGAACCAAGTTCGTTTCTGGCCTGGCGGTGCAACGGCGTTGAGTCTGGTCGGATACAGCCACTATTTGTCGTTTGGCGCGGAGACCGTCGACATTTTTGCAGCGCCTGGCACCGCCTTGCCAAGCTGGTTCAGCAAGCATGAGTGGGGGGTGCTAGTAAATTTCCATTCGACAGGGCTGTTTGCGGAAATGGCCGATCCGGCTTTGCAAACTCACCAATCAACCTACAACCTTTTTGAACTGAAGATCTCAAGCCCTGAACGCGCGGTACTCGAATTAATCCATCGAAGCCCAAACGAGCTTCTTTTTAGCGGCGTAGCAGACTCGTTTAGCGGGCTGGCAACATTGAGCCCGCGTCGCCTGCAAGCATTACTCGAAGCTTGCAGCTCCATACGCGTTAAGCGTGTCTTCTTGCTATTGGCTCGAAATGCGAGCCATTCCTGGTACCGGCGGTTGGATCTGTCGAAGATCGACATAGGGAAGGGGAAGCGGCAAATCACCCCGGGCGGACGCCTGGACAAACAGTTTCTGATCACTGTGCCCGAGAGGTTTGCTGATGCCGCTTGATCCTCGCTATGCGGCCCAGGTTCGCCTGTTAGTTCAGGTGTTGCCTTTTGTAGCTGCTGAACGCTGCTTTGCGCTCAAGGGCGGCACGGCAATTAATCTGTTCGTACGTGACCTGCCGCGTCTTTCCGTGGACATCGACCTGGCTTATCTGCCCAGCTCTGATCGTCAACAGGCGTTGACTGATGTGCGTCTTGCACTCAGTCGGATCGCAGAGGCTGTGATTCAAGGGATACCGCAAGCCGATGCCTCTCTACAGACCAACCGGGAAGATGAGTTGCGAGTGTTAGTGAGAAGCCCGCACGCACAGATAAAGATCGAGGTTTCACCAGTCTTGCGCGGCACGGTCCATCATCCGCTTGAACTGGATGTAGTGGGGAGAGTGGAGGATGAGTTTGGGTTTGCCTCTATCCCGGTGGTTTCACTGCCTGATTTGTACGGTGGAAAGCTCTGTTCGGCATTGGATCGGCAGCACCCGAGAGATCTGTTCGATGTGATGCTCATGCTTCGTGAGGAAGGTCTTACACGCGAAATCTTCGAGGGATTTCTGGTGTACCTCATCAGCCATGGGCGACCGATTGCTGAGCTGCTTGCCCCTCGGTGGAAAAACCTGGACGGAATCTTCCAGGCGGAGTTCGCCGGCATGACTCGTGAGCCGGTCACTCTTGAACAGCTGGAGTCGACCCGCACGGACTTGCTCGGTGCGATCCAGGAGCAATTTACCGAACAGGATGCCGCTTTTTTGCTCTCTCTCAAGCGTGGAGAGCCCGAATGGGCATTGCTCAATCTACCTGGTATCGAGCAGCTGCCGGCGGTTCGTTGGAAGTTGCGAAACATCATGGGCATGACCGCCTCGAAGCGGGCAGAGGCTCTTGGTCGGCTGGAGGCGGTTGTCGATCAGCTGTTGGCGCGTCGTGTGGGCTGAGGTTTCTCGGTAAACGGCCGAGGAGCACCATCGGTGATGTATCAAGGTTGGTTTATTTTTCTGCTTTAAAAGCCCTTATTGGGTTATTTTTTCTATGTTTATTAAACCCGCTGGGGGCGGTAACCCATGTCAGAGCAGTCTGCACAACTCGAAAAAATTGGCGAGGGGCTGTTGCAGCTGTTTGGAGCTTGCCGGGTAGTCTGGTGGGAGGACGTCCAAGGAGAGTTCAGCGAACTACTCGAAAATCTGTGCCTGGATGATGTCCAGCTAGTGAGGCGCTCATCGGTGCCTGCGTTAGCGCTTAAGCAGCGGGTAGAGGTGGATCAGCCCACTGGACGATTCTTGATCTATGAGGAGGGGCATCCTCCTGCGCCAGAAAGCGATTGGTTGCTGGATGTCCGGCTATACGCTGCACCTTTTGCGGCTGACCGAACGTCCATGCTGCTACAGGAGCTGGGGCTACGTCAGCAGAGCCTGCGAGAGCATCTAAAGGCTCGAAGTGCTTTTTTTGCAAGCAAGGAGAGGGTGGCTAAGATTCAGCGGCTGCTCAACCCTGAGGACGATGAGGCTGCGCTGGATCTGAAGATCCTTGCTGTGCTGGCGAAGGTAGAGCAGGCCGAGTTGTTTGCAGTGCTCACGGCTATTTTTGCCACCTTGGCCGAAGCTGAGGAGCTGGAAAATAATCCTCTGTGGGAGTCAGTCTGCAAGTTCGACATGCAACCAGTGTTCTGGCAGCTAATGTCGCAGGCATTCGGCTATCAGCATGGCGAACCTTCCCTGCGTCATTTTCTGGTGCGGTTATTTGCCACTGATATCGGGCATGCCTTACATACCCAGGCCCCGACCAACCTCAAGGCCCTTCAGCTCAACCCCGCACGCGCTGCCAATGTCGCGGTCTTCTTGTCGCAGTGGCGCGATAGCACGTTGCGGCAGCGTGCTTATGATCGCTTGTCTAAGCGTGTGGCGGCAGATTTGCGTCCGACAGAGTTGTTGGCTCAGGTGCCATTGGAAGCGCTTATGGCCGTCAGTACCTTTGTTGATGTTGAGCGTCAGCTCGCCGAGCGCTTGCGCGATGCCGTGCTCAACAACACCAGCGAATCGGTTGGCCTGAAATTGCGGGATATGGCAAGTCGGCGCATGGATGGCTATTGGGCTAATCCTCGCTGGCCGGATAACGAGGACGCCAACCGTTCGGTTTGGTACGCCTATTACCGTTCGCTGATTGCAGCATCCGAACTGTTCGAGCTGAAGCTGCGTTACGTCGGTGGGTTTTCTTTTGCATCCGCTGAGGCCTGCTACAGCGCCTATACCGGTGAGCTTTATCGTTTCGATCAGCTCTATCGGATGTATCACGAAGCCGCTGATGCTGTTTACGCTCGCAGTCCAGATGCCTTGTCCTCGTTGACCTCTCGGGTTGAGCAGGACTACTTGAACGGCTTCCTGCAACCACTGGCACAGAAGTGGGGAAGCTTCGTCGATGGTGGTTTGCTGCAACAGTGGCAATTGCCTGATGTACCTAAACAGCAAAACTTCTATGCCGAGCAGGTGGATCGCTATCTGAAAGGTGGCGAGGATCGCCGGGTGTTCGTGGTGATCAGCGATGCGCTGCGCTATGAGGTGGCTCAGGAGCTGAGTGAGTCGCTTAATGGTAAGTATCGGTTCGCCGCAGAGCTAAGTAGCCAGCTGGGCGTGCTGCCGTCCTACACCAAGCTCGGTATGGCCAGCCTGCTGCCGCACAAGACCCTGAGTTACACCGATGCGGGCTTGGTGCAAGTGGATGGACTGAGCAGCGATGGTCTGGAGGCTCGCAACAAGATCCTGGCCAGCGTGAATGGCTTAGCCCTCCGTGCCGAAGACTTCCTGACAATGAACAAGACTGATGGGCGAGAGCTGATCAAGCCTTACCGTGTTATCTACATCTATCACAACAAGATTGATGCCGTTGGTGACACCGCTAGCACCGAAAGCAGCACCTTCGCTGCTTGTCGCGATGCTATTGAAGAGCTGGAGTCCATCGTCAGTCGCATCATCAATAACCTGAACGGTCATCGCGTGGTGGTCACCGCAGATCACGGCTTCTTGTTCCAGGATTCAGCGCTTGAGGCTCTAGACAAGAGCAAGCTGGTCACCAAGCCCTCTGGGGCTGTGGTCTCAAAGAAGCGCTATCTGATTGGTCGCAACCTGGGAGGTAGCGAGCAGGTGCATGCTGGCTACATTAGGGACACCGCGGGCATCAGCGACGACATGATGTTCTGGTCGCCACGCGGGGTGAACCGTTTCCACTTTGTCGGTGGCGCACGCTTTATCCACGGTGGATCTGCGTTGCAGGAAGTGGCTGTACCAGTGCTCAAGGTGCAACAGGTGCGCGGTCAGAAGGCCAAAGACACGGCGGTGCGCAAAGCGCAGGTCACGGTGCTGGGTAACAACTTCACCATCACAACCAACCGCTATGTGTTCAACCTATTGCAGACGGAGGCGGTCTCAGAGAGGGTGCTGCCGGCAGTGCTGCGAGTAGGGCTTTATGATGATGCCGGAGAGCCCGTATCCGCCATGGAGTTGGTTTCCCTGGACAGCGACTCGCAGAATCTTGATCAGCGCCAACGCAAAGTCATTCTGACGCTATTGAATCGTCCGTTCTCCTCCAGCGAGCGCTACTCCTTAAAGTTGCTTGACGCCGAAACCGACGTTGAGCAGTTCCGTATTGATGTCCGTATAAACCTGGCGATCAGCAATGACTTCGACTTCTGATAGCGGCAATCTCGACCTCGATCTTGATGGTCGACTGAACCGACACTTCTCCGGCAAGGTGGTACGAAAGGATCTGACCAAGCGTTTGAAGGAAGGCATCAACGTACCTGTGTACGTGCTGGAATATCTGCTCGGTATGTACTGTGCCTCGGACAACGAAGAGGTCATTGCCGATGGCCTGAAAACCGTAAAGCGCATCCTTGCGGAGAACTATGTTCGTCCGGACGAGGCTGAGAAGGTCAAGTCCAAGATCCGTGAGCGCGGCAGTTTCAAAATCATCGACAAGGTTTCAGTAAGCCTGAACGAACGCCGGGACATCTACCAGGCTCTGTTTATGAACCTAGGGGTAAAAGATGCCGAGATCCCGAGCCGCTTTATCAAGGAGTTCGAGAAACTCCTTGCGGGGGGTATTTGGTGCATCGTGACGCTGAACTACTTCTTCGAAGAGGGCGCGAAAGGTTCGCCTTTCACTGTGCATGATCTCAAGCCTATCCAGATGCCTAACATGGACATGGAGGCGCTGCTGGAGGCGCGCAAGAATTTCAGTGAAGAGCAGTGGATGGATGTGTTGTTGCGCTCGACCGGAATGGAGCCGGCCCACTTCAATGAGCGCACGAAATGGCATCTGTTAACCCGGATGATTGCCTTCGTTGAGAACAACTACAACTGCTGCGAGCTTGGCCCGCGTGGTACAGGTAAGAGCCATATTTACAAGGAAGTCAGCCCGAACAGCATTTTGGTTTCGGGTGGCCAGACCACCGTGGCAAACCTGTTCTACAACATGTCGCGCAGGCAGGTAGGGTTGGTAGGGATGTGGGATGTGGTTGCCTTTGATGAGGTGGCGGGTATCTCGTTCAAGGACAAGGACGGGGTGCAGATCATGAAGGACTTCATGGCTTCTGGCTCCTTTGCGCGCGGGCGTGACTCCATCTCGGCCTCGGCCAGCATGATGTTTGTGGGCAACATCAACCAACCAGTGGACACCCTGGTCAAGACCAGTCACCTGCTGGCACCGTTCCCTTCGGCAATGATCGACTCGGCTTTCTTCGACCGCTTCCATGCTTACATCCCAGGCTGGGAGGTGCCGAAGATGCGGCCAGAGTTCTTCACCAACCGATACGGACTGATCACTGACTACCTGGCCGAGTTCATGCGCGAGATGCGCAAGCGCAATTTTGCCGATGCCATCGACCGCTATTTCAAGCTGGGCAACAACCTCAATCAGCGAGATACCATTGCCGTACGCAGGACTGTGTCGGGGCTGCTAAAGCTTCTGCATCCGAGTGCTGACTACGACCGCGAAGCGGTGCGTCGCTGCCTTGAGTACGCATTGGAAACCCGTCGCCGGGTGAAGGAGCAGCTGAAGAAGATCGGTGGGATGGAGTTCTTCGATGTCCACTTCTCGTACATCGACGCCGATACCCTAGAGGAGACCTTCATTAGCGTGCCGGAGCAGGGCGGTGGTGGGTTGATCCCTGAGGGGCAGGGTAAACCAGGTGTAATGCACCTTGTGTCCACTGGTGCCAATGGCCATTTGGGCCTGTATCGACTGGAGACCCAAATTACTGCCGGTAGCGGCAAGCTGAACATGTCCGGCCTAGGTACCAGCTCTTCCGCGAAAGAGGCTCTGAAGGTTGCTTTCGACTACTTCAAAGCGAACATCAACCGCGTGAGCGCAGCGTCGAAGGTCGGCGACCACGATTACCATCTACATGCTGTAGAGCTTCACAACACTGGTGCCCCAAAAGCTTTGACCCTCGCGGGCTTCGTTGCGTACTGCTCAGCGCTGATGCAACGACCACTTCAGGCGCAGATGGTGGTGTTGGGGGATATGAGCCTTGGCGGTAATGTGATTCCCGTAGAGAACCTGGCTGAATGCATGCAAGTAGCATTTGATGCAGGCGCGAAACGGATCCTGCTGCCGATGGCCAGTGTGACGGATATACCGACGGTCCCAGGAGAGTTGTTCGCTAAGTTTCAGACCAGTTTCTACAGTGACCCAATCGATGCGTCCTTCAAAGCCTTGGGAGTCAGCTAACGATGTAGCTGACTCTCTGTGGGGCGTGCTGTGGGCTAGGTGAAACTAGAGCAAGTACCCAGCACATCCTTTCCGGTCGAGATGTTCTTCTCTTGATTACTGGTGCCAGCTTTCAACCACCTCGGCACCATATTGCTCTTTCCATGCCTTCAGCACTTTGTGGTTGCCACCTTTTGTCTCTACAAACTCCCCATTGTTGGGGTTTTTGTAGACTTTCAGCTGTCGCTCACGGCGCTGAGTACGACCATCGACCTTTTGTGCTGGTCGAGCTTGCGGATCAAGGATCAGCTTCACTTCGCGCAGGGAGAAGCCGTACTCAGTGAGTAGGCTACGCAGCTTCTGCTCGAACTCGATCTCTTGCTTCAGGCCATCATCGTTCTTCATTGCATCTAGTTGCTTCAGCTGCTCAGCGAGCTGTGCTTCGAGCGCTTTAAATTCTGCGATTTTGCTCATTGTTTTTCCCCAATTATTAGTCGTTGGTTGTGAATTCTAGTGAGTCTAATGCTTTGATTTTCTTTGCTACAGAGTTACGGCGGGTCTCAATCTGACTGTCTGACATAGTAATGAAGTTATCTTGAAAGTCGTTGAGCAGGCCGGCCTCAATCTGGAGCTGGTCTACAACGGTGGCCAAATCTAGTTTGAGCGTCACAAGTTCGGGGCCATTGATTCTGCTGATACGAAGGCGAATGCGAGTGGCTCTGTCCCGCAAGCGCTTGAGGTAGCGGAGCTGGAGACCGATGAGATTGAGCTTGTTTTCGCCATTTTCGATTTCAGTGCGGCAATGATCGATGATGCTTGTGAAGTATCTGTAGCGGTCTTCATATGATTTTTGAGGGCGGCCTAGGTCATTTTGCGCACGATCTGGATCGAGGTCGCGGCGCTTGTACAAGGCTATATGCAGCTGTTTGTCGAGCATGCCGAGTGTGTCTTTACCTGGTCGGCCAGCGTGAGTTTTGCCATGGGATGCTTTGAGCGTTTCTATGTCTGACTCGTCGTCTCCGTACTCGGCTTCCAGCTCGCGAAGCTTCTCAAGCTCTCCGGCGCATTCGATTTCAATGCGAGCTAATTCCAGCTCTTTTGGCATTTTCGGCTTGCCCGGCGCCAGGCGTTTCTGGCTCTCGGGTAGAGCGTTCCAATCTTCTTCAGTGAAGCCCAGCGGGCGGAAAAGATTGAGCTTCTGGCGAACGATTTTTGCCGCACTCTTCTCGTCCGCCTGCTCGTGGTGAGCCGCTTTACGGGCGAAATTAAGCCGCTGCTGAAGCGTACTAAGGAGCAGGTGATGTTGTGGATCATATTCAGCACACTCGAAGTGACCAGCATCATTTTCGAGAGCTTGGAGCAGCTCATCAGCATTCTCGTGCAGTCGTGCTACGAGACGGCGCTGTTTTTCGAGAGGGCTTAGGGCGGGGCGGCCTTGAGATTTTTTCCTTGACGAGCTGCCTTCCATGAGGTTCACCTTGACAAAATATATATTTTCCGGCATAATATCTTTCAGTGGGTGCAAAATGTCAAGTCAAGGAGGGCGGGCTGCTATGCAGCCTTGGAGCGCCCAATGGATCGGGGGTGCGGGCGGAACTGGTAATCAAGCTCAAGGGAGCGGGCTTTCCAGTACGCGCGGCCATTCAGGATGAAAGAGGCCAGGTCGCCAGCTAGATAGTGAATTGCCATGGATTTGCCGTGGAAGGGCAGGACGGCAAGGAATAGTTGCTTGGAGCGCCAAATTTGTAGGGATGCTTTAGAGATACTGAAGGCTACGGCTGCTTCAGTCGTAGTGAGCTTCGTTCGCCAGTCGATGTCGGGAAGGGGGGCTTCATTGAAAAGAACGGGAATGCGAGGGTACGCATGCTCAAGCCGAACTTTTTTTGGTTTGTCACGGTACGCAATTACATCTTCTATCTTATAAAAGACCTTCCTTCTTTCCGAGCGAAAAAAGGGGATGAACTCTTTATTGCGCATATCTGTACGCAGATTTCTAAGCGTTCCTACTGTTCTCTGAAGCATTGCTGCTGCTTGCGCTTCGCTAACGTACTCTGCCGTCCGTGTGTTTAGATTTACTTGCTCTTTCATAATTAACATTTTTTGTTATTCTCTTTGTGCGTATTCGATCAATTATTATAGCATGTTATATGTTGTGATAATTTTAGGGTCCATTTTTATGAATATTTCTACCGGATTTTCGAAAGGTGGGCCGGAGCGTTAGCTTACTTTTACCTTTTTGGGTTGCCACATCCTCAACCTTTTATGAAGAAAAGCAGAAAGTAGAAATAATCTAGCCGCAGAGCTGCTAGTACACAATCCGTTGGTCGCATTAGCCGAAGGCTGTAAGTGTCAATGTCATTTGGATCAATCTAGATCTTGTGTATATTTATATAGAAGGCATCGAGAACAAGATTGATGTAAGCGTGATTGGTGAAAATATTTTTAATTATTCCGTGGTTTTGATGTTCAAATTGCAAGAAATAGTATTATTATAAAGATGTGCAATAATGCATTGCTTTGCAAAGAGCATAATGATTAAAGGTTTCAATAGAAGTGAACATACTTTACAGGCACACTCAGCTGGAGCATCAGCGCAATGAGATAATAACGAAATACATATTCATCGCTACAGAAGAGCTAAAGCTAATGGAAGAGTATTCTCAAGCAATTTGTAGCGAAGACAGGCTGCTAGGCACCACCAAGCTGTATGCAGAAGAAGCGGGGCGTACGGCGATTGTGTGTCTCACAGCCGAGTCATACGAAGCGCGCATTGAGATTGCACGCAGCTGTAAGGCCGGGGTGATTTTTATAAATTCAGCTAAGCCCGAAGAAAGCGTATGCCTCGCCAGCCTTGCCGGCTACTCACAATATGAAATTGATGGGTTTGCAGCTGAAATCGGCGCTCAGATCGACATCAAACGCTTTGTCATGTCAGTTGCTCGTGAAGTTCCATTTACTATCTCCAAAAAAGAAGCAAAGCGCATAGTCTCTGAAGCAGCTGGCATTGAAAAAGATAAAGCTGTTGAGCTGTTATTTAAAGTTTTGGATAAAGACGGAATGTCTTATAAACGCTTGAAAAACGTCAGCATCAACGATCAAATTTCTACCACCTTGCTTGACGCAGTGAAGCCTGGTTCTCAGGCTACAGCTGAGCTGCTGGCATACGCTGATAAAATTTACAGAGAAGGTGGGGTGCATGTAATCGAAGCTGGCCTTGGTTTCGGAAAAACTCAGCATGTCATTCGCCCAATTTTAGAGATGGCAAAAACCGATGGTGCTAAAAGCACCTTGCTGACTCACAGAGTTTCGATTTCGGGATCATTCGATGATGTCTGCTCGCTGTATAGCGACAAAGCCATCGCATACAAAGAAGACAAGCTTGAAAGCCTTGCCCTTGTTATAAACTCCGTAAATAACGAGCGGTTCAAACTGCACACAAGCAAAAGCGATGTTCTGGTAATCGATGAAGGCTCACAAGTAATTGCTCACATTCTGCAAAAGGGGTTTGCCGGTGATCGTCGCGGTGTATTTCACGAAATCATCAATCGGATCCGGAATGCTCGGCTTGTTCTCATTGCGGATGCATTTATAAGTGAAATATTAATGATTATGGTGCGTAAAGCTGGGAGGGTCATCAATTATACTCGCGGCAATGTAGATAATTCGCAGAATGAAAGAGTGCTAACAGAGATTGCTACTGCTCAGCGATTGATATTTAGCGATGTGGCCGAAAGCCTGAAGCCCATGATCGGCAGCGACAGTAGAAAAGAAGCCGAATACATCAATAGTTATATCAAGAGCCAGGGAAAGAGAGTGTTGCTGGTAACAAGCGATACGCGTAGTGATAAAGATGTCATGGCATTCTTCAAAAATCCAAACTTGGAAATGAAAAAATACGATGCACTTGTATACAGTCCATCTATGCAATCATCGATCAGTATCGTAGAAAAACACTTCGACACCCACTATTGCTTGTTCTTCGGAACAGCCAGTATTACTGACGCGAAGCAGTTTACTCAACGTGACCGTACTGCCAAAAAAGTTGTTCTTGGAGTTTCAAAAGAATTCCGTTATCAGCTCGAAAATGATCTGGTTATTAAAGAGCTTTTTTCTAGTGATGACTATGTATTTGACTCGGTTGCGCTTCCTTTTTATAAGAATGATGCCAAAGAGAAGAATAATTACAGAAAGTACCTAGCTATGGATCTAGAACTTGATGGTTACAAAGTTACAAGATTGGCTCCGAGCGCAGGTGATATCGAAGCATTTAAAACAGTTTCCGGAGAAAGGCGCGCTGTAAAAGAGTACGTAGTTAATTCAACTCTGGCAGCTGCTAAAAATGTTCATAATACCTGCAATTTTGACGAGATTTCAGAACCGCAAAATGAAGAGCAGCGATTCCATAACCACGCCTTGGCAGCTTCAAGAATTCTTGGAAAGTCGGTATCTGAATTAAATGAGGATGATATTGCTTTCTATAATGAAGGCCAATGCACAGCGAAGCTTATGAATGCGCGCTGCTATATGCTAGGTGATGAAAATTTTAAAGAGTATGCAAAGCATGCGGAGACTGCAAAGGGCCGTGACCACAAGTCACTTTTGTCTCGCCGCACCGCTCTAAAAAAATTTATGGAACAGCTTGGGGTTGTTGACGGTACAGAAATTTTGACTGCTGAAGCCATGAAAGTAGCTGCTGAATATGCAGTGAAAAATAAAGACTTACTCGCAGGTCTCGGTATCATTCGTAGCTCCATAAAGTGCAAAACAGACCGCGAAATACAGGCTGCCGTTACTGTGGTTTTAAGGTCGATGGGGTTGACCAAGAAGCAAGTTACACGTGGCGGTGTTAAAGAGTATTGCTTAACTCAAGCTGTCTATCTGCGTGTCATTTCATATGTTGACAAAGCTAGATATAAATCACTTGCCGGGTCAAATAAAAGACAAGCCTCAAAACATCCGTATCTTGATTTCTTGAATAGCACCAATTCTCTTGAAAGTTACAGAGAAATTCACGGGGGTAGGGTGTTTACAAAATATGAGGCACTATGTATTAGTGCTGAATTAGAAGAAGTAATTAAAAGCCATATCGTCCTGCAATAAATTGTTTTAACAATTATTATTGAAATTAAATAACTGAGATAATATTAAATAGTATGAGAAAAACCATTGTTGGAATCGACCCGGGTAAATCAGGAGCAGTCGCAGTTTTAAGCGGGGATGGATCTTTGCTCGATCTGTTCGATATGCCGTTGACCGAAAAGGGAACAAAGGGCCGGGTTGATGTGAAGGTCATGGCGGAGATGCTGGCAAAGGCCTTGGTAGACAGAGAAGGAATCGCTGTCATTGAAAGCGTCGGATACATCCCAAGTAACGGTGGGCCGAGGGATTACACTTTCGGCGAGGCCGCCGGAGTTGCGCGGGGCGTTGTCGAGGCTATGGGGTTCAAACTGATCCTGCCAAGACCACGGGATTGGCGGAAGTGGCATGGTCTCACGGGTGCTTCTGATGAGGTTGTCATTCAGAAAGCTCGGGATCTCTATCCCAAAGCCAGCGTACTAACCGGGCGCAAGAAGAAGGACGGAACACTTGGAATAAAGGGCGGGCGCACGACTGCGCTTCTCATAGCAAGATACGGATTATCGGATTGCAAGGAAGAAAGCTGACGTAGTGAGCGTTGGGTGGAAACCTAATAAAGCGAGTCCGTAGGCGGGGGTGTAGAGATGTCATCGATCCGTTGCGCTGCCGCAGATGCCGGAATGCCCCTGCGGACTTGATTGTCCCGGAGGCGACCATGGTCGCTTCTGTAACACCCTGGACAGCCCGCTCTCGATTCTGCTGTTAGAGAGGTGACCATGGTCACCTCTGATACAACTACATCCGCAATACCTATTCTTCTGGCGACTGTAGTTGAAGCGGTTGCTTCAATCTATTGAAGCTAATCCCAGGCCGGATTTGGTACGCCAGAGCAATTTCCCAAAGGGAGAGGGGCTCTAGAAAGGCCTTTGCTATTTCCGGTAATAGGAATTACCGGAAATAGCGTGGCCAGTGATCAGAAAGTTCCAGTATTACCCTTTACCATACAAAATCGGGCTTGTCTAAAAAATATTAATAATCTCTTGATTTGATGATGGGGAGCATTAATGTGTCCTCGTGGGCGCAACTTTCTACGTATTGTTTTTGGAATATTATATGTTCATGACGCATGACTTTAGTCTCATCGGGCGAGACGATAATGCAGGGAAAATGTTCTGGAGGGATATTTCAGTTTTGTCAGATCAGGAATATTTTATTGTGACGATAAGGTGGGAGGATGACGGCGAGGAAGAGCAGTTCTTGCTTCCAGGGATATTCGAGTTGATTAATTGTAGGCATGAGTTATCACCAGAAGCATACTTGTCAGGAGTTTTCTTGATTTCGCCTCCAGCTCTGAATGGTGGTAATGAGTGGGAGGTGCATAAGCTAAGGAAGATAATGCGGTATGCCTATTGTCGATTCGATTATGAGTTGAGTGACGGGGGGAGAGTGTTTACGTCTGGAGGCGCTGAAATTTGTAATACTGTTGTTTGGGAGAGACATAGTGCATAAGGAGTACGAGGCGGTACTTGCGAGAAAATTTTCAAAAATTCTATTCGATGGAGCGGAGAGGGGAGGACTAAATTTCGGATTCGAATGTGGTAATGGCTGGTATGGGTTGATCGGAGGAACTCTCTTGTTTATTGACCGACATGCCGAGGAGCATGAGCTGAATGTTAGAATCCGGCAGGTGAAAGAGAAATTTGGTGGGCTTCGGATCTATTGCATGGGCAGTGATTTAGAGGTTGAGCTTGCTATTGCCATATCGGGGCTGGTTTCAAGCATAGCCTGTGAAAGGTGTGGCTGCCGAGGCGTGCTGAAGGAGCTGGCTGGTTGGCTTAAAGTGAGTTGTGATAATAATTGCGATGCGATATTTTTGGATATTGCTGAGGTTGAAAGCTACCAGCTAAGTTATTCAGTCGCGCTAATGGCTGTGATTTCGTGTTTAGGTTTGGGGGCTATTGATTGGTTGCAAAAGGAGAATCCAGCGTTTAACAATCGACCTGCTTATGAGTTGCTAGTGGATAGTCGGGGTTGTGACGAAGTAGTTGTCTATATTGGGAGTTCCGCTTTTGGAGTCTAGTTCTGAGGTTTCTGTTTATTGCTATAACATGCGACAGCTAGCCTCCCTGGGATTAAATCGATCCTCATCCGTGTGCCATTCGATGGCCGAACGCGGCAAAAATCAGCAGAGACAAGACATACTCGTACTGATCAGATGAGACCTTCATCTCTCGGGCAAGGGTGTCGACTACTGCGTGAGGAAAACAGATCTTCGCTGGCAACTCGATTCCCCTACGCCTTGCTTGACACCTGGAGCAGCAGCGAGAGAGTTAGATGGTATCTCGACTGTCTGCTTGCGCGTACGGAAGAAAACGGGTTCTACCTCCGCTGAGCGCTGGCCCGATTCCGTTCTGGACCAGGTGATTCATTTGCCCCACTAAAGGATCCGTGGCGTGGTTGAGCTGAAACCCTACCGACCGGTTGTGCCGGAAGCCCCTAGCTATTGGAGCCACATTGGGATACCCGCGCAAGGAGCAGAACTGATCCAGCAGGTGCGGCGAGGCTTCGACTACGCCGTGTTCGTACGCCTGGCAGAATCGTCCGGATTTACCACTCAGAGGCTGGCGACCATGGCGGGGCTTTCTGGCTATGCCGTCCGCCAGGCGCGGCGGCGCGGGAATTGGTCGCTGCTACATAGCGACCGGCTGTTCCGCGTGGCGTGCGTGCTCCATGCCGCACAGGACCTGTTCGGCGGCGACTGGGGACCAGCTCGTCATTGGCTGGGCGCTCCACAGCTGGGGCTGGGTGGTGGGCGCCCAGTCGACTGGTTGCTGACTGAGGTGGAGTCGCGAATGGTGCTGGATCTAATTGGACGGATAAGCCATGGTGTGGCTACCTGAAGGCGCGGATGAAAAGTAGCCGCACTCTCTAGGGTGCTATCGACGAACTTCTATCTTGTAGAAGTAATCCTCGATAGCGAGGCGTCGCCTAAACGCTTAGCTCGGCAGTACGGAGGCCACTGTGTGGCCAAATACTGAAACTGGCTGTCCTGCCTGGGCGCAGACATTTTTGGTGGAGGGGCTGGGTCTCTCTCAAATCACTATCTACTGAGCCTTGCGGGCACTGCCGAAGCACTACGCGGGAGAAATCATGAATGAGGCTGTTTTGTCCACAATTCAATAGCGGGAGCATTGCTGCGTTCGTTACGCAAGCAGGTTGAGACGAGGTTGCCGATCTGCTTTTTTACTTGCGCTTGTATCTGTGACTCGCAATCCTTCTCTAGGACGTACTCACCAGCAGCATCGGCCCCCACTGGAATATTTAGCCGTAAGGCTGTCTTCATATACTCGCTAGTGTCGGCTTGTAAGTCGATGTGGAAGAAACACTCACCGAAGAAGGTTTGGTTGATGTCTTTAACCATCTTAAGTATTAGTTTTAAGAGCGCTTCAAATCTGCGCTTCTCTTGCTCGACTTCAACTTCATGCCGCTTAAGCTTGATGCTAGAGAATGAAAGATTTGTACCAAAGTTAAATCCCAGATAAATGCTTTTGTCTTCTCTGTGAAAACCCACGCTCTGCTTGCGTTTACGCACATACGTGTACAGCTCTTCACTTGGCGCCTTAATCTTTATGTAAGCTCGGAATAACGCACCATCATTTTTCACAGATGTTGCGTCGGGGTTTGATATACCCATGCCGCGACCTAGAGTGTGATCGTCACGGGATGGGACGTAGCTGATACCAAGATCTCTTTGGAGTCCTGGCCATGATAACTTGTCAAGCACCTTGCTTCCCGAAATCCACCTTCCATCATCTCGATCTAGCCGGTAGTTAATTCCAACAATTTCGCCCTTCGAGTTCTCTGCAACCTTTATCTGTATGCCACGGCTTGCAAAAATATTTATCAGCTGTGTCATTGTCCGAATATTGTTCTTTTTTGTAATGTCCTTAGATATGCCACGGAGTATGTGTGCCTGGTCTTTATCTAGATCGAAGCCTGCCTTAGTTTCTTTCGAATAATCTTGGGTCACAGGCGTTGAAAGACCGTATTCCGCTTCAATAACTCGTGCTATATCCATGCCTTTTCTGTAGTCATTGCTTGTAGGTACGAGCTGGAAATTGGCGCCAAGCTCAGGCCTGTTCTCAGACATGCTTTGCTCAACGAGGCGGACCCTTGAAGTGACAATATGGACGTGCTCCTCAGGCTTGTCTCTGTGGATTACTGCTACATATTTGGTGGTTTCGTCGTAGCCTAGATCTCGCATGTAAGCATGGACAGCAGCTAGCCACTCTTTCCTATCCAGCGCTTCTCCTTTCTTCAGGGAAAGAACGTAATGACCGCAGATTTTTTCCCCTCTTCCTTTATATGATGCGGCTGAGACTTCAAACTCTTGGATGATTGGCTCAATATCAACGAAGACCTTTCTCTTGCCGTCTATCATGGTTTCAAAGTACGGGTTGCCTGAAACAATGTTTCCTCCAACGTACTCAACATAGTTTATTTTTTCTTTGTCCTTTTTTCTTGCTGCAAATTCGTATTCGATCCGATTTCTGAATTCCGCTGAGAATGCCATTATCTTACTAATCATTTTCTTATCCTTTATTGTTGTTGTTTTTTATTATTTTGCTGAGATTTCTAATTCTTCGTTTGACAGCATCAGAAATTACGAATGCTGCATCAGGCATCCCAGGTCGAGAACAAAGCTCGTTGAGGGCGTCAATATCGCTCGCTAGCGACCCGAGGTGAGCCAGAACCATTGCTGATGCAGCATCAGCACCCACGCTTCTTTCATGTATATGAGCGAATGCTACGTTGCGTAGAAACTGAGACAGGTATGAGTAGCCAAATTGCTTTCCAGCAGCCTTTAGCTCTTCTGCTTCTTCCGGCGTTAAATAAACCTCTGAAACGATTGTTCTTGGATTAGGAGATCTCGGTCTTCCATTTTTGTTAATAAGTTTTTCCATGTTTCCACCATTGTTATTATTATTCTCGGTGTTGTTTTGACTGCTCGCGCAGAACCCAAAGGGTTTGAGCACAAGCCGTTTGATCACTGCGCCAAGCCGAGGGACGAGGTTTGGTGCGGGGGTTAAACATAGCTTGTTGAGATCTTATCTCTTTAATTAATTATACCACTTAATATTAAATAATTTTAATTACGGGGTTAATTGGAGTTGTTATTGAAAAATAATTTTTGGTAATAGCAATAGAGAGCGATCTGTTAATTTCAGCATGTTCTCTAGAACAGAGGTGGCTTGCTTAAAAGTTCTAGAGCACAGATATCCATCAGCAATCTGTGATAGAGAACATTTTGATTTGTGGGATTTGTTCCAGGGAGCAGGCGAAGGTGAACGTAAAGTTCTCTAGAACTAATTGTCTCGGCAGAGTATGTGCTAGAGAACCATTCTGATCTAGAATTATGTCATCTAGAACATATCGCTCGTGTTCTGTACAGTTGAACCAGCTCTGCTGAAAGTAACCAGCGGTAGTTTCAATTAAGGGCGGTGAGAGGAAATTGATGTTCGCAAATCCGGAAGTTTGGGCGAGTTCTATGAAGGTTGGCAGCAATACGCTGACGCATTTCTAGATGCATGCAGAGATGCTGGCGTGAGACCGCGAGGGGTAAAGCCATCGCATGGATACCTTCGCATAGACGCTGGCAGGCTTTCCAATCATCTAGTTGTGCTTGCAGATGCGATTGAGCGGGCAACTGATGGCATTTGTCAGTTTTGTGGAGCTACGAACGCTCTGGAGCACGAAGAAAGGGGATGGATCTGGAAGATGTGCCAGCCATGCATCGATGCAAGAGGTCCAGAAAACACGCCCTGAGGGCGTGATTGAAACCCTGCTAAATGAAGCCGCTGAACCAAATTTAACCCAGCAATCATCTGATTTTCAGGAACAAACTCTTTACACATATATACGTGTGCAAGGGAATTGTTCCACCAAATACCCCTGGTCACATCAGCAGAAGGCTGTTAAAAATATTTGCCCAGGTTCTTGACTTCGCAATATTTGCACATTATTTAATGTTATAATGATGATATGCAATAAATAGTTATTGCCAATAAAAATAAGAAGAAGAGGCAGGCGATGGAAAGTAAAGAAAAGGGTTGGGTATGGATAAGAGAGCAAGCGAAAGCAGTCTGCTTTTATCGTGTGGTTTTTGGAGAGAAAAGAGAGCGGGTTCTCTCTGTGCCGTACCACGAAATTATGAGCAGAAAGCAAGAGATACGAGATCACTTCACGAGTGATAGCAACTTCAGAAAGCTAAATAAATACTTCTTGAGCTTCGAGAGTCGTAACAGAGAGAAGCTTGTCGAGAAGAAAACATTTTTAACTGCAACTCAAATATCAGCAGCAATGACGCAAATCGAAGAGTCACTTGCTGAGCTAGTCAAAGCAGACCATAAGTGCGAGAAGCCCCAAAACCGTCAGTTGGCGTATGAAATCTGGAGAGACTGGACTCCAATTCGACAGCTCATTAGCAACGCCAGCGGCTGGAGCATCAAAGAAGCTGACTCGAAAAAAGCATTGAGCTGGGGGGCGGTCGGAAAAAAAGAGGAGGTCACGAATGCCTAATCCACTCCCGCCCGGCCAGCTCTCCCTTGGCGGCGACTTCAGCAACACCGAAGCCACTGCTTCGACTCCAGCTCCCGCCGACTCAGCCGATTTGGCAACAAAAGAAGGGCAGCCTCAGCGCTGCCAGGTCTGCGATTTCCCCGCAATCTCCGGCCATGTTCATGGGCAGGTAGAAGGTGAGGGCTACAGCTTGCTGATCTGCCAGAGCTGTCTTGAGTACGCTGTGATGTGCCTGCGGGACAGCTACAGGCAGTGCCGGCTTTTCGATGATGATTTCGAGATTGAAGAACTTTGCGGGTTTGGCAAAGAGCAGAAGCCAGCGCGGGGGCTGAAAAACGATGACTAATGTGCCACGTCGCATCATGCGACTTAAAGAAGTCATGCATGTTTGTGGTCTCGGGCGAAGCTCGATCTACAACTACATCGCCGCTGGCAAGTTTCCTGAATCGCGGAAACTGGGAGGCGGCCGAGTCTGCTGGGATAGCAGCGAGATCCAGTGTTGGGTAGATGCTGTGCTAGACGGGCGTGAGTGGAAGGCATCTGTGAATGAACCGGCCTCCCGGAAATGAAAAAAGGCACCTGGTGAGGGTGCCTTTTCATAAGTCAGTGGCCATATGACCTCCTGCTGTTTTCTATCGAGCCGACATCCAGTCGTTCAGATCGCTTAGCCTCCAGGCTACGCTTTTGCTGCCAAGCTGAACGCGTTTGGGGAAATTTCCCTCCCGCTCCATTCTCCATATCGTGCTCCGGCTCAGACCAATCATGTCTGCTACCGCTCCAAACCTCAAAAAACGATCCTGTACTGCTACTCCCATGGCTGCCCTCCGCATTGCCTTTATTAATATAGCGTTAATTATATCGATCTCCTGATTGCCGGTCAATATGATTGGTTATTGTCAACCCCTATTTTTCGCAGTTCACACCGTTCAAATAGGGGTGACAATGGCATTGTCGGGCTGGAGGCCAATGGCTACGCAGGTTGAGGCCGCTCGTCGGGTTTTTTGTAGTATTTCTTCACGAGTCCGAGCATGCCGATTTCTTCGTCGGGTTCGCGGCTGCGGTCCTCATCGAACTCTTTTAGGAAGGCCTCTCCGTCTGGCCCGGTGATCACAGATAGGGCCTCGCTCAACAAATACCACGCGCGTTTCATTTCTCTGTCGTATTCATACAGGTGATAGAGCCTCTTCACCTTGTTGTCTTCTACGTGGTTAAGGCATTTCTCGGACACTTCTGTTGGAATGCCGAGGCGCTGCATAAGCGTTGAGCCGCTACGGCGGAGGTCGTGTGTTTTCCACGCCTCATCGCCGATTACAAGCGATCTTGTTTCGACAGTCCTACCTTGAAGCGGCTTTTCTCCTTCCGGTCGCTGCCGATCTCGGGCGTGATTGATTGCCGCTTTACGGTTTATCGGTTTTGATTCATCTTGCCCGGGATAGAGCCACCGAGTATGGCCCGTCAGTGTGCGAAGCTCTTCGAGCAGGCGAATTGAGTGCGTGGAAAGGCTGACTGTGATTGCTCTATTCGACTTGGTATTTTTGGCCGGTATCGTCCACTCTCGACTGATCCAATTGATATGACTCCAGCTGGCTTGGCACAGCTCGTTGATCCGGCATGTCATCGCTATTTGCAACATATAGATGATGTGCGTGACGCGGTTAAGACTTGATGCCCACAGCGCTTGATCGAGCTGGCGGATTTCGCGAGGGCTAAGCACTCTGGCTCTCGACTCTGACTCTGAGCCGATATCCTTTTTCTCGATATTTGCAGCAGGATTCACTTTAATGAGCTTCCTTGTTACTGCGAACCTGAACATCTGCTTCATGTCGCTGAAAACAAGTTGCGCCATTCTGTTTACCCCGCGATCAAGCATTGTATCCGTGACGTTGTGAATGTCAGTTTCATCGAGGCTGCTGATGTCTTTATGCCCGATGATGGGGATCACATCTTTTTCAAACTGCTGTCGTAGGGCGACTCCACCATCTTTTCGGCCTCTCGGCAGTTTTGATTTCATCCATCTTTCGAACAGCTCGCTCACAGTGATACGAGATGCTATGTCCTTTGCTTTGGCTCTGATTTCCTCTTCTCTACGATCTGCCTCAGCTTGACGCTCGCCCATAGGGTCTTCGCCCTGAGCGATCTTTGCCTTGGCTTTCAGTGCTTCAGCTCTAGCGGCAGCGACGGTGATGGTGGGGAAGTCACCAAGGGGTAGGCGCTTGTTTCTCCACCTTTCGCCGATCTTTACGCGGTAGCGGAGCGACCACTCCTTGGCCCTCGTGTTCACTCGTAGCTCTAAGCCAGGCACTTTGCCGTCGAGTAGCTCGTACTGCTTCGATCCAGCTTTGGCGTGGCGGCAGAATGTCGTAGCTCGCTCGGTGTGTTCAGGTATCTTCTCTATAGCCATTTTTGCCCCCATTGTTAAGGCCTAATTCTAGGTCAGCCAAGGCTCTCCTCCAAATTTAGGGCACACATAGGGCACATGAGATGCCTTGGGTTATGGTGGTCAGCAGTGAAACAAGAGATTCCTGTAGGCCTAATGGTGTAGGGGTGTGTGCGGCGTGCCGCTTGGTCTTGGTGGTCTTTTAAGAGCTATCTTGAGCAGATAGAGGAACTGCATGGGGTGCAAGGGGTAGAGTGTTCGAATCACTCCGTCCCGACCAAATAACTCCACGATCTAGGCCAGTTCAGAGATGAGTTGACCACTACAGTTGAACCGGGATGCCTATTACACGGTGGGGAAGCTAAGGTCTGCTGCAGCCAACAGGATTAATCGCATGGGGGAGGCTTGGGCTAGTGCATTAGGGATATCAGTCCAGCAGGTGAGGGGGCTGGTGCATATCCCTGAGAATGCGGTCTACCGAATAGACCGGGATGTGCGTCCTGGTGATGTGGATCAGCTGCCGGCACTGTTCGAGCGAGCCAGCTACCTGTGCAAGGCCTCTACGAAGTCATACGGGGACCGTCAACGAAGCTTCGATACCAGCAGGGGATAGGTTGCAGTGCTGAATATTGCGATTGCTGATTGAGCTTGCCTACTCAGATGTCTAGGTTTTGGGATATGTAGGCTACAAATGCTTGTGGTGAGCGGGAGTCTATGAGTTTGTAAATCAGATCTCTTTTGCTACGGGGGAGCTGCTTTACGCAACGTTTCGCGGTTGCTCTGATAGCGCTATCTGTCCCATGAGTATGAGCAGTAAGTAGCAGTGCGATTACCGCATCAGTAAGAGTCATCTGAATGCTCATTGATGTCTGATGGAGCATGGCTCAACCAGCTCGGATGTATCCCTAGGCGATGCAGGTTATCTGCACCTGTTCGTAGTGTGCATTGGTGTACTTGCAGGTCGAGATTATGCAAGCAGTAGGTCTTTCAACCGGTGTTGGGTTTCTGCGTGGATCCCCAATAGCTTTAGATAGCCAGCAACCCCACCATACTCTTCGTCGACGATCTCGAACGCTGCAGCCAGATAGTCCGGGCTTACGCCACACAGGGTACGAATTACTTCGGTGGGCGGTTCTTTTTCGCAGAGTGGTGTGAGGTAGCGGCGAATGGCAGCTTCACTCTGCGGACCTTTCCAGCGTTCGGCCGTGAGCAGGTAATCGGCCAGAATCGTCGCACGGGGAACGCCGAGGGCGTTGAGCAATATCGCGGCGATGAAGCCCGTACGGTCCTTGCCGGCAGCGCAGTGAAAGGCCAGAGGCAACTGTTCCGAGGCGAGAATACAGTCGAACAGCTGCGCCAGCTTCGTAGCGAAGGCATCCGGGAACATGCGGTAGGTCAATAGCATGGCTTGCCTGGCGTGCTCTTCGTTGGGCGCGCCGGAGAGTAGTTGGGTGATGGCCTCGTGGCTGGCCCTCAGGTCGGCTGAAATATTCAGGTTGAGGCGCTCAAGCTCACCTTCAACTGGCCATTGGCTAGGCGTCTGCAGGCGTTCGCTATCGCTGCGCACATCACAAACCAGGACGATCCCCAAGTCTCGCAGGCGCTCCATGTCTTCGCTGCTGAGGTTGGAGAAGTCTTGGGATCGATAGATCAAACCATGGCGCACACTGCGCCCGCACTCGGCGCGGTAGCCTCCCAGGTCTCGGAAGTTGGGAGTGCTGCTCAACAGTGGCGAACTGGTAAGGGGCATAGGTGATCTCTGAGCCAATAGCGAATGTCACCCTGTCTGCGGCGTGAGTAAGCGCCGCAAACAGGGTGGCAGTGCAGGAATCCTGCGGATCACTGCGCCGCTTGGGGCTTGTGAAACAGTACGGTCTCGGTGAACTCGACTACTTTCTCGCCACGCTGATTCTTGGTGACGTGGAACAGATCCAGAATGGTGAAGCCGCTGCTGCTCTTGGTCTTGATTTTGGCTTCCCCTTCCACATGCAGGGTGTCGCCCGGGAACACGGCGGCATGGATTCGTGCCTGGATGCCCGTCATGCCGGCAAAGGGGCCGACTTCATGGCCTTCGAGAACTTCATCCACCACCTTCATCAGGATCGGTGAGACCAGTCCCATGGAGTAGGAGATGATCATCGGACCTGGAGCGAAGCGATTACGGTGAGCTCCCGACATGTTTTCCTTGAGAAACTCCATGTCGATGAAGTACGGCTCATGGAAGGCGGTCAGGTTGACGAAGTTGACGATGTCGGTTTCGGTGATGGTGCGTCGATGGGTCTTGAATGGGTGAACCGGGTATTCCGATGCGGCTGTCTCGGACATGTCCTGTGCTCCTTGGCGGGTCATGGGGAAGTTGTGTGCACGGGGCTGCAAGAGCGCCCGAATACGCCGATCCTGGTTCGTAACGGCCGCACGTTGGCCCGGCGCGCTCTGGCGCGTGGGGCTCAGGACTATTGTGGAAACAGCGGGGAGGGGGGGGTATCGTCGTATCCGACGATTCTGGCGGGGGCTTGCTGTTTACAGCTGCGCAAGCTCCAGCTACCTGGCAAACGAGCCCGCTAGGGGCTCGTCGTAGCACGCATCAAACGGCCTGGGTGTAGCTCACTAGTCGTTCAGATCTTTTCGACCTGGTGCACTGTCCACCAGAGGGTGCTGGGGAGCCAGCGTCGCAGGCGCCAGGACATGGCGGTCATGGGGCCCGGGAAAACCCAGAGTTTCTTGCCTTTGAGCACGCGCTCGATTTCGGCGAGCACGATTTCTGGCGTGATGGGCGGGAAGATGTCGAAGATCTTCGGCCATACGGTCGACTTGGCCTGGTCCAGCAGAGGTGTCGCCACGATTGGCGGGCAGACGCACACGATGCGCACACCGCTGTTGCGGGTCTCGTGGTAGAGCACTTCGGTATAGGCGGCCACGGCATGTTTGGCGGCGTTGTATGCGCCCATGTAGATGATTGGCCAGTGGCCGGCCATGGAGGCGTAGCTGACAAATTCGCCATGGCCGCGGGCGATCATTCTCGGCAGGGCGATCTTGGACAGATTGACCATGCCACCGAAATTGATGGTCATGATTTTCTGGATGATCTCGCGAGGCTGATCCATCAATAGGCCCAGTGGCATGATCGCTGCCGCGTTGGTCAGGCGGGTGATCGGTCCCAGCGCCTTCTCGCAGCGATCAACCGCCGCCTCCACGGCGGCAGGGTCTGTGATGTCAACGACCAGCTTGAGCAGGCGTGGTGAGTCGCCCAGTTGTTCCAGGCCGTTGGCATTCACGTCCATGGCTGCGACTGACCAGCCGTCTGCCAGGGCGCGCTTGGCACTCAACAGGCCCAGGCCGCTACCCGCGCCGGTGATGAACAGAACGTTCTGATTCATGGATCACTCCAGTTGCTGATGTTCCCGGTTAGCCGCGGCCGGGTGTGTTGTCGATAGGTTTAATCATCATTGCAGGGGCGATGGGTTGCCGTTTTGTTCGGTCTTGGAGACGGAGTCTCCGGGTTATTGGCCAAGTTGTTGCGCGGCAATGTCCAGCGCAAGGGCGGTGCCCAGCAGGTAGCGATTGACGGCGCCGGGCTTCCAGCCGGCATCGGGGTTGAGTAGGTAGCGCCGTACGTAGTGATAGTGACTGGGGAGCTTCTGCAGGGGGGCGGCAAGCCTGGCATCCTGGGCTGGTAGTGCGGCCAGACGCTTCTGGATGGAGGCATCCAGTTCGATAGTCGTTTGCTCGTCAAGTATCCAGGCTTGCGCCACGAGGTAGGTGAAGGCGGAGAGCTGGTAGGACAGGGAGATCCGTTCAATATCCCAGCTGAGGCTGTGCAGCTGCTGCTGCAAAGGGTTGGCGTTAGCACTTGCCTGGCGGCTGTGCAGTTCCGAGAGCAGGCTCGCCAACTGGCTCTGCTGCTCTATCACTTGCGGCAACCAGAGCGAGTAGGACGGCAGGCTGGTGCGTGTGTCCGTAACAGATTGCGGCAGGTTGCGCAGGTCCTCCAGCGACGTGCTCAACAGTTGTGCCTGTGCGGTTACTTCGGGCAGATCGAGGCGTTGCGACAGTTGCAGCAGGTCCTGCATGGCGTGCTGATAGCCGTCAGCATTATCCGGGTCGTAAGGGCTGCCACCGGGGTTGTGGAATACCAGCACATGGTTGATTACGGAGTAGCTCAGGGTCCGCAGTTGCTGGATGTCCTGCAGGCTGGCGGCGTTGGCCAGTACGCTGCAGCAGGTACCGAGCAGCAGGAGTATGCGGACAAAGAGCAATTTGTTGTTTTTGGTTTTGCTCATGCTGTTCTCGACAAAGGTAGCCCGCCCTCTCCCGTGAACAGGCGATGGCGTAGCGAGTTTCCTGGGCGCCCGGCGTATCCATGTGTTGCTTTGGGCTGATGCCGCAATGCTAAGCAGGGGGGGATTTGTCAGTGTCGTCGTTTACGACGATTTCCATAGCCTATGGGTTGCCGATGATTCGTGTCGGTGAGGCCCGATGTGGCGTGCTGAGCCATGTTCGTTGCCAGTGATCTTCCTTCCCCTCAGTTAACGGCGAATGGCCAGGGCAACCCCACGACGCTGTCCGGCACTGTGCCGTGCGAGCAGACCCTTTCGCGCCATGCCCCGGGCTCGCGCGAACAGGTAGTCGAGGCATCCCATCGAGGCTGTAAGCCGCCTGCTGGGCGAGTCGTTAATAACAAAACAACAAGAGATATCTAGATGAAACGGATGACTTACATGGCCGGCATGCTGGCTGTAACGGCACTGACTGGAGCGCCTCCAGCCTTGGCGGTAACGACTGCGGAGGCACTTGATAGCCCCGAGTTGACGGCATTTGGAGCACAGCGTAGCGGCAATGCTGATGGCTCTATCCCGGCATATACCGGTGAGCGCCTGCCAATCCCGGCGTGCTACAGCGATAGCGAGCCTGCTTATCTTTGCGATCCGTGGAACGATAAGCCGCTGTTCGTCATTACCGCGCAGAACATGCTCCAGCATGCTGACCGGCTCACCGATGGGCAAAAGGAGTTGCTGAGCAAATACGCAGACTTTCGCATGGATATCTATCCAAGCCGGCGTACTGCGCGTTATCCGGATTATGTCCTGGCCAACACCCGCAAGAACGTAGACACCTGCCGGACGGCAGACAATGGTAATAAGGTCGATGGTTGTTACGGGGGCTTTCCGTTCCCGCTGGCGAAGACCGGCCACGAGGTCATGTGGAATCACCTGTTGAAATACTCCCCACGTGATCAACAGTCCAAAGTGAAATCAATTCTGCTCGATGCCAGTGGTCGCCACATTCTCTTGGGCGCGCAGAAAATTCTAATCACACGCTTTTTCTATGACCCGCAGAACAACCAGCCTTGGCCGAAAGATGCTCAATATTTCGGTGTGCGGATGTCTGTGTATGGCCCGGCGCGTCGCAATGGTGAACAGACCATGCTGCTCCAGGATATTGCCGGCAAGCAGCGCGCGTATCTGTATCTGCCCGGTCAGCGGCGGGTCAAGGTGGCACCGGATCTGGCCTACGATACCCCTAGCCCGATCTCAGGCGGTGTCGCCACCATGGATCAGCAAGAGCTATTCTTTGGCCAACTGGATCGCTACGACTTCACCTACCTGGGGGTGCAGGAAAAATTCATCGTTTACAACAATTTCGCCGGCAGTGATTACAAGCAATGCCCCGAGGATGTGTACTTCACTAAGCATTTTCCCAACCCGGCTTGCACCCGTTGGGAGTTGCATCGTGTGAGGGTGGTAGAGGCCACCTTGAAGCCGGGTTTTCGCCATTCGCTACCTAAGCGCAGGTTCTATTTTGACGAAGATCTGACGGTGGCGGGGACGGCCGATAGCTACGACTCTTCCGCCAAGCTGGCGAACATCGATAACGTCATCAGTTTTCCGCTTTATGTCGATGGTTATGGCAGTCTGACCAGTTCGACCATGTCCATTGACCTGCAGCGCGGCTCGTACGTTGTCGGGGCGTTTGGAGGGTTTGCCGGCGGTGGTTTCCGAACGGTAACGGGGCATCCTGCTTCGACCTGGTCTCCAGAAAATATGGCGCAAAGCGGTATTCGCTGATAGCTCGGAGGTATCGTCGGGCCTCCGGCGATGCCATGGCTAGCGCTTTCAGTTCCTGTTTGATGTGCTGGCCGCTGCTGTCGCGCAGCTCTGCTGCTTGCTCAATCCGCGTAGCTAAAACCGGCTGCTGTTCGGCCCCGATACCAATTAGTGCTGCGGCGCTCCTGCATGTAGAGACAATATGCGCGGTGCCGCTTGTGGCCAGGTTTACGGTAGCTGTCGCAGGCCTACCTTATGCGCCAGGGATGATCGTCCGGTTGGCGGCGACGAAGTTCATCACCGACTGCACCAGTAGCTCACGCATTGCCTGGGACGAGTCGGCCAGAGAGGGCAGGCCTTTGACATGCCGAATAACCGGCAGCAGGGTGATGAAGCCGAGAATCAGCGAGAAGATGGCGATAGGCGTGATGCCATTGCCGGTGCCATCGGCGTACTGATTAAGCAGGACTTTCAATTCGTCCATGACCTGTTGCAACGACAGGTCGACGAGAAAGGCCTGGTTCTCTTCCCAACCGTCGACCAGATTGCGTTGCAGCAGCTTCAGGTAGTCGGGGTTGGACTCCAGGTGCTCAAACATCACATGCACGAAGTTACGCAGGCGCTCCTCGGTGGAGAGGTCGGCCTGCAGCTGATCCAGTAGCGACTTGGCGTGTGAGCTGTACATCTCCGTTTCCACGGCCTTGAACAACTCTTCCTTGTTGCCGAAGTGGTGGTAGATGGCCGGCAAGGTGATGTCCGAGGCGGTGGCAATATTGCGCATGGTCACACCATCGAACCCATGCTTGGCGAATAGCCGGGTGGAGACTTCGAGGATCCTCTGCCGTGAGCTGGCAGGTTGGGCGGCATTCTTTTTCACGGATGTTTTCCCGGTGAGGCTGCTGGCGCAGAGGTCTTGCTGTGTCATGACAACTGGGGCTGAAGTGCGCCCGCTGCCCGATCCTCCATTATCGATCGGGTTCTAAGGCGCAAATCATACGGAGAAGCCGACCCCTAGCCCAGTTGGGTCATGCCGTTGTCGACAATTCCATTCAGTGCCAGCTTGGGGCGGTGCGTGCCGCGCAAGGCATTGTTGGTGACTTCGAAGTCGCAGATACCCTCGACACCGTTGTATTCGACTCGGCAGATGGTATCGACGCAGGCGATGCCGTGGATCCACGAGACGATGCCCTTTTGCAGAGGAACGCACTCGACTTCGATTACCGCGTCGGTGCTCAGGGTCATCACCACGCGGCCGCCGCGATGGGTAAGGCCGTCGGCCTCCAGGTAGACCAGGATGTCGACGTGTTTGCAGTAGGTAATGGTGTTGTTCTTGATCATGCAGCCGAAACGTACCAACTGATCGTCCGAGCTGTGGAAGGTCTGGGCGAACAGCATGGTGCCGTCGACCAGAGTGGCGGCCATCCAGCGATGACCAACGAACACGTCCCACTTGCGCGTGCCCCAGCCGTGGTCGCGGAATGCCAGGCCACTGATCTTGTAATGCTTGCCCTTGATGGTCAGCTCACCGCTAACGCGCCCGGCAACTTCCATGTGGTTGGGGGCCACGTCGTCGGCCATGGCGCCTTTCTTCGGGTAGATATCCACCGGTGCGTGGTGGTCTTCTACATGCAGCTCGGCGCTAACGTCGGTGTCATTGATTTTCCACACTGGGTGGTCGGTGTATTCGAAGATGCAGGTGTCATCTCCACTGTTGAAGGTGCGCCCGACGCGGTCGCCCTCGCGCAGCGGGATGCGGTCGTCACGCTTGAAGATATGCTCGGGTGTGAACACGTAATTCCACAGCGTTACCTGGGGGCCGCCAGGCACATTCACTTCGTGGCCGATGCGGTGCATGCCGCCGACCTTGTTCTGCAGGTCCCACCAGACCAGCACCACGCTGTCCTGCCAGAACGGATCGCTACCTGGAGTCTGTGGGCCTTCCTGGGCCGGACCATACTCCAGCACGTTGCCGCCGCCTGTTACGTTCATCGCGTATCTCCTCGAGTTCTTGTCGTGTTCAGGCGCAGGGTTGGGCGCTGGCCAGTGCCATGCTCATGAACGAGCGGGTGAAGCCCAGTTCGACCATGGAGTAGCGCAGATCCTGGTTGCGACCGCTCTGCATGTTGCTGGTGCCGCGGTTGCCGGCCAGGTTGGTGCGCAGGGCCGAATAGACGAAGCCGAAGCCCATTGCTGCCGGGTTTACCGGCAGGCCGCCATGGGCCTGGTAGTGCTGGACGAAGCGGTCCCAGTCGATGTGCTGGGAAATATGCGGCTTTATGTAGGCCAGATCCTGCTCTGGCGCGCCGAAGCCCGAGCATTCCCAGTCCAGCACCGCAGTGAGCTGGCCCTGGTCGAACAGGATGTTGTGAATGTTGAAGTCGCCATGCACCAGGATCGGCCGGCGTGTGTCCTGCGGGATGTTGTGGCGCAGCCAGTGCAGCAGCCAGCGCATGTACGGCGAGGGCAGGTGATCCTCACGGGCCATGTACTTGTCCCAGCCTTCGAGGTTGTAGCGGTAGCAGTCCTCGACGCTGGCACTGAGGATGCGTGGGTCCTCGTAGCGCTCGATGTAGTCACTGAACATCTCCAGCGGCAGGGCGTGCAGTTGCCCCAGGCGTTCGGCCAGCTGCATGAACAGTTCTTCGTCGACCTTGCCGCTCAGACCGCCCAGGAAGGTGCCGGGCGTCGAGCCGGCGATACGCTCCATGGTGTAGAAACTGGCGTCGACGTTGTTGAATGCCTTGGCGAAGTCACGCGGCTTGGGGGCCGGGTAATCCACCTGGCTCAGCGTCTTGAGCAGGGCGTACTCGCTTTCCAGATCGCAGGCGCCGTGGGTCATGATCGGTGCCGGGTCGGTCTTGCGAATCACCAGTTCGCTGGGCTCGGCACCGACCTGTTGCCGATAGGAGACGAAGTAGGTCTGCTTGCCGAAACCACCTGCCAAAGGCTCCAAGCGCGTGACTTCGACGTTGCCACCGCTACCGTCAAGGCTGTTGAGGAAGTCTTCCGTCAGTTGCTTGTCCAGCGGTTGTTTGGGGGTGGTGATGGTCGGGATTTCCGGCACGGCCAGTTGGGCCTGCTGGTCGTAATACGACAGTTCCCATTCGGCCAGGCGCTTGAGCAGCGCTGCAGTCTGTTCTGTCGGCGCTGCTGACTGGGCAAGCTGACTACTCAGCAGGTCGAGGTTGGCGCTGAGGGTTTCGTACTGCTGCAGCAGCACCTGGAAGGCCAGGTCGTCACTCTGGAGTACCGCTTCGATGGCTGCACGCCCGGCTGCTCCGCTTACCGGTTGCAGGCGCAGGGTATCGCTGAGGGCATCTTGAAGATCCAGGCCTTCACTGATCAACGTGCGCAACAGGTCGCCGGTGACATGTTCACGCTTCAGCAGCTCGGCCAGGACGCCCTTGATCATGCCGAGCGAGGCCTTGGCGTTACCGGATTGCAGCTCAGGCTCAATGGTGTCACTCAGTGATTTCAGTGCGATCGCCAGGTAGCGATCGTTGGCGGTGATTTTCATGGGCAATGTCCTTGTTCTTGTGAGAGGTGCGCAATCAGTGGGTGGCCAGGCCGCTTTCCAGAACAATCAGCGCGCTGGCGGTGAGCAGGATCCAGGCCTCGCAGGGCAGGCGCAGTTGCATGGGGGCATGACCCGCCTCCATGAAATGCATGAGCACCAGGCGTGCTTTGAAGAAGGCCAATGCCAGAATGACCATCGCTTCGATACGAGCGCTGGGCAGTATTGATCCGTGGGTATAGGCCAGCAGCCAGGCGGTGCCGGTCATCAGCATCAGTACCAGCCATACAAGGCTTTCGCTGGAGAGCAGAAGTGCTTTCATGGCTCAGGACACCAGATAGAGCAGGGGGAAAATGACGATCCACAGCAGATCGACCATGTGCCAGTAGATGGCGACGCTCTCCAGGTTGTAGAGCACGCTGCCATCGATGCGGTTGTGTCGCACGCTGTACATGAAATACAGCAGTAGAGGGATGCCGAGCAGGACATGGGTGAAGTGCAGGCCGGTGATCAGGTAGTAAAAGACGAAGAAGTCATTGGTCAGGTAGTTGATCCCGAGGGCGGCCTTTTCCTGGTACTCGTACAGCTTGACCACGACAAATCCGCAGCCGCACAGGGCCGCCGGTAGCAGGAACCAGCGACAGGTCGCAGCCATGTTCAGGCGAGCCGCCTTTACTGCGATCACCACGAACCAGGAGCTGGCCAGCAACAGCAGCGTGTTGAGGGTGCCGGTGTTCAGGTTAAGGGCGTGCTGGGCTTCAGCAAACAGCGCCGGCTGCTGCAGCTTGATGGCGCTGTACGCGACGAAGAACAGGGCAAAGCAGCTCATGTCGCCGATCAGGAACATCCAGATGAGTTCATCACCGGGAATGCGTTTCGCGGTCTTGCCGGGTGCCGTGCCGGCAGTGTTCTCGGTCGCGTTCACGGCAGCGTCCATGGTTATTCTCCGACTGGAACTGGGTTCGTTCTTGTTGTGCCAGGTAGCATTTGGAGCCGGTTCGAAGTCTGCCGCCGGCCGTCGAGGGCCGGCAGAAGACTTGGAACAGGTTCTGTGAGCAGGCCTGCCCTCACGCTGAAGGCAGGCTGGATGGCTTAGGAGCGCAGAGCCGATCCCAGGTGCGGCAATGGGTCGGTGCGCACTTTGGTGCGCGCCACCATGGCGGCGGTGAAGCCCACCACCATCAGGGAAATCAGCAGCGACAGCAGGGTGAACAGGCGCGTGGCGATCCACGGCATATCCCAGTTCAGGGCGATGAAGTACGGCCAGGCAACCATGCCGTAGGCTGCGCCCATCGCTGTCACCGGGACCATGATGATGAACCAGCGCTTGATACCGCTCAGGTACGGGTTGACCAGCCACAGCAGGAAACCGACCAGCAGCATCGAGGTGCCGTTCATCCAGCCCCAGGCCACCGGGAAGCCGAAGATCTTGAACGGCGCATCACCGTAATAGGTGTAGGCGCCCGTGGCGGTTCCTGGCATTTCCATGATCACGTCGGACATGGCAATGATGAACCAGACAAGAAACACGCCTTTGAAGTCCAGGCCCTGTTTCATCTTCAGGTAGGCCCAGTAGCCAGTCATCGAGATGAAGAACACGTAGCATGGTGGAATCAGGTACGGGATGTTCAGGTCAAAGCCGATAAACGCCGGACCTGGCAGGTTGGTCGGATACCACAGGTGGCCGACATGATCGAGCATCGGCTCAATCAGCGAGCAGATGAAGCCACCGATGCACATCAGGCCGGGGATGTCGTCCTTGTGCTTGAGGTAGCGATACAGTGCCCAGGGCAGGACGGCCAGGCCGAAGCCGCCAGCCCAGATGGTGAACAGCAGGCCAACCAGATCATTGGCCATGTAGTCGGCAGGCACGGGGAGGATCTCCCCGGGGACGATTTGCATCCAGTGTTCGAATGACATTTGCTTTTACCCGTCTTGTTGTTGGTTGTGGATGGGAAGGGGCGCGCTTAGTTGCTGTCCTTGAGTACGGTCAGGG
The DNA here is from genome assembly GCA_051646165.1 of Pseudomonas sp. Classification (GTDB taxonomy): domain Bacteria; phylum Pseudomonadota; class Gammaproteobacteria; order Pseudomonadales; family Pseudomonadaceae; genus Aquipseudomonas. The sequence continues at coordinate 60,762 of JBOFCR010000155.1, read as the reverse complement.
CCGCATTGCGCCCCGGCAGACCGCAGATGCCCGCACTCGGGTGGGTGCCCGAGCCGCTCAGGTACAAACCTTTGACCGGAATTTTGTAGCCGGCCAGGCCTTTGGCCGGGCGGTTCGCACCGAAGCGGGTGATGTAGGGGTCGCAGTGGTAGACGCTGCCATCGATGGCGTGGAAGCGCTTCTCGATGTCCGGTGGGCACAGCGGTCGGCGGGCGATTTCCAGCTCTTCGATGCCGTCGTAGATACGGGCTGAGTCCTTGATCACCTTGTTGGTGATCTCCTCGCGCGCCTTGTCCCAGCCGATATGCGGATCAAACGGAATCAGGCCGGACCAGAACCAGAACGTGTCGTGGCCGGGCGGGGCCATGTTCGGGTCGAACTCGGTAGTGATCTGCGACAGGCCGCCAATGACATCCGGGACCAGGCCACGAATACAGTCGGTATAAGCCTTGCGGCCCTGCTCATAGGTGGACCATTGCAGGGTGCCCAGGCGCATGTTGCCGTCCCAGCCCTGCTGTTTGCGCCAGGCGGCGCTGCGGGTCGGGGTGATCTTGCCTTTGAGGGCGATGTTGAGTTTGTAGTCGGCGATTCCACGGTTGGCGGTGGGAATGAACTTGGCCTTGATCTGGGTCGGGTGATCGAGCAGACCTGCGGGCAGCATGTAGTTGAGAACGGTTTTGGGGCTAAATGCGGTGACCACACCCTTCTTGGCGCGGATTTCTTCGCCGTTCTCCAGCACGACACCGACGACGCGCTCGTTCTCGACCAGCATCTGCTGGACCTTGGCGCTGCAGCGCACGCTGCCGCCGTAGGCCTCAAGACAGCGAATCAGGGCCGCCGGGAAGCCACCGGTGCCGCCTTCGAACATGGTTACGCCGTACTTCTGCAGCACGCTGAGGTAGACCATGGCGAACGAGCTCAGGTCGGCGCGGAAATCCATGAACGGCAGGCCGGTGAGCAGGCCTGCGCGCACGATGTCGGTCTCGAACAGCTCTTCCAGCGTGCCGGCGTGGGAGCCGGTCATCAGTTTCACGATGGGGCCCAGGTGCTTGAAGTTGCCGACAGCTTTGCTCAGCACTTTGAACACGGCGTCGAACCCTGGCTTGACCGGGCTGTTGAACGCCAGGGGGAGGCCGATGCGCAGTGCTGCATCGGCGGTTTCCGACATCTTCAGCCAGGCCTCGGCATCTTTCTTGGAGAAGTGAGAAATCTCGGCGGCGGTACGGCGCGCGTCGCGCCACATGCCGAAAGAGCGCTCGCCGTCGGAGCACAGCTGGTAGTGGCAGGGGTCGATCAGGCGCTGGCGCAGACCGAATTTCTTTTCCAGCTCCAGCTCGTCGTTGATTGGCGACATGCGGAACATCGACGCGTGGATCGAGGCTTCGTTGATGATGTGTTCCGGTGCCTCGGGCGCCATCGGGTTGGTGCAGGTCATGCCCCCCGGCGTAGTGTGGGCCTCCAGCACCAGTACCTTCAGACCGGCTTTAGCCAGGTAGCAGGCGGATACCAGACCGTTGTGGCCAGCCCCCGCGACGATTACATCGATGTCTTGCATGAACTGTCCTCGTTTTTGGATTTGTTCTGGGTTCTGCTCATGGCTTTCTGGGCGGTTTTTGCGCCGTTCACGCCATGCTGTTCGGGCAACTTGAAGGTGTGAACGGAGTGGCTTCAAGTTGTTTATGTAACGTTCGTTATAGTGGCGAGTCTACGGCTGGAAATTTCCGGCTGTCAATCGCCAAGAGGTTCCGGTTGTCTGCTTTTTTGGGGTGATTGGCCTTACACGCGGAACTGGTTGATTGCCAGGCGCAAGCTGCCGGCTGCGCCGTTCAGTTCGCGGGAAACCTCGGCGGCATGGGCGCCGGTGTCGCAGTTCTCTTCGCTCATCAGGGCGACTGCCTCGATGCGCCTGGTGATCGTCTGCGCGGTGCGATCTTGCTCGGCCAATGCGGCGGAAACCTCGCTGATTGCTTCCGACACCTGGCTGGCACTGTTGAGAATCTCGGTCATGCTGGCCGCAGCGTTTTCGGAGAGGGCGCGGCTCTTTTGCGTGCGTGCGGCGACTCCCGCCATATCGGCGACCGCCTGGCGGGTGGTTGCCTGCATCGTCCCGACCATCTCGCGGATCTCTTCGGCCGAGTTGCGTGTGCGCTCGGCGAGTTGCCGTACTTCGTCAGCGACCACGGCGAAGCCGCGACCCTGTTCGCCAGCTCTGGCGGCCTCGATGGCGGCATTGAGGGCAAGGAGGTTGGTCTGTTCGGCCACCTCCTTGATCACCTTGACGATGGTGGAGATGCGCTCCGATTCGGTACCCAGGGCACTGATCGTGTCGCTGGCTTTGCCGACCTCGGCTGCCACCTGGTCCGTTTCCTGGGATGTCCGGCTGATCGTCGCGGCGCCGGCGTCGGCAGCGGTTGCCGCATCCCTGGCGCGGGCGTGTGCATCCTGGGTGCTTGAATTGATCTGGCCAATGGCCGCGCTCATTTCTTCGATGGCGCTGGCGATAGCTGCAGCAGCTTCATTCTGCAGGCTGGCGCTAGTGGCTACCCGTTCTGCCATCGCGCTGGTCTGGCCGGCGGCAGTGTCGATCTTGCCGGCACCTCCCATAACCTCCAGCAGTGCACCTTGCACGCGTTGCAGAAGGAGATTGAAGGCACTGGCGGCCTGGGCCACTTCGTCTTTTCCGGCTTCTTCTGCGCGCAGGGAGAAGTCGTTGCGTGTGCCGACCTGTTCGATGGTGGTGCGCAGGCGCTGCAAAGGGCCGGCGACGCTATGCACGATCAACATCGCCAGCAGGCACAGGCTGATGATCGCAATGGTGAAGATCGCCAGCATTTGTGTCTGTGCTTGAGCGATTGAGCGCTCGCCGCCGCGCTGGGCGGCTTCTGCTTTGGCGACGCTGAGCTTGACCAGCTGTTCCAGCGGTTCACCCATGGCCTGGGCGGAGGCGGCCCATGGCGTGGTATTGGTGACCAGTTCGAGTGAGTGGGTGTGTACGTCATTCCACTGGGTGGATGTGGCGAGCGACTCGACAATGCCGGTCTGCATTTCGTCGGCGATCTGGAAGTCCGACCAGAGCGTGGTGAAGTCCTGCCATAGAGCCTGCTCTTGTTCGGTTTTGGGCTGAGCGTCGTAGCCTTTGAAGGCTTGCTCGGCTTGTTGCACCGCGGCGCGATGGCGAGCGAGCAGGTCATCGAAAAGACCGCGCGCCTCAGTGATGGCATCACTCTTGTCACTCAGGCTGTCGAATATTTCCGGGCGCCAGCTAGCACCTTCCTGCATGGTCGCGATCGATACCAGGCGTGCATGACGCAGTGAGGCCAGTGCGTCTACTGAAACCAGGGCGTGGCTGATTCCCTCCATCGAGTTACCGGCATTGCGAATGCCCAGCCAGCCGGAGATCCCTACCAGGGTCATGCTCGCAATGAAGCAGAGCATCAGAAAGTACAGCTTTACCCGCACACTGAAGTTGCGCACTGGATGGTTCCCCGCAAGTGGATACTGCTGACGCAATGGCGGGGCTTGAGCCCGTCGCTTGCGATGATCGTTGCTGTTCTTGTAGGCGGGAGCCTATGCCGGGGGAGGGCATGGAGAGGTCGTCTGTAACGACGATTTGGTGGCGGGAGGGTGCCCGCACAGAGATCTGTGCGGGCGGATAGAGCACTTAGTCGAGAATCTCGAAGTAATCGGCCTTGCCGGCCCCGCAGTCGGGGCACATCCAGTCATCAGGCAAGTCTTCCAGGCGTGTGCCGGGCAGTACGCCGGTATCTGGATCGCCCAGGCTTTCATCGTAAATATGCGAGCAGAAATTGCATTGCCAACGTTTCATTTCCGGCTCCCGCTCAGTGGCTCATGTGGATGGTGGGTTGGATGGCAAATCCGTGCTGGATCTGCAGGTTGCGCTGCATCAACTCAGGTTTGAGCAACTTCCACGCCTTCACATGCTGGTAGGCCGGCATGGTGGGGAACAGGTGGTGGATCAGGTGGTAATTGTGGAACTGGCACAGCGGAGTCATCAGCCACTCATTGCCCAGGCGCATGGAGGTGGCCAGGGTCAGGTCCTGTTCGGACTCCACGTCATCCTTCACATGGGGCAGCCAGAAGAACACAAAGCCCACCAGGATGAAGGTCAGCCGCGAGGGGATAAACCACAGCAGCAACACCTCTTTGCCGTAGCCCAGGTAGGTCAGTACCGCGACTATCGCCAGGGTGGCGGCAATGTTCGGTACGGCTGCGCGCAGATGGCGCAGGCCGATGGGGTCTTTGGTGTTCAGGATAAAGCGCAGGTAACCCACCTCCAGGAACGCCCAGCGCAGCGGCAGGCTCCAGGCCGCACCGTGCATCCAGTTGTCCGGATCTTTCGGGCCGTTGGTAAAGCGGTGATGTTGAATGTGGGCCCAGCGGAAGATCCCCAGGGTGATTTGCGGGGCAAAGGTGGCGATGCCGATATGGCCGAGCAGGTCATTGAGTTTCTGGTTTTTCGCCGCCGAGCGGTGAATCGAGTCATGGGCCACGGTGAACTGCCAGTACATCAAAAACGTATTGAGCAGGCAGACCCAGCCGAGGCTGAGGTGGCCGAGCACCGCCAGCACGTCGGCGGCAATCACGCCGCCGGTAGAGGCAATCAGCAGGCCCAGCACCATGGGTGAAACGCTCGGCACCTTGGTCAGCTCGGCGATGGCCGCGCGTTTCTCGGTGGGTACGGTGAAGCGAGCCAGGGCATTGTTATTGTTGGTCATGGTCTTCTCCTCTACATCAGGCGGGCAGCCGGTGCAGCCCGTGGGTTTGCTGTGCAGCCGCTGATTCAGTCGGTGGCTGCGGGTTGTTTACGGGAGGGGTGTTCATGGGGCTGCGGCAGGCAGCCGGCACGTAAAAAGGTGTCGATCAGGGGGGTGGCCATTTCTCGCAAGGACAGCCCGTGAATCAGCTGGTTGGCGGCATGCAGGGACAGCATCCCGTGCAGCAGGCTCCACAGCCCGTGGGAAAACATCAGCGCGTCGCCCTGCAGGCGTTTCTGATCAATCGCCGCTTGCACCAGGTCTACGCACGAGGCGAACACTTCCCAGCGTTGCGCCAGCAGTGACGGGTACTCCGCCAGGTCAGGCTGGCTGTCGGAGAAAATCAGTCGGTATTTGGCCGGCTGGCTGCTGCCAAACTCCAGCAAGCCCATCAACGCAGCGCGCAGCCGTTCAATAGGGTCACCTTCACCGCTGTCCTGTGCCGGGATTGCGGCCGCCTTGAACTCCAGAATGCAGGCCCGGCGCATCTCGGCGAGCAACGCTTCCTTGTTGGCGAAATAGCGGTAGCCCACCGTATGGCTAAGGCCTACGCGCTTGGCGATCTGCCGTAGCGACAGGCTCTCCATGCCTTCTTCCAGGTACAGGCTCAGCGCGCCCTGAACCAGGGTTTGCTTGATGTTCTCGGCTTCGTCGGCGGAGTAGACGGGGCGTGCCATGCGGTCACCAGGAAAGTTGAACGTGAATCCAAGGTAGCAGCGATTTTTTGTTTTGTTAACACTGTAAATTTAATTGGTGAGTAACTGATGACGCACCGGGAATACCTTGAAATTCCGCTATCCAGATGAATTGAATGGATTTTTTCCTATGCGCTACGGAGGTGGCGGTAACGCAAAACCGTCTGATCCGACGAGAGGGTGCTGTTGGTCATCGTCGATCCTCGCGGCCACTCCGATTCGGTTGTGCGAGGCGCTGATGACCAAGGTTGAAGAGATCAAGTGCCAGGCTGTCCGCCTGATGGCCGAGAAAAGTTTCGACGCCATGTCGTTACGTCAGTTGGCCGAAGCGGTGCATCTGCATCCTGGCTCCATTTACACCCACTACCAGAGCAAGGTGCAGCTGCTGCGAGAGCTGTGCTGTGACTATCAAGACGATCTACTGGCTATGTGGTTGGAGCGGCGCAAGCGCAAGCCGCAAGGGGCGGATGAGCAGCTACAGAGCTTCATCACTGTCTATGTGGGCTTCTACTACGCAAGGCGGGCGGAGAGTCGAGTGTTTCATCTGGATATGCGTCGCTTGCCTGCGGGCGATCGAGCGGCCGTAGATGAGCTGAGGGCGCGTTATGAGTCCGAGCTTGAGGTCATTCTGAGTTGTGGCTTGGAAGCCGGTACGTTCCAGTTGACGGATCTGCGCGCGACCCGCCTGGCCATCCTGGCCCTCCTGCAAGGCATTTGCGCGGCGGGTTGCGATGCTATTGCGCTGTCCGAAGGGCAGGCCTTTGATGCTTGTGCTGCTGCCATTTTCCGACTAGTCGGTGCTCGGCAAAGTCCGCCGCTGCGGTCGCGGATCAAACGCAGTCGTGATGGCTTGTGCAGTGTGGCGCTGACCGTTTCCAGCTTGGCTGGGTAAGGGGCTCATCCTGGGGTAGGCCGCGTGGCAGAGGGCTTCGTTAGGGGTGGATCAGGGCGAGTGTGGGAAGGTCGGGCAATTCGTCCAAAGCGACGATCTGGCGCTGGTTGGCCATCGATAGAGTGCGAGGCGTTGAGTCTTTTTACTCTCGAGGTTCGCGATGACGACGGCAATCTCCTCCCGCGATTGGGGCAACTTGATCCAGACCGATCGAGTGCATGGTTCGGTGTACACCGACGAAGAAATCTTCCAGCAGGAGCTGGAGAAAATCTGGTACCGCACCTGGGTCTACGTGGGGCATGTCAGTGAGGTGCCCAAGCCGAATGACTTCGTGCTGAAGTCGATCGGGCCGCAGGCGGTGATCATGACTCGGGATCGCGACGGGCAGATCAATCTGCTGCTCAACCGCTGTCCGCACCGTGGCAACCAGGTATGCCTGGAGCATCGCGGTAATCGTGGTTCCTTTACCTGCCCGTATCACGGCTGGACGTTTGCCAATAACGGGGCGCTGCGTGGCTATCCCTTCGCGGCGGGTTACGAAGGGGCAGACCGCAGCCAGCTGGGGTTGAGCAAGGTCGCGCGCATCGGCATCTATCAGGGCTTCGTGTTTGGCAGCTTCGCTGAAGAAGGGCCGAGCCTTGAGGAGCATCTGGGGGCGGCCTGTGGGGCACTGGATGCCCTGGTGCAGAGCTCGCCTGAGGGTGAGGTCGAGATCACTGCCGGCTTCCTGCAGCACAAGGCCAAGTCCAACTGGAAGTTCATCGTTGAGAACGAGACTGACGGTTACCACCCGCAATTCGTGCATGCCTCTATCTTCGATGTGGCTTCCAGCGGCATTGGCGACCTGTACAGCGCCGACTCCACCGCAGTGGCCCGCGACATGGGCGATGGTCATACCGAGATCGACCTGCGTCCCGAGTTCCGTCGCATCGGTAAGCCGATGGGCTGGTTCGGTACCACCGAGGAGCGCCTGCCCGACTACGTGGCCAAGATGCGCGCGGCCTACGGTGAGGAGAAGGCCAACGCGATCATGATCGATGGAACTCCGCACATCATGATCTTCCCCAATCTGTTCATCGCCGAAATCCAGATCTTCGTGATCCAGCCGCTGTCGGTCGACGAGACCGTGCAGCACGTCACCGCGCTGCAGTTCAAGGGGGCTCCGGATTTCAACCGGCGCCTGCGCCAGCAGACCATGGGTTCGGTGGGGCCGGCGGGCTTCCTGCTGGCCGACGACTCGGAGATGTACGAGCGTACCCAGCGCGGCGTGCACATGCGCAACCCGGAATGGAACTACCTCGGCCGTGGTCTGGCTCGCGAGCGGCGCGACGACGACGGTTTCCTGGTGGGTGATGCCACTGACGAGGTGACCACCCGTGGCATCTGGAGCCATTACCGCTCCCTGATGGAGGCGCAATAAATGGGCAGTGCAGTCATTCCGAACACCCTGGTTGCCGAAGTCAGCCAGTTTCTCTATCGCGAGGCGCGCCTGCAGGACACCCACGAGTACGACCAGTGGGAAGCGCTGTGGACCGCCGACGGCGTGTACTGGGTGCCGGCAAACGGCAATGACATCGACCCGGAAACGCAGATGTCGATCATCTACGACAACCGCTCGCGTATCGCCCTGCGCATCAAGCAGTTCCATACCGGCAAGCGCCACACCCAGTCTCCGCGTTCGCGCCTGGGGCGGGTGCTGTCCAACGTCGAGGTCATCGAGGTCAGCGGCGACGAGATTCGTGTGGCGGCCAACGCCATGGTCTTCGAATCCAACCTGCGTGCGGACACCGTCTGGTGCACCCGCAATGAGTACCTGCTGCGTCGCGAAGACGACGGCCTGCGCATGGCGCGCAAGAAAGTGGTGTTGGTCAACAACGACAAGGCCCTCTTCACGCTGTCTTTCCTGATCTGAGTACAAAGCCATGAGCGAGCCCGAAGTATTGATTGGCACAGGTGCCGTCCTGCTGGAACTGCACGGTGGTGTGGCCCATCTGCGGCTGAACCGGCCGGAGGCCTCTAATGGCCTGGATATTCCAACCCTGCAGGATCTGCACGCGGCCCTGTTGCGCTGCCACGGTGAGCGGCGGGTGCGGGTGGTACTGCTGACCGGCAGTGGTGCCAACTTCTGTGCGGGTGGTGATGTGCATACCTTCATCACCAAAGGAGATGAATTACCGGAGTACATCCGCCAGGCCACTATCCACCTGCAGGCGGCGATCAGCGCAATGATCCATCTGGATGCCCCGGTGATCGCCGCCGTGCAGGGTTTTGCTGCCGGTGGTGGTGGCATGGGCTTGGTGTGTGCGGCTGATCTGGTCATCGCTGGTGAGTCGGCCAAGTTCCTTGCCGGTGCCACCCGCGTGGCAATGGCGCCGGACGCGGGACTGTCAGTCACCCTGCCGCGCCTGGTCGGTCCACGCAAAGCGGCAGAAATGCTGCTGATGAATCCGGTGCTCAAGGCGCCGGAGGCACTGGCCCTGGGGCTGATCAATCAAGTCGTCGCTGATGCCGAACTGGCAGATGCGGCCATGGCCTATGCCCAGCAGATGTCCCTCGGCGCGCCGCGTGCGCTGGCCGCGACCAAACGCCTGTTGTGGGCCGGTATCGGCCTCAGCGTCGATGCAGTCATGCCAGAAGAGAGCCGTACCGTTGCTGCCCTGTGCCGGACCGCCGACGTGCGCGAAGGCCTGGCGGCCGTCGTTGGCAAGCGTCCTGCGCAGTTCGTGGGGCAATGAGCATGCGTCCATTGGTGGGTCAGCGAGCCTTCGTCACGGGCGGTTCCAAGGGTATCGGTGCAGCAATCGTGCGGCGTCTGGCGGCCGATGGCGCCAAGGTGATCATTGCTGCGCAAGACATGTTCAGCGCCGAGCGCCTTGCCGATGAGGTGGGTGGCCAGGCAGTGCGCCTGGATGTCAGCGACTTGCCCGAGGTGCAGCGGGTAGTCAGCGAGCTGGGACCATTCGACATCCTGGTGAACAACGCCGGATGCGATCAGCACGACTTCTTCACCAACACCAGCATCGAGCAATGGCGCTACCTGCTGGCGGTCAATCTGGAAGCGGTATTCGCCGCCACCCACGCCGCGCTGCCGACGATGCAGGCCGCCGGTTATGGGCGAATCATCAATGTCGGTTCGGAAGCCGGGCGTCAGGGCTCCAAGGGCGGCGCGGTGTATGCAGCGGCCAAGGGCGGGGTGATTGCCTTCAGCAAATCCATCGCTCGCGAGAATGCGCGCTATGGCATCACCGTCAACGTCGTTGCTCCGGGGCCGGTGGATACGCCGCTGTTGCGCAAGGCACTGGATGCCGGGGGAGATCGCCTGCTTGAGGCGATGAAGGCTTCGACCCTGGTCGGGCGCCTGGGCACTCCGGACGAAGTGGCCGCCGCTGTCGCCTTCCTGGCCAGTCGGGATGCCTCGTTCATCACTGGCGAAACCCTGGGTGTTTCCGGGGGCATGGGCTGCTGATGGACAGCGTCGGCAAGCAGGCAGCAGTCGAGCGGGTTATCTCCAGGATCCAGGCGGTTTACTCCCGCTGGCGCCGGCATACGCCGATCGAGACGTTGCGCGGTGATTGGGACGAGCTGTTCCGGGCGGATGGCCTGCCGTGTGAAAGCCAGGACCTGCTGGCCAATGGCGTGCGCGTGCGCTGGGTCAAGGCGCAGGGCGCCGCCGGGCAACGCACGCTGATCTACCTGCATGGTGGCGGCTACAAGATGGGCTCGCTGGCCTCCCACCACGACCTGATGGTGCGCCTGTCCCGGGCGGCGGACTGCCGGGTACTCGGTGTGGATTACCGGCTGCTGCCGGAGTACCGCTTTCCCGAGCCGCTGGTGGATGTGCTGGCGGTCTACGACTGGTTGCTGGGTCAGTCGTACGAACCCGCGCAGCTCGCGCTGGCCGGCGACTCGGCCGGTGGTGGCCTGGCTGCCGCCACACTGCTGGCCCTGCGTGAGAAGAATCAGCCATTGCCGGCCTGCGCCGTGCTGCTTTCGCCCTGGACCGACCTGAGTGCCAGTGGTGACAGCTACGAGAGCCGCGCTGCCACTGATCCGATTCACCAGCGCCCGATGATCCTGGCGCTGGCCGAACAGTACCTGGGCGAGGGTGGCGATCCGCGTACGCCCCTGGCGTCTCCGTTATTTGGCGACCTGAGCGGGCTGCCGCCCTTGCTGCTGCAGGTGGGCGATCGCGAAACCGGCCTGGATGACAGCACCCAGTTTGCTGCCAAGGCCCGTGCGGCCGGGGTAAACGTCGAGCTGCAGGTGTGGCCACAAATGATCCACGTATTCCAGCAGTTCGCCGAGGAATTGCCCGAGGCGCGCGAAGCCATCGAGCGCATTGGCGCCTTTCTGCAGCAGCAATGGGCATCATCATGAGGAGTGCAATGTGAGCATTGGTATCACTGGATTTGGCGCCTACATCCCGCGCCTGCGTCTGAGCCGGCAAGCCGTGGTGGTGGCAAACGCCTGGTATGCCCCCGAGCTTAAAAGCAAGGGCAAAGGCCAGCGAGCCATGGCCAACTGGGATGAAGACAGCATCACCATGGCCGTGGCTGCAGCCCGCGATGCGCTGGGCGGCCAGGATCACCAGGGCGTGGTGCGTGAAGTGCTGTTGGCCTCCTGCACCTTGCCGTTTGCCGAGCGCCTGAATGCCGCGGTTGTCGGCGAGGCGCTGAACCTGAGTGAGCACAGCAGCGCCGTGGATATCACCGGCTCGCAATGCGCCGCTTTGGCCGGTCTGGCCCAAGCCCTGGCCAGCGCCGCCAGTGCGCCGGGCAGCGTGCTACTGACTGCCGCCGACAATCGCCGCACCCGTGCCGCCAGCGCCCAGGAGCTGGACTATGGCGACGGGGCCGCAGCCCTGCTGCTGGGGCGCGACAGGGTCATTGCCGAGGTGCTCGCTCAGGCTGTGCTGAGCGTCGACTTCATCGATCACTTCCGCCAGTCCGGGCGCGACATTGATTACTACGGCGAAGAGCGCTGGATTCGCGATGAGGGTGTCAGTCGCTGCATGCCGCAGGTGATTCAGCGTGCGCTTAAAGACAGCGGCGTGGCGGCGGAGGAGGTTGATCACTTCATCTTCCCCACCTCGCTGAGCAAGATGGATGTGCAAGTGGCACAGACCTGCGGCATCCGCCCGGATGTGGTGGTTGACGGCCTGGCTGCGCAGGTGGGTAACACCGGTACCGCACATGGCCTGCTGCTGCTCGCCCAAGTACTGGAAAGCGCCCAACCGGGGCAGGTCATCGTCCTCGCCCAGTTCGGCAGTGGTGCGCGCGCCTTCGTGCTGCGCGTGACCGAGGAGATTCACCGCTTTACGCCACGCTGCGGTGTCGCTGGCTGGCTCGAGCGTGGCCGCGAGGAACTCAATTACACCCGCTACCTGGCCTACAAGGGTCAGTTGCAGCTGGAGCGCGGAGTGCGCGGTGAGCAGGATAAAAAGACCGCGCTGAGCACGGCCTACCGTCACCGCCGGGCCATTCTCGGCCTGGTGGCTGGGCGCTGCCGGGTCAGTGGCGATGTGCACTTCCCGCCATCGCGGTTCTCTTACACGCCCGACGCCGCGGAACTGGACACCCAGGAACCCTATCCGCTGGCCGACCGCCGCGGTCAGGTGCTGAGCTGGTCCGCCGAGTCGCTGTCTTCGTATATGGCGCCTCCCCATCACTACGGGCAGATCGATTTCGACGGCGGCGGCCGCATCCTCATGGAGTTCACCGACGTCGGCCCTGGCGAGGTGCAAACCGCAATGCCGGTGGAGATGGTCTTCCGCATCAAGGATGTCGACGATTTGCGCGGTTTCAAACGCTATTTCTGGAAAGCCACGCCCGTTCCCAATTCCTCGTCTCAAGCGCCGCTGGAGTAAGTCATGCCGATTGGTATCAAAGACAAAGTTGCGATTCTCGGTATGGGTTGCTGCCGCTTCGGTGAACGCTGGGACGCCAGTCCCGAAGACCTGATGGTCGAGGCTTACAACGAAGCCATGGCGGATGCCGGCATCGGTCCGGAGCAGCTCGACGCCGCCTGGTTCTCCACCCACATGGAGGATGTCGGCACCGGTCGTGGCGGCACGCCGATGAGCATTGCCCTGCGCCTGCCGAACATCGGCGTTACGCGTGTAGAGAACTTCTGTGCCGGGGGATCGGAAGCGATTCGCGCGGCGGTCTATGCCGTTGCCTCGGGCGCCTGCGACATTGCCCTGGCACTGGGCGTGGAAAAGCTCAAAGACACCGGTTACGGCGGCTTGCCGGTTGCCACCGTGGGTACCTACATCCCGCAGTGGTACCCAGGCGCCGTGGCGCCGGCCAACTTCGCCCAGCTGGCTACGGCTTACCGGGCTCGGCATGGCGTTGACGCGGCGCTGCTCAAACGAGCGATTTCCCACGTCTCGATCAAGAGTCACGCCAACGGTGCGAAGAACCCCAAGGCGCACCTGCGCAAGCCCATTACCGAAGAGCAGTGCCTGAAGGCGCCGATCATCGCCGAGCCGCTGGGCCTGTTCGACTGCTGCGGCGTTTCCGATGGTGCGGCGGCGGTGATTGTCACCCGTCCGGATATCGCCCGCAGCCTCGGCAAGACCAATCTGGTGACCTTCAAGGCATTGCAGGTGGCGGTTTCCAACGGCTGGGAAATGCAGGGCAACGGCTGGGATGGTAGCTATGTACATACCGCGCAGATCGCTGCGAAGAAGGCGTATGCCGAAGCCGGTATTACCCGTCCGCGCGAGCAGATCAGCCTGACCGAGGTGCACGATTGTTTCTCCATCACCGAGCTGGTGACCATGGAGGATCTGTTCCTCTCGGAGCCAGGCATGGCGGTGCGGGATGTGCTGGATGGCGCATTCGATGCCGAAGGCCGAGTGCCGTGCCAGATCGACGGTGGCCTCAAGTGCTTCGGCCACCCGGTCGGTGCCAGTGGTATCCGCATGCTCTACGAGATTTACCTGCAACTGCAGGGCCGTGCTGGCCCGCGTCAGTTGGCCGACCCGCATACCGGGCTGATCCACAACCTGGGGGGGCAGCCGTCACAGAACGTCTGCTCGATTTCCATCATTGGCCGGGAAGGTCGCTGATGAGTCTGCGCATCGACCATCCTGCAGCAGGTGTATGGCGCCTGCTGATCGACCGTCCGGACAAGCGCAACGCCATCGACCACGACGTGCGTCAGGCACTGGTCGAGGCGCTCGACGCTGCTGTGGCTGACCGCGACTGTGGCGCCATCGTGCTCGGTGGGGTCGGCGAAATTTTCTCTGCCGGTGGTGACATCGCCAGCATGGACGGCCTCGACGAGCTTGGCGCGCGTACGCGCATGCGCCATATCCACAACCTGTGCCTGCGCCTGCAGGAGCTGCCGATACCGGTGGTGGTGGCGGCGCAGGGTTATTGCGCTGGCGCAGGTGCCAGTATGGCGTTGCTGGCCGACGTGATCGTCGCCGGCCCGGACAGCAAGTTCCTGTTCCCCTTCTTGCGCCTGGGCCTGGCCCCGGACTGGGGCCTGTTGCGCACCCTGCCGGCCAGGGTTGGTCAGGCGCGGGCCCGCAGCCTGTTGCTGCGTGGCCAGCCGATTGGCGGTGAGGAGGCTCTCTGCCTGGGGTTGGTCGACGAGTGGGCCGAGGGCGACGTGATGGACGCCGCCCTGGTGCTGGCTTCGCGTCTGGCTGAACTGCCGCGTGAGGCGTTCTGGCGCATGAAACGGCGGCTGAACAGCCCGGCGCCGGGCTTCGTCGAAGAGCTGCAGCGCGAAGAGGACGACCAGGCCGTGCTGTTGCTCGGCGCGGATTTTCGCGAGGGCTTTGCGGCCTTCAATGAGAAGCGCGCACCGCGCTTCCAGCGTCGGGGAGAGCCGTCATGAGTCGGCCGGTACGGGTATTGCGTGATGGTTCGGTGGCGATCCTGCGTTTGGCGCGGGAGGAGAAGCGCAACGCCCTGGACCTGAGCATGCGTGCGGCCATCGCGACCACCATGACCAAGCTTGAGCGCGACGAGACGGTGGCGGTGATCGTGATCAGCGGTGGCGATGAGGTGTTTGCCGCCGGTGCCGATCTCAACCTGCTGGTGGACAAGGGCGCTCAGGAAGTCGCCGACCTCGATCTGGGCCAGTACTGGTCCCCGGTGGCGCGCTGCAGCAAACCGGTCATCGCTGCCGTCAGCGGTTTCGCCCTGGGTGCCGGCTGCGAGCTGGCAATGATGTGCGATCTGATCGTCGCCGATCGCTCGGCGCGTTTCGGCCAGCCGGAGGTGCGCGTGGGCATCATGCCTGGCGCCGGTGGTAGCCAGCGCCTGGTGCGCGCAGTAGGCAAGCCGGTAGCCAGCCTGTTGCTGATGACCGGCGCCACCATAGGCGCCGAGCGTGCAGCCCAGCTGGGTTTGGTCAGCGAGCTGGTCGAGGAGGGTACTGCCCTGGCCCGTGCGTTGATTCTGGCGCACAGCATCGCCGGTATGCCGAGCAAGGCGTTGCGGGCAATCAAGCGCAGCCTGGCGCTCGGTGCCGACCAACCCCTGGATGTGGCGATGGCGCTGGAGAATCGCGAGTTCCTGCTGTTGTTCGACACCCACGACAAACACGAAGGCATGCGCGCCTTTCTCGACAAGCGCGCACCCCATTACGAGGGCAAGTGAGATGAGCGCCATTCAACGGATTGCCGTGATCGGCGCCGGCACCATGGGCCGTGGCATCGTGCAGTTGTTTGCCCAGGCCGGGCATTCGGTGCTCTGCTTCGATGCCTGTGAGGGAGCCGCACAGAAGGCCATCGAGTTCGTTAGCGGGTTGATCGAAAAGGCCGTGAGCAAGGGGCGCTACAGCCCGGAGCAGGGCGCGGAGATCATCGCGCGCATCTCGGCCTGCAAGCGTATCGAGGAGCTGGAAGGCTGCGAGCTGGCCATCGAGGCGGTGGTCGAGGACATCAACGTCAAGCGCGACTTGTTCCGTACGCTGGAGCAGGTGCTGGGCGACTCGGCGATTCTCGCCAGCAACACCTCGTCGCTGATGGTGGCGGATATTGCCGCGGGCTGTCAGCGCCCGGAGCGGGTGGCCGGGCTGCACTTCTTCAACCCGGTACCGCTGATGAAAGTGGCAGAAGTAATCGCTGCCGTGCGCACCTCGCCAGACACGGTAGCGGCGCTCAAGGCAGTGGTCGCCGGCGCAGGTCACCGTGCGGTGGTCGCCGAGGATCAGCCGGGCTTTCTGGTCAACCACGCAGGGCGCGGCCTGTACACCGAGGGGTTGCGGATTCTCGAGGAGCGGGTTGCCGGGGTGCAGGCCATCGACACCCTGCTGCGCGATGCGGCTGGCTTCCGTATGGGGCCGTTTGAGCTGCTCGATCTGACCGGGCTGGATGTATCCGGCAAGGTGATGGAGTCGATCTACCAGCAGTTTTACCAGGAGCCGCGCTTTCGTCCCTCGCCGCTGGTGGCGCCGCGCCTGGGCGCCGGGTTGTACGGCCGCAAGACGGGCGAGGGCTGGTATCGCTACATCGGCACCGACAAGCAGGAGACGCCGCCTGCAGCTTTGCCAGCGCTGCCGCATGGCCTGCAGGTGTGGGTTGACCCTGCGGCTGATGAGCATGCCGAACTGTGCGGGTTGGTGCTCGAGGGTGGTCTGAGCCTGGTCGATGACGCTGCAGTCGCCGATGCGCTGCTCGTGCAGTTCTGGGGCATGGACACCAGCCGCTATTGCGCATCTCGGGGTCTGGATGCCAGCAAGACGGTGGCGGTCGACCCGCTGCCAGGGCTGGACAGACACCGAACCCTGATGCTCTCCAGTGCCACGCGTCCCGAGGTGCGCGACGCCATGCTGGCGCTGCTGGGGCAGCAGGATGTTGCGGTCACGGTGATCAACGATAGCTGTGGTTTCATCGTACAGCGGGTCATCGCCACCATCGTCAATATCGCCGCCGATATCGCCCAGCGTGGTATCGCCAGCGTCGACGACATCGAGGATGCCGTGCGCCTGGGGCTCGGCTACCCACAAGGCCCGCTGGGCCTGGGTGATGCCGTGGGCGGTCAGCGGATTGTGCAGATCCTCAACCAGTTGCATGCCCTCAGTGGTGATCCACGCTACCGGCCGAGCCCCTGGCTGGCGCGGCGTGTTGCCCTGGGGTTGCCGCTGGTGAGCCAGGAGGCGGCACGCCTATGAGCGCCATCGATATCGATCACCTGCGCGGCTGGGTCGGACGTGAGCGCATCCGCGAGGATGTTCTCAGTGTATTTTCGGCGCAGGCGCTAGGCGCGTTGCTCGATCGTGAGCAGGTACCGGCTGTGGCGGATACGTTGCCGCCGACCTGGCAGTGGCTGTATTTCAACGAGGCGGTGCGTCAGCGGGAGCTCGGTGCAGACGGACACGGCAAGACCGGTGGCTTCCTGCCGCCGGTACCGTTGCCGCGGCGCATGTGGGCTTCCGGTGAGTTCTTTTGCGAGCGTCCGCTGCGCATCGGCGAGCCTGCCGAGCAGCGCTCAGTGGTTAGCTCGGTAGAGCTCAAGCAGGGCTCCAGCGGCACACTGGTGTTTGTCAGTGTGGAACATCACACCAATCAGGGTGGGCGACGTTGCCTGTTTGAGAAGCAGCATCTGGTCTATCGGGAAATGCCCAGCGGGCCTTCCTTCCTGCCGGCGGGTGAGCCGGCACCATCCACCGCGGATTTCCAGGTGCCGTTGCAGCCTGATCCGGTGCTGCTGTTCCGTTACAGCGCCCTGACCTTCAATGGTCACCGCATTCATTACGACCGCAATTACGCCACCCGCCAGGAGCACTATCCGGCACTGGTGGTGCATGGGCCCTTGCTGGCTACCCTGCTCGCCGAGCAGGTGGCTCGCCAGTGCCCCGGCGAGTCGATTGGCCGCTTCAGCTTTCGTGCCCTGCGCCCAGTGTTCGATAGCGATCAGCTGTTGCTGTGCGGGAGCCGTCGCGGGGAAACGCTGGAACTCTGGGTCGTCAACCAGCAGGGCCTTGTCTGCACGACTGCCTCTGCCACCTTGGGGGGATGGCTATGAACAAGGCCTTGCCTGTCTGGCGCTCTCTGCTGTTTGTTCCGGCGCATATCGCCAAGTTCACCGATAAGGCCCACCAGCGTGGTGCCGATGCCTGCATTCTCGATCTGGAAGACAGTGTTGCGTTGAGCCACAAGCAGCTTGCTCGTGACGCTGCGGGCACTGCTGCGCAGGCCATTAATGACCATGGGCTGGATGTACTGGTGCGCATCAACGGGCTAGGAGAGGGCGGCCTGGACGACCTGCAGGCAGTCGTCAGCCCGGCGGTGCGTGCCGTGGTACTGCCCAAGGTGGCGTCAGCCGAGGCGGTGCTTAGGCTGGCCCAGGAGCTGGAGCGGCTCGAAGTGCAGCGCAGCATGCTACCGGGGCAGACGCTGATCCTGGCGCAGATCGAGGATGTAGCGGCGCTGCCGTGGCTGGACCAGATCGCCAGCGCGTCGCCCCGGCTACTGGGCATGAGCCTGGGGCCGGAGGATTTCTGCGTTTCTGCCGGTATGCAGCCGGTACCGGAAACCCTGCTCTGGCCCAATCAGCAAGTGGCTTTTGCCTGTCGCCGCGCCGGCATTCTGCCGTTCGGCTTTCCCGGTTCGATTGCCGATTTCAGCGACCTGCCGCGCTTTCGCCAGACCATCGTGCTGGCCCGGCAATTGGGCATGGTGGGGGCTTTCTGCATCCATCCCGATCAAGTTGCCGTGCTCAATGAAGAGTTTTCCCCCAGTGCCAGCGAGGTCGAGTACGCCCAGGGTTTGCTGGCCGAGCATGCTTATGCCGAGGTGGAGGGCCGCGGCGCATTTGCCTACCGCGGCAAGATGATTGATGCCCCCGTGGTGGCGCGCGCGCGTGAGGTGCTGGCCCGGCATCTCGTCGCCGAATACCGCCGCCGACCGACTGCCGACCAATGATGCGTGGAGTTCAACTTATGTTTCACATTCCCGGGATACCCGCCTCGGAAGATGCGATGAGTCTGCTGGCCCAGTTGCGCGGCACGCTCGATCAGGCCACAGCGGCTCTGGCGCTGCGTTGTGCCAATGGCGGTGTGCTGGATACAGCGCTGCTCGATGCCATGCAGGTACCAACCTTTGAGCTGGCCTGGGCGGGAGCCGAGTTGCTGGCGGCTGAGCGTGCGCTGCAGGCAATGGCGGCGTCGACCAGCGAAGTGGATCGACGGCTGGTCATGGTTTTCGTCGTCGAGGCCATCGGTCTGGTGGCTAACCGCCTGGAGGGCGTGATTGCCGAGCTCGACTTGCCGGACACGGCGCTGCGCGGTGTTGCGGCGGACTCGCGGCTGCGTTCGCTGCGCCGCACGGTATTGTCCGGCAGTGCGCTGCACGAGACGGCTCGCCTGCTGGCGGAGCATCCCGAGCAGATCGGCCGGGTGGCGATGGATGCCGAGTTGTCGATGGTGCAGGACCAGTTCCGCCGTTTCGCTGCCGAAACCGTGGTGCCACTGGCTGAATGCATCCACCGCCATGACCTGACGGTGCCGGACTCTCTGCTCGATGCCATGCGTGAAATGGGCGTGTTTGGTCTGTCCATTCCCGAGCAGTACGGCGGTAGTGCCCCGGATGACGAAGAGGATGCGTTGACCATGATTGTGGTCACCGAGGCCTTGTCCGAAGCCTCGCTAGCGGCAGCAGGCAGCTTGATCACACGCCCGGAAATCCTTTCCCGCGCGTTGCTCAGTGGTGGCAGCGAGGCGCAAAAGCAGCACTGGCTGCCACGTTTGGCAGTGGGTGATCCGCTCTGTGCCATTGCCATCACTGAACCGGATCATGGTTCCGATGTGGCTGGCCTGACCCTGCGCGGTACCCGCTGCGAAGGCGGCTGGCGACTCAATGGGGCGAAGACCTGGTGCACGTTTGCCGGCAAGGCCGAAGTGCTGATGGTGGTGACGCGCACCCATCCGGACAAAAGCCTCGGTCATCGTGGTTTGAGTCTGTTGCTGGCCGAGAAACCGAGCTACGACGGCCATGATTTCGATTATCGCCAACCCACTGGCGGGCGTATCACGGGGCGCGCGATCCCGACCATTGGCTACCGTGGCATGCATTCGTTCGACCTGTCGTTCGAGGACTTCTTCGTCCCCGATGCCAATGTGATTGGCGAGGAGCAGGGTCTCGGCAAGGGCTTCTACCACACCATGGCCGGCATGACCGGCGGCCGCATGCAGACCGCCGGGCGTGCCAGCGGGGTGATGCGCGCTGCGTTGCTGGCCGGCCTGCGCTATGCCGGCGAGCGCAAGGTGTTTGGTGCGCCTTTGCTCGACTACCCACTGACCGGTGCCAAGTTGGCGAAGATGGCCGCGCGCTATGTGGCCAGCCGTTACCTCACCTATTCGGTCGGACGCCTGCTGGCCCAGGGGCATGGGCGTATGGAGGCGAGCCTGGTCAAGCTGTTCGCCTGTCGCAGCGCCGAGCTGGTCACCCGTGAAGCGCTACAGATTCATGGCGGCATGGGCTATGCGGAAGAGGTAGCGGTTAGTCGCTACTTCGTCGATGCGCGGGTGCTGTCGATTTTCGAAGGCGCCGAGGAGACGCTGGCGCTGAAGGTGATTGGCCGCAGCCTGCTGGAATCCGCGCTGAAAGCCGAGGCCGCCTGATGACCGGGGCGATTCTGCAGGGCCTGCGTGTCGTCGAAGTATCCGCCTTCGTCGCGGCGCCACTGGGTGGTATGACCCTGGCGCAACTGGGCGCCGAGGTGATCCGTATCGACGGCATCGACGGTGGCCTGGATTACCGCCGCTGGCCGGTGACCGAGGACGATACCAGCTTGTTCTGGGCTGGCCTGAACAAGGCCAAGCGCTCGGTGGCCATCGACATCGGCAAACCGCAGGGGCGCGAGCTGGCACAAGCACTGATCAGCGCGCCGGGCGAGGACGCAGGGATTCTCCTGACCAACTTCCCTGCACGCGGCTGGCTGGACTACGAGACGCTGCGCGAGCAGCGTGCCGATCTGATTCAACTGACCATCCAGGGCGACCGACAGGGTGGCTCGGCGGTGGATTACACGGTAAATCCGCGAATCGGCCTGCCATACCTGACCGGTCCACAGGATGCCCAGGGCGCAGTCAATCATGTGCTGCCGGCCTGGGATTTGATCACCGGGCAGATGGCTGCGGTTGGTCTGCTGGCTGCCGAGCGCCAGCGTCAACGCAGTGGTGTGGGCCAGCATGTGAAGCTGGCGCTAGAGGATGTCGCTCTGGCGGTGATGGGGCATCTCGGTTTCCTCGCCGAAGCGCAATTGGGACGTCAGCGCCAGCGTCACGGGAATGACTTGTACGGTGCGTTCGGGCGCGACTTCGTCACGCAGGATGGCCAGCGCATCATGCTGGTCGGCCTGACGCTCAAACAGTGGCGCAGCCTGTGCGAAGTCACCGGTATTAGCGAACAGGTTGCGATGCTGGCTAGCACCCTGGGGGTGGATCTGGATCGCGAGGGCGAACGTTTCCATGCGCGTGATGCGCTGGCTGCGCTGATTGCGCCTTGGGTTGCGTTGCGGACGCAGGCGCAAGTGGCCACCGCCTTCGCGGCGTCGGGCGTGTGCTGGAGCCGCTACCAGAGCGTCACGCAATTGCTTCACGAGGATCCGTCCTGCTCCGAGCAGAATCCGTTGTTCCAGATGCTCGATCAACCGGGCGTGGGGCCGCTACTGACCCCGGGGATGCCGCTGCGTTTTGCCGAGCATAACCTGCCGCCACAAGCGGCCCCACGTCTGGGTGCCGACACCGAGGCGGTGTTGCTGGATGTGCTGGGTTTGAGTAGTGCGGAGTTTGGCAAGTTGCACGACCAGGGCCTGGTGCGCTGCGCCTAGGCTGTACCCGGGAAGTGAGTCGGGTGCTGGTGGGGCACGAGTTCGTCGCAAACGACGATGTGCAGGTTCGGGTTGCGGGCGAGCATGGCTGAAAATTGCAAGCCACCTCGAAGAGTGCCGTCCCATGTATTCACAGAGCGAAACTGCCGTCATCGTCGGAGCCGGTCATGCCGGTGCCGAGGTGGTGGCTACGCTGCGTCAGAACGGCTACCCCGGCCGCATCATCCTGATTGGCGATGAGCCCGAACTGCCCTATCGACGGCCGCCGCTGTCCAAGACCTACCTGTCCGGCGAGGCGAGCCGCGAGTCGTTGCTGATTCGCAGCGCCGCCGCCTATGACAAGTTGCAGGTGGAGTGCTGGACCGGTGTGCAGGTCTGCGGCATCGACCGCGAGCGACGTAGCGTGATGCTCAGCGATGGTCGCACCCAGGCCTATGACAAGCTGGTGCTGGCTACCGGCGGGCGTGCACGGCGCCTGGATGACCCGGCTGCACAGAAGCCCAATGTGCACTACATCCGTACCCTGGCAGATATCGAACGGCTGCAGTTGGACTTCACTGCGGGCAAGCGTCTGTTGGTGATAGGTGGCGGCTATATTGGCCTGGAGGCTGCTTCGGTCGGGATCAAGAGCGGCCTGCAGGTCACTGTTCTGGAGGCTGCGCCGCGAGTGCTGGCACGGGTTGCCGCGCCGGAGATTTCCGCATTCTACGAGCGTGCCCATCGTTCACGAGGGGTGGACGTACGCACTGGTACCGGTGTGCAGTCATTCCACGGCGCCGAGCGCGTGGAGTCGGTGCGGCTGAGTGACGGCAGCGAGTTGGCGGTTGATCTGATCATCGTCGGTATCGGCATCCTGCCCAATGACGAGCTGGCCCGTGAAGCAGGGCTGGAGATCGACAACGGCATCGTCGTCGACTCGTACGCGCAAACCATTGACCCGGCGATTCTGGCCATTGGCGACTGCGCTCAGCACGTTAATGGCTTCCTCAACTGTTTCATCCGGATCGAGTCGGTGCCCAGTGCCCAGGAACAGGCGCGCACGGCGGCCCATTCGATCTGTGGCAAGAATCTTCCGCACATTGCCGTGCCCTGGTTCTGGTCCGACCAGTTCGATCTCAAACTGCAGATGGTCGGCCTGTCCCAGGGTTACGACCAATTGGTGCTGCGTGGCGATATGGCGGCTGAGTCCTTCTGCGCTTTCTACCTGCGTGGCGGGGTGGTGCTGTCCGTGGATGCCGTCAACCGGCCGCAGGATTTCATGATCGCCAAGCGTCTGGTGGCCGAGCGGGTACAGGTCGATCCGCAGGTATTGGCTGACGAAAGTATCGGCCTCAAATCGTTCCTGGCTGCGGCCAGCTGATTGCTGCCAGGACAGTAGGAAGTAGAAGCATGCCAACAGTCATCTTTATCGAAAGCTCGGATGTCGTACACAGCGTAGAAGCCGAGACGGGCCGCTCGCTGATGCAGATCGCCGTCGATAATCTGGTGCCGGGTATCGACGGTGAGTGTGGCGGAGCCTGCAGTTGTGCGACCTGCCATGTGTATGTTGACCCGGCCTGGCAATCACGCTTGCCGGCGCGCAGCAGTGACGAGGCCTTCATGCTCGAAGGGGCCTTTGAGGTGAATGACAGCAGCCGCCTGGGTTGCCAACTGAAGATGCGCGAAGAGTGGGATGGCCTGGTGGTCAGAATTCCACTAAGCCAGGGGTGATTTGCAGTGTTCTCCAGCCAGGCCTGAGCGGCGAGAGTCATTCTGGTGGAGCTTTATGGCCGTCGAGATTTTGTTCTCGGACGGCCTTTTTTTTGTGATTCGTACAGGGAGTTTTCCATGCACATGGCACGGCTATCACTGTTCCTTATTGCGCTGTCCCTGATCGGCTGTGGCGAGCAGGGTCAGTCCAGCGCTGTCAAAAGCTTGCCACCGCTGCTCAAAACCGAGGCGGTGACGGCCAGTTCTGCTGGCGTCTTGGGGTTGTCGGGCATCGTGCGGGCGCAGGTCGAGTCCTCGCTATCGTTTCAGGTAGGTGGGCGGATTACCGCGCGTAAGGTCGATGCAGGCCAGCAAATCAGGGCCGGTGAGGTGCTGTTCGAGCTGGACAAGCGCGATCTGGAGCAGAGCGTGCGTGCAGCCCAGGCGCTGCTGGCGGCGGCCGATACGGCCTTGGCCAGCGCCGAGGCGGATCTCGCGCGTCAGCGGCAGTTGCTGGCCAAGCACTTTGTCACCGCCCAGGCCCTGGAGGGCTCGGAGCTGGCTGTGCGGGAGGCGCGCACGCGCCGCGAAGTGGCCCAGGCGCATCTGCACCAGGCGCGTAATGCCTTCGAATACGGCCAATTGCGGGCACCGGCCAGCGGCGTGCTGGTGGATGTGTCTGGCGAGGTAGGGCAGGTGGTGGCGGCTGGACAGCCAGTCGCACTGCTGGCCCAGGCTGGGGCGCGGGAGGTGGAGGTGCACTTCCCCGAGCAGGTGAGCCCACCAGCAGTCGGTGAGATTGTGCAAACCGATGGTGCCATCACATTGCGCCTGCGGGAGAAGGCCGGAGCGGTCGACCCGCTGGGGCGTACCCTGCGGGCGCGCTACACCATTACCGGAAAGGCCAACCCATTACTGCTGGGGGCAGTGGTGCGCACTCGCTTTGCTGATCCCGGAACGACGGGTGTGGAGTTCAGCGTACCGCTGGCGGCGATCAACGAGCGTGGCACAGGCCCGCGTGTCTGGGTATTCAAGGCGGGCCAGGTGCATTCGGTTGCTGTTGCGGTGCTGGCGCTCGATGTGGAGCGCGCGCACATCCGTGGCCCGTTAGGCGTCGGCGACCATATCGTGGTGCTGGGCACCCATTTGCTCAGCGAAGGCATGGCCGCGCGGGAGTTGTCCCGGTGAGCTTTCCCAATCTGTCTGCGCTGGCGGTGCGTGAGCGTGCGGTGACCCTGTTTCTTATCATGCTGGCGGCGATTACCGGCGCCTATGCATTCTTGCAGCTGGGGCGGGCGGAAGACCCGGCCTTCACCGTGCGGGCGATGATTGTCAGCGTCAGCTGGCCGGGCGCTACCCCGCAGGAGCTGCAAAGCCAGGTGGTCGATCGGCTGGAGAAACGCATTCAGGAAGTGGAGCACCTGTACCGGGTCGATACCACCATCCTCCAGGGCCAGGCGCATATCCAGGTGGAGTTTGAGGACTACACCAGCAAGGAGCAGGTGCTCGCCCTGCAGTACCAGGTGCGCAAGCGCATGGATGACGAGGCCGCCAGCCTGCCCGCAGGGGTGATCGGGCCGAAGGTGGATGATGACTTTGGCGATGTCTATTTCAGCCTGATCGCCCTGACCGCACCGGGCATGCCGTTGCGTGAGCTGACCCGCGAGGCCGAGCAGATCCGTGACCGCCTGCAGCTCGTTGCGGGTATCCACAAGGCGCAGGTGCTGGGCGAGCGTACCGAGCGGGTATTCGTCGAGTTCGACAATGCGCGGCTGAGCAACCTGGGTATTTCCGCACAGGCCGTGTTCGAGGCGATCGATGCGAATAACCGTCTGTTGCCGGCGGGGCGCCTGGAAACGCGTGGCCCGCACCTGTACTTGCGCCTGGATACCGATCTGGCGGATCTCGATGCCCTGGCTGGCGTACCGCTGAATGTTGGCAACCGCGTGCTGAAACTGGCCGATATCGCCAGCATCCGCCGCGGTTACGAAGATCCTCCCAGCTATTTGGTGCGCTCCCATGGACAGGAAGCGGTGCTGCTCGGGGTGGTGATGGCCAGTGGCGCGAATGGTCTGGAGCTCGGTGAGCAATTGCGCCGTTTCATCGACAGCGAGCGTGAAGGGCTGCCACTGGGTATGTCGCTGGAGGTGCTGACCAACCAGGCCAATCTGGTTGCCAGTGCAGTCAACCTGTTCCAGATCAAGTTCCTTATCGCGGTGCTGGTGGTGGTGGCCGTCAGCGTGCTGGCCATCGGCTGGCGCGCCGGCCTGGTGGTTGGGGTGGCGGTGCCCCTGACCCTGGGTATCAGCTTTGTGGTCATGCTGATGATGGGCATCAATCTGGACCGCATTACCCTGGGGGCACTGATCATCTCCCTTGGCCTGCTGGTAGACGACGCCATCATTGCCGTGGAAATGATGCTGGTGAAGATGGAGGCCGGTTACGACCGGGTGCATGCGGCCGCTCATGCCTGGACGGTGACGGCGGCGCCCATGCTGTTTGGCACATTCATCACGGTCGCGGGTTTTCTGCCCATCGGCTTTGCTCACTCCTCGGTGGGTGAATACGCCGGCAACCTGTTCTGGGTACTGCTGATTGCGTTGACGGCTTCCTGGTTGGTGGCGGTGCTGTTTGTGCCGTACCTGGGGGTCAAGTTGCTGCCGGATGTGGGTAAGCATCGGGGTAATCCTGGCGATGCCTATCAGACGCCTGGCTACG
The DNA here is from genome assembly GCA_051646165.1 of Pseudomonas sp. Classification (GTDB taxonomy): domain Bacteria; phylum Pseudomonadota; class Gammaproteobacteria; order Pseudomonadales; family Pseudomonadaceae; genus Aquipseudomonas. Next base: position 35,198 of record JBOFCR010000155.1, on the reverse strand, counting down.
TGCGTTTGCGCCGCTGGGTGAGTGGCTGCGTGCGTTATCGCAAGACAGTGGTGGCCGGCACCCTGGGGCTGCTGGCGCTGTCGGCGATTGCCATGGCGTTTTGGGTGGAGCAGCAGTTCTTTCCGGTTTCCGATCGGCCAGAGGTGATGATCAGCGTGTATCTGCCGCAAGGCAGCAGCATTGCGGCGACTGATTCCGTGGTGCGGCGTATCGAGGCCATGCTGGAGCCCATTGAGGAGGTTAAATCCTTCTCGGCTTATATCGGCGCGGGTGCCCCGCGCTTTTTTATTACTGCCAATCCAGAGATGCCCAACTCGGCATTTGCCCGGGTTATTGCCATGACCGGCAGTGCTGCGGAACGCGATCAGGTCATGGCCAAACTTGAGCAGGCAATCAAGGACGGGGCCTTCCCCGAGGCTCGTATCCGCGTGGTCGGCTTGAGCTATGGCACGCCTGTGCCTTGGCCGGTGGAGTTTCGAGTGGTCGGTCCGGACCCACTGCAACTACGGGTCATCGGGCATCAGATCCGGGCGGTAATGGCGGCCAATTCCCATGTGCTCGAACCTCATCTGGAGTGGGACGAGCGGGTGCCGGTACTGCACCTGTCCATGGACAGTGAGCGTTTGCGCTTGCTGGGCCTGACTCCGCAGCAGGTTTCGCAACAGATGCAGTTTCAGCTCGATGGCCTGACGGTGACTCGGCTGCGTCAGGATATCCGCACCGTGGATGTTGTCGCGCGGATGCAGCGACCATTCGATCGTCTCGACTCTGCCAGCCTGAGCTCGCTGGAAATCATTGCGCCGAACCAGCAGAAGCTGCCGCTCAGCCAGCTCGGCCAGCTCGATATCCGCTTCGAGGAACCGCTGATCAGGCGTTACCAGCGCCAGCGCTCGCTGATGATCCAGGCCGATGCCGTGGGTGCTCAGCCGAATGACGTGAGCATGGCGATCTGGACTGATCTGGAGCAGGTGCGAGCGACGCTGCCGGCGGGTTATCAGATCCTCATTGCCGGCACGGTAGAGGCCTCGGAGCGAGCCAACGACTCGATCAAGAAACTCCAGCCGATGATGTTCATCACCATGCTGGTGTTCATCATGCTGCAGATGCGCTCATTTGCCGGCACGCTCATGGTGGTGTTTACGGCACCGCTCGGGTTGATCGGTGCGGCGCTGGCGTTGTTGTTGTTCCAGCAACCCTTTGGCTTTGTTGCGTTGCTTGGGCTGACCGGCCTGGCCGGCATCGTGATGCGCAATACGCTGATTCTCACCCAGCAGGTAAGCGACAACTTCGAGGCGGGGATGAAGCCATTCGATGCCGTGGTGGAGGCCGCGGTGCAGCGTGCCCGCCCGGTGATCCTGACCGCATTGGCGGCGGTGCTGGCCTTTATCCCGCTGACCCATGACGCCTATTGGGGGCCGCTGGCCTATGTGCTGATCGGCGGAGTGGCAGTGGGTACCGTGATTACCCTGCTGTTGGTGCCGGCGCTATATGCCCTGTGGTTCCGGGTGAGCGGTGCGCCAGAAGACGCGGTGGTCTGAACGCATGAAGTCCAATCAGGGCATGCCCTGGCTGGACTTCATCGTTGCGTAATGGGTGCTGATCTTGCAGAAAGCACGGGCTGCCGTTAGTGCGCAGGTGTGCTGGGGATGGGGCGTGCAGGTGTCCGGCTGCCTCGGCCGCTGGACACCTGCCGGTGTTACAGACCGCGGCCGATGATTTCCTTGAGGATCTCGTTGGAGCCGGCGTAGATCGGTTCGATACGTGCATCGACGTACATGCGCGCAATCGGATACTCGAGCATGTAGCCATGACCGCCAAACAGTTGCAGGCAGCGGCTGACGATTTCGCACTGCTGTTCGCTGATCCACCATTTGCTCATCGAGGCGATGTCGGCGGTGATGGTGCCATCCAGATAGCGCTCGACGGCAAAGTCGGAGAACACGCGGGCGATGGTCGCGGCGGTCTTGATTTCAGCCAGCTCGAAGCGCGGGTGTTGCAGGTCGACCAGGCGCTTGTCGAACATGCTGCGGTCATGAGCGTAGTCGCGGGTTACGCGGAAGGCATGTTCCATCACGGCTGCGCAGTTGACGCCGGTCAGGGTCCGCTCGTAGGTGAGATCCTGCATCATCTGGTAGAAGCCGCGCCCCTCGACGCCACCCAGCAGGCTGCTGGCCGGGACTTCACAGTCCTCGAAGAACAGCTCGCAGGTGTCGGAGCCGTGCAGGCCGATCTTCTGCAGGCGCTTGCCGACGCGAAAGCCCGGGTTGCTGGTTTCGAAGATGAACAGCGACACGCCCTTGGCTTTTTCCTTGGGATTGGTTTTCGCCGCCAGTACCAGGATGTCGGCGGTGGAACCGTTGGTGATGAAGGTCTTGGCGCCGTTGATCAGGTAGGTTTCACCGTGTTTGATCGCGCGGGTACGCATGTTCTGCAGATCGGTACCGCCATTGGGCTCGGTCATGCCCATGCCGGCAATCAGTTCGCCACTGGCCAGACCTGGCAGGTAGCGCTGTTTCTGTTCCTCGGTGCCGTAGCGCTCGATGTAGTGGGCGGCGATCACATGGATCTGCTGACCGCAGCGCCAGCTGGTATCACCGGCCAGGCACAGCTCCTGGGACAGCACGGCTTCGTGGGCAAAGGTGCCATCGGAGCCGCCATATTCGCTGGAGATATCCGGCAGCAGGATTCCGGCGGCACCGGCCTTGAGCCACACCTCGCGGTCGGTGGCGCCCTGTTCGTACCAGCGCTCCTGGTTGGGCGTGACTTCTTCGGCGGTAAAGCGCCGGGCGAGATCCTGCAGCGCCAGGAGCTCTTCATTCATCCAGCGCGGTTGGTAACTGTCGATCATAGGAGTGTCCATGCTTTGCTTTGGGCTGATGCCTGAATGCTAGGCAGGGGCGGATTCTTCAGTGTCGTCGTTTACGACGATTTCCATTGCGCCTGGGTTGATGATGATGTGTGTCAGCCAGTCCTACTCCAGAGAGTTCAGCCATGTCCGTTGCCCAGGCACCGATCTTCCCGCCAGAGTCCCTGACCCCGCAGTTGGCGGCAGATATCCAGAGGGTTTTCGATGCGCAGCGCCAGAAATCGTTCAGCCTGCGAAGCTCGACCGTGGAGCAGCGGATAGCCAAGCTGAAACGCCTGCGCAGTGTGCTCTTGGATTATCGCGAGGTGATCGTCGAGGCGGCTGCCAGGGACTTCAAAAGGCCGCCGGTGGAGGTCGACTTCACCGAATTGATGCCGGTGGTCATGGATATTTCGGACTATTGCCGGCGCCTGAAAAAGTGGCTGAAACCACGCCGCGTGGCGCCGTCGATGATGATGCTTGGAACCCGCGCCTGGGTGCGTTACGAACCGCGTGGCCGCTGCCTGATCATCGCGCCGTGGAACTACCCGGTGACCTTGACCTTGGGCCCGTTGATTCCGGCCATTGCCAGCGGCAACACGGTGATGATCAAGACCTCGGAAATCGCCCCGAACCTGTCGGCGGTGCTGGTGCGGATCATCCGTGAGGTGTTCGACGAGTCGGAAGTGGCGGTATTCGAGGGCGATGCCAGTGTGGCGCAGGCGCTGCTGGAGCTGCCGTTCGATCATTGCTTCTTCACCGGTGCGCCTTCGATCGGCAAGGTGGTGATGACTGCCGCGGCGAAGCACCTCACTAGTGTCACCCTGGAGTTAGGGGGCAAATCACCGGTGGTGGTGGATCAGACGGCAGATATCGAGCTGGCAGCCAAGACTATCGCCTGGGGCAAGTTCATCAATGCCGGGCAGACCTGCATCGCACCTGACCACATCCATGTGCATCGCAGTATCAAGGATCAGTTTGTGCAGCGTATTTGTGCGCACCTCGATGCCTGGTATGGCGAAGGCATGGCTGCCAAGAATGCCGAGCTGTCGCGGGTGATTAACGTACGACACAGCCAGCGCGTGGCGGGCCTGATCGATGACGCTACCGCGCGCGGCGCACGAGTGATCTACGGTGGCGCGGTGGACGTGGAGGCGCATTTTGTTTCGCCGACCTTGCTGGACGACATTCCCGAGGATGCGCGCATCATGCACGAGGAGATCTTCGGCCCGGTGTTGCCGATCATTGCTTTCGATCATCTGGATGAGGTGGTCGAGCGCATCAATGCGGCGCCCAAGCCGCTGGCGCTGTATATCTGGAGTCGCGATGCGGCAAATGCCGACGCGTTGATCGAGCGCACCACGGCCGGTGGTACCTGCGTCAACCATATTGCTGCGCATTTTCTGCATCACAACCTGCCATTCGGCGGTGTGAACAATTCCGGCATTGGCAGTTATCACGGTGAATGGGGCATTCGTGCCTTTTCCCATGAGCGTGCCATCGTCAAGACCCAGGTGTTGTTGGCGCGTATGTTCTTCCCGCCTTACACCCCGCGGTTACGCCAGATACTCGGCTGGATTCTGAAGCATCTCTGAGACACCCCATAACAACCACAATCGTGTGCAGCCGCACGAGCGAGAGTAATGCCAACTGTCATGAGGCCGCTGAAATGAGCGACAAACAACCCCAGCTGTACCCAGGCGCGCACGCTGCGCGTACGCCGGAAAAACCTGCCGTGATCATGGCCGAGAGTGGTGCCAGCCTGACCTATGCGGCTCTGGACACCTACGCCAATCGACTGGGGCGCCTGTACCAGTGGCTGGGGTTGAAGCCCGGTGATCACGTTGCCTACTGCCTGGAAAATCGCCTGGAATGCCCGGCAGTGCAGTGGGGGGCGCATTATGCCGGGCTGTATTACACCTTTATCAGCACCCGCCTGACGGGAGCTGAAGCGGCCTATATCGTGGCCGACTGCGAGGCGCAGGTACTGCTGGTCAGCGCCAAGACTGCGCCCGCCATTCTGGATGCGATACGCGCGTTGCCGCGGCCGCCGCAGATCTACAGCCTGGACCCGCTCGCAGGGGTAAAGCTGTTCGATGACGCGTTGTCGGCCTTCGATGGCAGCCCGATTCGTGATGCTGTCGAAGGTAGCGAAATGCTCTATTCCTCCGGCACCACGGGCCGCCCGAAAGGGGTCAAGCCGAACCTCACCGGCTTGCCGCTGGGCAGTACGGCGGTGATTGCCGGCCTGATGCAGCGTGGCTTCGGGGTGGGTGAACAGGCGGTCTATTACTCGTCGTCACCGTATTACCATGCGGCTCCCATGAAGTGGGGGCAGGGCATGACCATACTCGGTGGCACCCTGGTGATGGCGGAGAAGTTCGACGCCGAAAATGCCCTCAAGGCCATCGAGCGTTACCGCGTGACCCACAGCCAGTGGGTGCCGACCATGTTCCATCGTCTGTTGGCGTTGCCGCAGGAACTGAGTCGTCGCTACGACCTGTCCAGCCAGAAGGTGGCGGTGCATGCCGGCGCGCCGTGTCCGGTGCCCACCAAGCAGGCCATGATCCACTGGTGGGGGCCGATCCTCGCCGAGTTCTACTCCTGCACGGAAAGCATCGGTTCGACCATGGTCGACAGCAAAACCGCACAGGAGCGTCCCGGCACCGTGGGGCGGGCCATTCTGGGTGAGCTGCATATCGTCGGCGAGGACGGCCAGGAGCTGCCGGCAGGCCAGGATGGTCTGGTGTATTTCGCCAACGGTCCGCGCTTCAGCTATCACAAGGACCCGGAGAAAACCGCCGAGGCCTTCAACGAGGCTGGTTGGGCCACGGTGGGTGACATCGGTCACCTGGATGCGGATGGCTTCCTTTATCTGACCGACCGCAAGAACAACATGATCATCTCCGGTGGGGTCAATGTGTACCCGCAAGAGACTGAAAACGTACTGGTCACCCACCCCAAGGTCTTCGACGTGGCGGTAATCGGCACGCCGCACAGTGACTTCGGCGAAGAGGTGCGTGCGGTGGTGCAACTGGAGCCGGGTGTGGAGCCGACACCAGCGCTGGTCGACGAGCTGATTGCTTTCTGCCGCGGGCAGCTGTCGTCGATCAAGTGCCCGCGGGTGATCGACTTCACCGAGAGCCTGCCGCGCGAGCCCAACGGCAAGCTGCTCAAGCGTCTATTGCGTGACGAATACCGCGCCCGGTTGTCTTGAGCCCGCTGCAGTGAAAAGGCCGCCCGAGGGCGGCCTTTTGCTTGGCGCGTAGGGTCTGCCGTCAGGGGCACAGGCCCATGCGCCGTGCGATGGCGATGGCCTGTGTGCGGCTGCTGGCGTGCAGCTTGAGGTTGATGTTGCGCAAGTGTGTGCGCACGGTGGAGTCGGAAACGAACAGCTTTTCCGCCATCGCCGCATTGGACAACCCCTGGCCCAGCAGATGGAGCACTTTCAGCTCCTTCTGGGTCAGCGGGTCGACCAGGGTGCTACTGGTGCTGGCAGCGGGTTGAGGTGCGGCGCTACTGCGCAGCCAGCGTTCGAGGCTGCTGTCATCTGTTTCGCCGCCGTCTTCGCGTTCGTGGTGCAGCTCGCGCAACATGGCCTGTACGGTTGCGCCTTCCTCCAGGAAGGTGCGCACAAAGCCTTCGGTCTGGGCGAACTTGAGGGCACGCTCCAGGGTGCGCAGGGCCATCTTGTGTTGATTGTCGAGGTACAAGGCTTCGGCTAGCAGGATGCGCAATTTCAGCGCCCTACGGCCGCGCTGCAGGCGTTCGGCCTCGGCGAGCTCGCTGCGCAGTGGCGCGATGGCCTTGCTGGCTGCGCCGCTACGGAGCATCCAGCGCAGGCGGGCAATGGTCGGGGTCAGGGTGTCGTTGGCGATCCCCCAGTGGCTCGCGGCCTCGACCCAGGGAAAGGTCTGCTCGGCCAGCGTCAGTTGCTCAAGGGCGCCGGCCTGGTCGCCATGAACCAAGGTCAGCATGGCTCTTTCCAAGCGCGCACTGGCCGAGACGCGCGGAAGACCGAGGCGGTGGCCAACGTTCTCGAGCTCGCTGAGCAACTGCAGGGCACGCTCACGATCGCCTTTGTCATCGGCGATGCGGGCCAGCAGGGTATGGGCCGTGATCAGGGCGTCGGAGAGGCCGAGGTCCTGCACCAGCGGGGTGTAGATCAGCAGCAGGCGCTGCGCCTCGTCGCACTCGTCGCTTTCGTACAGGGCCTCGGCCAGCTGGATCGCGGCCAGCGCGTTACCGTTGCGATCACGCCGGCGCGAGGCTTCGAGCATGGTGGTGGCCAGGCGCAGGCGTGCGGTCGCCTGTTTGAGGCGTCCGGCCATCATGTCGAGCAGGGCTTCGGCCGATTCGGCCAAGACAAAACCGAAGGCCCCGGCGGAGTCGCTTTGCGCCCGACGCGCCTCATCGACGAAGTGGTGTGCTTCCTGATGCCGGCCGAGGAGGATGCTGGTCTGTGTCAGCGCCTGGTTGAGCATGGCCCAGGCAAACGGATGTTCGGTGGGAACTTGGGTCAGTGATTGTGTGCCCATCTCGTAGGCTTGCTCGATACGATCCATCATCACCAGCAGCATCGGGCGCAAGGCCAGCAGATAGGCCGCAGACTCGCCGGAGAGGGTGGAACTGTCGATATCCGCAACCAGCGTCATGGCTTCCTTGGGGCCCCAGGTGAAGGCGGTACACCAGGCGCGGATCAATTGCAGGCGCGGATGGTGCTGCAGTTCGGCTTTTGGCAACTGGCCGATGCATTCGGCCAGCAAGCGCAGGCGGCCTTGGCTGAGCAACATATCGACGTGCTGATGGAGCAGGCCGATTGCAATCTGCGTATTGCCGCATTGCAAGGCATGGCGGATGGCTGGAATGACCCGGCCTTCCTCGAGGTAGGCATTGCAGGCCGCCAGATGCAGGGCGGGGAGCTCCTCGCTGTGGCGGCGCTGCATCTGGTGGCGAAGGAAGTCGAGAAACAGGCTGTGGTAACGGTACAGATCACGCTGTTCGTCTACCGAGACGAGAAACAGCTGGTGGCGCTCCAGTTCGCGCAGCATGTCGAGGCTGTTGTGGTGGCCGCAAACCGCGTTGCACAGCGCCGGGCTGAGCTCGTCGAGCATGCTGCTGCGCAGCAGGAACAAGCGCAGGGGTTCGGGAAGGGCAGCCAGCACATCCTCGGCCAGGTAAGCGGCGATGGCCGCATTGGAACCGGAAAAGGAATCGAGAAACTTGTCGGTATCGCCGTGGTTCTCCAGTGCCAGGGAGGCTAGCCAGAGGGCGGTGACCCAGCCTTCGGTGCTGCTCTGCAGGCGTTCGACCTGAATATCGCTCAGGCCCACGCCACGGCGCTGGGTGAGGAAGTCCTGGGTTTCTTCGGCGTTGAAGCGCAGGCCGGCGGCATCGATCTCGGTCAGCGTGCCGCGTGCACGCAGGCGAGCCAGGCCGATATCCGGCAGGGTTCGACTGCCGATGACCAGGCAGGTCTTGTGTGGTATCGCTTCGATGCCGCGAGCGACCAGGCCAAGTACGACAGGGTTGCGTATAGCTTCGAAGTCGTCGAAGAAGATCGCCAGCGGGGTGTGGGTTTCAGCTATGCGGTCAAGAATCCAGGCGACCAGCTCGGCATTGCGCAGCTGTCCCAGATCCTGTTGTTCAGTCGCGGGCTGTAGGCTGGCGATCGCGGTGGCGAAGCCGCTGAGGAACCGCGAGACATCGTTGTCGCCGGCATCCAGGGTCAGCCAGATGGTTGCTACGCCCTGTTGGCGATAGCGGGTCAGCAATTGCGTCATGAAGGTGGTCTTGCCGAAACCGGCTGGCGCATGCACCAGTACGGCGCGGCTGGTATCGGCCTGCCCGGCGCGCTCAAGCATGGCCTGACGCGGCACTTCGAAGCGCGAGGTGGCAGGGGGAGTCACCTTGGTTCGCGAGATATAGGGCGAGGAGCGGTGATTCGACGACATCATGAATCCTTTGCGGGGCTGCCATGCGCCCCACCTGTTTTTATTGGATTTTTAAACTATGGGCAAGTTGCCATAGGTGCAAGCGCTTTCACTCCTGGTTAACTCTTCCGCGCGTCTGGAATGGGTCTCCGGGGCGGTTTGACGGGCTGTCGTGAGGTTCCCGGCGGTTGTCCCTAGGTGGCGGCAGACACAGGTAGGGATAGTCCGGCGCGGGCGCGCTGTGGTGATCGTCGATTCCGACGATGTAGCCAGGTGGGGAGGTACTTAGGCTTCGGTCATCCAACCGAAATCGCCAAGAGGAACCTCCCATGTCACAGGCAGTATTCATTTACGACGCCGTCCGTACGCCGCGTGGTAAGGGCAAAAAGGACGGCTCGCTCTATACCGTCAAGCCCGTTCATATGGCTGCAGGCCTGCTCACCGAGCTGCAGCAGCGATACGACCTGGATACTGCTCGCGTCGATGACGTGGTCTTTGGCTGCGGCCAGCCGGTGGGAGAGCAGGGCGGCGATGTCGCCAAGTGCACCGTGCAATATGCCGGCTGGGATGAAAGCGTGCCAGGTGTGCAGATCGACCGCTTCTGTGCGTCCGGCCTGGAGGCCGTGAATCAGGCCGCGAGCCGGATTGCCAGCGGTTGGGAAGACCTGATTGTGGCTGGTGGTGTTGAGTCTATGTCGCGCCTGCCCATGGGGGTTGCCGGTGGTGCCTGGATTCAGGACCCTGAAATCGCCTTCAAGCTGCAGTCCGTGCCGCAAGGTATCGGTGCAGATCTGTTGGCGGCACTGGACGGCTACTCGCGCGAGGATGTTGACCGTTTCGCCCTGGTTTCCCAGCAGCGTGCTGCCCATGCTCGCGACAGTGGTTACTTTGACCGCTCGGTAGTACCCGTGCGCGACGTCAATGGCCTGGTGCTGCTTGAGCGTGATGAGTTCATCAAACCGGCCACCACCATGGAGGCGCTGGGGCAGCTCAAGCCCTCGTTCGCCGCCATGGGCAAGGTCGGTTATGCCGATATCGCCCTGCGCAAATACCCGCAGGTGGCGCGTATCGAGCCTATCCACACGGCCGGCAACTCGTCGGGCATCGTCGATGGTGCTAGCGCCACGCTGCTGGGTAGCGAGCGTATCGGCAAGGAGCTGGGGCTGATGCCACGTGGGCGGATTGTCGCCACGGCGGTGCTGTCCACTGAACCCACATTGATGTTGGCCGGTCCCGGCCCGGCAGCGAAGAAGGCCCTGGCCAAAGCCGGGCTGACGGTAGCGGATATCGACCTGTTCGAGATCAATGAGGCCTTTGCCTCGGTTGCCCTGCGCTTCATGCGCGACCTCGATATCTCCCCTGACATCACCAACGTCAACGGTGGTGCCATCGCCCTCGGCCATCCCATCGGTGCTACCGGCGCGATGCTGGTCGGTACCGTGCTCGATGAGCTGGAGCGGCGCAATCTCAAGCGTGGGCTGATCGCTTTGTGCGTCGGCGGCGGCATGGGCATCGCCACCATCATCGAACGAGTCTGAGCCATTTTTGTGCGCCGCCAACCACGGCGCCGACACCCTTTCTTGCGAGATACACCGACTATGAGTGCATTCAACTACGCCAAGGATGCTGACGGTATCGTCACCATCACCATGGATATGCCTGGTTCCGTCAACGCGATGAATCAGCTGTATCGCGACACCATGCACGAGACCGTGCAACGCCTGGAGCAGGAAGAGGGTTTGGCTGGGGTGGTAATCGCCTCGGCGAAAAGTACCTTCTTTGCGGGTGGTGATCTGAACGAACTGACTGATTTCAAGCCTGGAGATGAGGCAGATTTCCAGGCCAAGATCGAGTTGACCAAGAACGACCTGCGGCGCCTGGAGCGTCTGCCTGTACCGGTGGTGGCTGCGATCAACGGTGCGGCCTTGGGTGGCGGTTTTGAGATTGCACTGGCTTGTAACTACCGGGTAGTACTCAATACACCTGCGGTGGTGGTTGGCTTGCCTGAGGTTTCCCTCGGTCTGTTGCCTGGCGCTGGCGGCATCGTCCGCCTGGTGCATAGCCTCGGTCTGGAAAAGGCCTTGCCTCTGCTGCTCGAGGGCAAGCGCCTCAAACCGATGGAGGCGCTTGGGCTGGGTCTGGTGAGCGAGTTGGTTGATCAGGCGGATGCACTGGTTCCGGCAGCCAAGGCGTGGATCAAGGCGCAGCCTGCTGATGAGTCCCGTGGCGTGCAGCCGTGGGATCGCAAGGGGCACAAGATCCCCGGTGGTACCGCGCAACAACCGCATGTGGCGCAGATGCTGGCCGGGGCTCTGGCGATGACAGCCAAGAACACCCGGGGTCTGTTGCCGGCGCCGGAGCGCATTCTTGCCGTGGCGGCGGAGTCCACCTTGCTGGAGTTTGATGCGGCGCTGGTGGTGGAAACCCGTGGCCTCACCTTCCTAGCCGCCAGCGTGCAGGCGAAGAACATCATCAACACCATGTTCTTCCAGATGAACGAGGTCAACGGGGGCTCCAGCCGGCCCAAAGGCTTCGATAAAAGTCGTGTGACCAAGCTGGGCATTCTCGGCGCAGGCATGATGGGTAACGGTATTGCCCATGTCGCGGCCAAGGTTGGAATAGAGGTGGTGTTGCTCGATGTCAGCCTGGAGAGCGCTGAGCGTGGCAAGGCCAATATCGATAAGCTGCTGAGCAAGCTGGTCAGCCAGGGACGTCTGAGTGAAAGCAAAAGGGCCGAGACGCTGGCCCTGATTACCCCGACTGCCGATTACGCCGATCTTCAAGGTGCCGATTTCATCGTCGAGGCGGTGTTCGAGAGTGTCGAGCTCAAGGGCAGGGTCACCCAGGCAGCGGAGGCGCAGCTGCCCGAGCATGCCGTGTTCGGCACCAACACATCGACGCTGCCGATTTCGCTGCTGGCCAGCGCATCCAAACGCCCGGGCAACTTCATCGGGATTCATTTCTTCTCGCCGGTGGAGAAGATGCCGCTGGTGGAAATCATCTGCGGTGAGCAGACCAGCGACGAAACTCTGGCCAAGGCCTTCGATTTTGCCCGGCAAATCGGCAAGACCGCGATCGTGGTCAACGACTCGCTGGGTTTCTTTACCTCGCGCACTTTCGGCAGCTTCTTCGACGAAGGCTGCAAGCTGCTGCTGGAGGGCGTCGATCCGCTGCTGATCGACAACCTGGGCAAGCAGATCGGCATGCCGGTAGGTCCGCTGACCGTGCTCGACGAGGTCAGCCTGGAGCTGATGCGCAAGGTCAATGAAACGCAGAAGGAAATGGGTGTATTCGCCACCGTCTTCGACAACAGTCACAGCGACGAAGTGGGCAATATCCTGATCAAGGATCACAACCGTCCTGGCCGGCACTATGGCGGTGGCTTCTATGACTACCCGGAGGGCGGCGAGAAGACCATCTGGCCTGGGCTCTACGAGCTGTTCTACAAGGCTGATGTAGCGGTGCCGGTTGAGGATATCAAGGAGCGCCTGCTATTTCGTCAGGTCATCGAGGCGGTGAAGTGCCTGCAGGAGGGCGTGCTGCGCTCGGTGGCTGATGGCAACGTCGGCTCGATTCTGGGTATTGGCGCGCCGATGTGGACGGGTGGTTTCCTGCAGTTCGTGAATGGTTATGGAATTGAGCGTTTTATCGAGCGTGCGCAGGTGTTGCAGCAAGCATACGGTGATCGCTTTGCACCGCCTGCGCTGCTGTTGAGCACCCTGGAAGCGGGTGGCTCACTGCGTTAAGTGGATACCTGGCTGGTTGCGCGTGACTGTGCTCGGGCCGGCGCTACGCCACGATTCTGCTGTGGTGTGGCGCTTGCCACGGGTGGTTGAACGGCCCCTGTATATTCAAGGAATGTGTTGAAATTTTGGATTTCGTCGGTTCCGACGACACCAGGTTGAGATGGGGGGCGTAACGTAAATTCAGCAATCGTTGGTACACCGCTGAAGGTTTGGTTTGGCTCTGTTCAGAGTAATTGCGCGACGAACAGGAGCCGCTGATGCGAGTTGCTGCCAACTGGTGCTTGCTTGATAGCTGCAAAGGATGCGTTACGAAGAGGCCATGTGTGTGCAGGCTTCGACGGTTATGAGTCCGGCGTTGTAATGGCAGCGCCACCCGATGATTACAACAAGAGAGGGAAGCATGAAGCGAAGCAATTACCTAGCTGGTGCACTGGCCGTAACGGCCCTGCTCAGCGCCATTCAGGCTGCAGCTGCGAGCGAGCTGGGCGGCTCCGGGCTGACAGCGTTCGGCTCGCAGAGCACTGCCAGTGCAGATGGCACGATTCCGGCCTACACCGGTGAGCCAATCGGCATCCCGGCGTGCTACGACAAGAAAGACCCGAACAACTACTGTGACCCGTGGAACGACAAACCGCTGTTTATCATCACCGCGCAGAACCTGGGTGAGTACGAGTCACGCCTGACCGATGGGCAAAAGGCGTTGTTCAAGCAGTACCCTGATTTCAAGATGCACGTTTATCCAACCCGTCGCACGGCTCGTTTCCCCGACTACTACCTGGCCAACACCAGCAAGAACGTCGACGCCTGCAAAACTGCGAATGGCGGTGTGACGATCGAGGGATGCTACGGCGGTGTTCCGTTCCCGGCCCCGAAGACCGGCAACGAGGTGGTCTGGAACCACCAGATGCAATACAACCCCAATCTGTTTGGCAACCTGCGCTCCTACTTTGTCGATGGTAGTGGCCGTCGCATCCTGGTCAACGCCGAGAAACTCTGGTTCGCCAATGACTTCGTGGATGAGGCCAACAGCGGGCCGCGTGGCAGCGATGTCGAGTACTTCCGGGTACGTATCGCGCTCTACGATCCAGCCCGTCGCAATGGCGAACAGACGCTGGTGCGCACCAATATCGATGGCGAGCAGCGTGCATGGCAGTACTTGCCGGGGCAGCGCCGGGTTAAATTGGCCCCTGACTTGTCCTACGACACGCCATCGCCGGTGGCTGGCGGCATCACGACCATGGACCAGCAACGTCTGTTCCTTGGGCGTCAGGATCGTTATGACTTCAAGTACGTGGGTGTAGAAGAGAAGTTCATCAACTACAACAACTTCGCCATCTACGATTTCAACGCCTGTACCGAAGACAAGCTCCTGACCAAGAACTTCCCGAATCCCGAGTGCATGCGTTTCGAGCTTCACCGCGTACGGGTCGTGGAAGCCACTCTGAAGCCCGGCTTCCGCCATCTGTTGCCCAAGCGCAAGTTCTACTTCGATGAAGACGTATCGGGTGCCGGTACCTCGGATAGCTACGATGCCGCCGGCAAGCTGATCCGTGTGGATACCATGCCGACCATTCCTAACTATGTATTTGGTTACGGCATGGTGCCGGATCAGACAGTGACGCTCGACCTCGAGCGAGGCGCATACATGGTGCCGTCGTTCACTGCGTTCAAGGGCGGTGGCTATGGTCAGATTGATAAGCATCCGGCCTCCATCTTCTCGTCCGAAGACATGGCTCGCAGCGGTATCCGCTAGCGTCTGCTGACACAAGCTGATGTGGCCGCAACTCGTGAGGGTTGCGGCCTTTTGTGCAGTTGCAACCGTTCGGGAAGTGAATGATGCATAGCAATACCAACTCGCAATTGCTCTGCGTGCATGCCGCCATGGCCATGGCGGTATTGATGGGCATCGCCTTGCTGCTGGCAGGTTGGGTGCCACCACCTTCGCCGGCCATGAGCACGCTGGAAACGGCACAGATGTACGCCGGTGGTGGCAATCACATCCGCTTTGCCGCACTGCTGATGATGCTCGGCGCCACGATGTTCTGGCCGTTCGCCGTAGTGATCTCAACCCAGATGAAGCGTATTGAGGGCCCGCTGGTGCAGCCGCTGGCAGGTGTGCAGATGGCCTGTGCTACCGGTACGGTAATGGCGATCATCATCCCCTCGGCGCTGTGGCTGGTGTGCGCGTTTCGCCCGGAACGCCCGCCGGAAATTGTTCAGGCGCTAAATGACCTGAGCTGGATGTTCTTTATTGGCGCGGTACCGCCGGCATTGATTCAGGTATTGGCTGTGGGCCTGTGCGCCTTGTACCGCCCAAGTGCCGCTGCGGTATTTCCCCGCTGGTATGGATTTTTCTGCCTGTGGACCGCCACCGGGTTTGTCGGCGGCGAAACCGTCGGTTTTTTCCATACGGGTCCGTTTGCCTGGGACGGCATTTTCGCGTTCTGGATGGCGGCGGTGTTTTTCTTTGGCTGGATTCTGGTGACCTGGTGGGTGGTGCTGTGCGCGATTCGTAACCAGGCCGCTGAGTGTTCTGGAGCCCTGAACCGATGAATATGCACGCAACCGATGCCGCGGTGCTTGCTGCACGCGGCGCTGCTGCACCCCATGTGCCCGGTGAAAGCAGCTTGTGGCTGCTGATTCTTGGCGACATGGTGATCTACGCCATCATGTTTCTGGTGTTCGCCTACAGCTACCAACAACAGCCTGAGGCCTTCGCGGCCGGGCAGGCGCTGTTGAACCAGAGTTTCGGTTTTTTCAACACGCTGCTGTTGCTGACGAGCTCCTGGTTTGTCGCCAAGGGCGTACGCAGCATTCGCAGTCAGCCGGAGGTTGATGCCTCGCGCTGGTTGCTGCTGGCGCTAGTGTGTGGCGGCGCCTTTGTGGTCAGCAAAGTGCTGGAGTACAGCCTGAAGATCAATGCCGGTGTGGTACTGACCAGCAGCGACTTCTTTATGTATTACTACATGATCACGGCCTTTCACCTGATTCATGTGCTGATCGGCATGACCCTGCTGGTGTTTATGTGGCGCATCGCGCGGCGCCCGCAGGTGCCTGCTGCAAGCGTGCGCTTTCTGGAAAGTGGCGCGACGTTCTGGCATTTGGTGGACCTGCTTTGGATCATGATTTTCCCGCTCATTTATCTGCTGGGAGCAGCCTAGGATGAATACGCTTTCGCGCGATTCGGTCACCTGGGTGTGGCTGCTGTTAGTGCTGATCACCGCCGGCAGCTGGGCGGTGGGTTCTCACCTGTTGCTGGACGGAGCTGCCAGGCACCTGCTGGCAGTGGGCGCGATCCTGCTGTTTACCGGCCTCAAGATGCACCTGGTGATTCGCCACTTCATGGAGGTGAATCATGCTCCAGCCTGGCTCAAGCTGTTTTGCAACGGCTGGTTGGCCGTGCTGCTTTTCAGCCTGTTGTGGCTGTACCACTAGGCCTGTTGTCTCTAAGCAGAGAAGTCGCCCATGTCCACGTTAAAATCCGGTTCTTCGCGCGCCAGCCCCGTATTGTTGTGGGCGGCTCTTGGTGCGTTGTTCAGCTGTTTTTCCATCAGCGTATTCAGTGCCTGGTTGTTGTCCGCTGATGCATTTGTTGCGGTGCCAATAACCGCAGCGGACAGCATGCCTGGTCATACGCTGGCATTGTTGCGTGGCCTGGAATGGCTCAGCGTTGCAGTGGCGGTGCTGGGCTTTTACGCCTATCTGATCAAACCCTGGCTACGCACAGGCGAGGCACCGCTAGCGGGTTTGTTGTTGGTGGGGGCGCTGATCACCTACGTGCTCGACACCACGGTGAACTTCAGTGATTACCACATGGCCTGGAACAAGCACTCGTTCAATCACGGCACCTGGGCGAGTTTTTTTCCAGGCCACACTGGCCCTACGCAGTATGCTGAGGCGTGGCTGTGGGGCCCGCCGATGTACATGTATTTCGGTGTGGCTCTGGCCTCTATCCAGCTTTATACCTACCGGCTGACTCGCCCGCGCGCTGGGCGGGTGCTTGCCTTGTTGCTCGCATTTGCGGCCGCGTTCATTTTCGACTTGATTGCCGAGTCAGCGATCATCCGCTTCACCGAGGCTTACGCCTGGCCCTATACCCTGGGTAGTCTCACGGTGTGGGTGGGCACGCAATTCCAGTTTCCCCTGTACGAGTCACTGCTGGTGGCCATTTATGCGTCGCTGTACAGCTGGCTTATGCACTCTTCGCGTGGTGGTGTTTCATTCATAGAGCGTGGCATCAATGATGTATCCGCGCGTTATCGATTGCTGGTGCGGCTCTGTGCCGCGACCGGTTTTGCGGCCGTATGCACTGCCATCTACTTCGGTGGCTTCTATGCCTTTTCCCAGTTCGCCGACACTCGAGTGGAGATGCCTTCCTATCTGATGTACTCGGACGAGGACTGGCAGCCCTCGGTCGACTGAGGGGCTGTAGATCTGCACTCACGGCGGCATTTCCTGAGCATCGGGAGTCGGTCTCGTGGTCGTTGAGTCGCCGTTTTGGTCTCCGAGCAATGCTGCGTCACGCATGCTTTAGCCATGCGCGATGCAGTGTGCCCGCAGCACGTTGTAGGCTCTGAAATGCGCGTGTTACAGCTTCTTTGGCCGCCCTGGCCGGATTCGTCGGTTCCGACGACAGCGACAAACCTCTTGCGGCGTAACGTTACCTGGCAAGTGGTAATCGTAGGGGCCGCTCCAGCTGCGCGCTCAATTGAGAGTGTCCCGCTGCGATGTCGGTATGTGCGAGTGAACTAATAATAAAAAGGAACCGTACACATGAAGAAGGCAAGTCGTTATGGGGTGGCAAGCGGTAGTCTGCTTGTCGCGCCAATGATCATGCTCTGCATGGCAGAGTCGGCAAACGCGTTCGATATCGACCTGGGTAATCCCGACATGACGCTGCGTTGGGACAATACCCTGCGCTACAACGTCGGGTTTCGGGCCGAGGATTGCGACAAGAACATTTGTGGCAACGATGCCGGCGCTGGCGATGTCACGGCTTATCAGTCCGACCGCAAGTTCGCCGATGCGGGCGATATCGTGACCAACCGAATCGATATCCTGACCGAGGCGGATTTTGTCTACAAAGGTCGTCATGGCGCCCGTGTCAGTGCTTCCGGCTGGTATGACCATGCATACAACGGCGACGTCGAGGGCGATCGTGCGCTTGATGCTTCCGGTATGGGTACCGGCGCTGGTGCAGATGGTGAGGGTTACAGCCGCTACACCAAACGCTGGAACCATGGTCCGTCTGGCGAATTCCTCGATGCCTTCGTGTTTACTGGCTTCGATCTGGGTGACGTCCCGATCGATATCAAGGCTGGTCAGCACAACATCTATTGGGGTGAGTCGCTGTTCTCGCCTGTGGCAGGTGTTTCCTATCAGCAGGGGGTAGTCGATGTTCGTAAACAGATCACTACCCCAGGTACCGAAGCAAAAGAGCTGTTCAAACCACTGAAGCAGATCTCCATGAGTGCACAACTCAAGGACGATCTGAGCGTGTCGGCGCAGTACTTGCTGGATTGGAAGCCGTGGGTTCTCCCGGATGGCGGTACTTATTTCGGTGCGGCTGATGGTCTGAGCTTGGGCGGTAATGGTGTCATCTACGGTATGCCTTTCCGGGTTATCGATGAGCCGAGCAAGAAGCATGGCGATTGGGGTGTGGCTGCGCGTTGGTCGCCGCAATGGCTGGATGGCACGGCAGGTTTCTACTACCGCGAGTACACCAGCAAGCTTCCGCAGCTGGTTCTGACCAATGCTGACGCTGGCCTGGGGACCGGGATCAACTACGCCTCGGACAAGCGTGAAAAACTCTTCGGCGTTAGTTTGAGCAAGCAGGTCTTCGGGGTCGCGCTTGGTACCGATATTACCTACCGCAAGGACGCTGTACTGAGCGCCACTCCATTTGGGGTGTATGTACCTACCGATACGGACCCCGATACCTGGGTACCTCGTGGCGATGTGTGGAGCGGTGTGTTCAACGGCATCGCCTACTTCAGCAAGACGCCGCTCTATGATTCGGCCTCGCTGACGGCAGAGGTCAACTACGCCTACCTGGACAAGGTCACCGAGAATCCGCAGACCTTCAATGGCAAGGGCTACAACTGCGCGAATGACAGCATTGCGACTGAAATTGCCTGCCAGACTCGCGATGCGGTTGGTGTCTCGATGCAGTTCAAGCCGGTTTGGTACCAGGTGATGCCTGGCGTCGAACTGTCCATGCCACTGTTCGTGGATTACGGCCTGCACGGCAACTCGCCGGTCATGTTCGGTGCCAACGAGGGGCAGGGTAGCTGGAGTATCGGCCTCGCTGCAGACATCTACGCCCAGTACAACGTCGAGTTGAAGTACAACGGCTTCATTGCCAATCACTCCGATGATGAGTTGGGTGCCGGTAGTCGCAGTAATGCCTCGTTGGGCAAGTACTGGGACCGCGACTGGGTATCTCTGACCTTCAAGACGTCGTTCTGATGTCGCGATAGCGGTGAATCGGCCGGCGGGGTTTTTCGCCGGCCTCGACAGCCGCGCTGCGCCGATACGGCGCAGCCGGTTGAGCATGACAGACGGGGTAGTCCTCCGCTGTTGGTCGTCTGTGCAGTTATGTCCGGGCAAGCTGATTCAAGCTCTACCGATTAAAGGTGTCACCGTGCATGGCGCTGCACGCAGCCGACTGGCTGCAGATGCACGGACTGAAGACGTAGGTGGTATCTGTTCAACCGTGATTCTCTTGGAAGTGAGGTTTTCAATGCGCGCAGATTCCATGCTCGACTGTATCGGCATGATCCGATCTCGCTGCGGCTTGGCCACATTCGTACTGGCCAGTCTGCTTGCCGTTGCTCCACTCGCCCAGGCTTTTCAGCCCCCCTTGGAAACTACTGCCCCGCGCAGCGATCGGCTGGTGTCCGGCCCGCTGCTCACGGTGACCACGGCCGGCTCCCGCCTGGTTGCGGCGGGTTTGCGTGGCGGCATCATCGTTTCTGATGATCACGGCAAGAGCTGGGTACAGGCGCAGGTTCCGGTAAGCGTCGACCTCGTTTCGATCGTATTTCCATCCGCGCAGCAGGGTTGGGCGGTTGGCCATGGTGGCGTCGTTTTGCACAGCGCGGACGGTGGTCTGACCTGGCAGAAGCAACTCGATGGCCTGCAGGCCAGAGAGGTTGCTATCGATTTCTATACCCGCAATCCAGAGGGTATCGAGGATGCAGCGTCCTTCCTGGCCAAGGAACAGAGCCAGGCCGTGGACAAAGAAACTCAGCCTTTCCTCGATGTGTTCTTCAGTGATGACCAGCACGGCTATGTAGTCGGCACATTCAACCGCATCTTCGTAACTGCGGACGGCGGCAAGAGCTGGGTGCCGCAGATGCACCTGACCAACAATCCGCAGGAGTGGCACATCTATTCAGTTACGGGGGCGGCCGGGCAGGTTTATCTCACGGGCGAGCAGGGCCGCGTATGGCGGTTGGCGCCACAGAGCAAGCACTTCGAGTCGGTCGACACGCCATACAACGGCACCCTGTTCGGCGTCACTCTTGGCGCGGATGGCGCAGTGTATGCCTACGGCATGCGCGGCAGTCTTTTCCGCAGCAGCGAACAGGGGCAGAGCTGGCAGCGCATTGACTTGGCGTCCAGCAGCAACGTGACTCGTGTGCTGTCACTGGGGCACGACAGTCTGCTGGTGGTCGCCCAGAACGGCGAGGTGTCCCGTAGTGACGATGCCGGGCGTTCGTTCAAGGCATTGCCCCTGTTGAGCCCAATGCCTTATTTCGGCGCTGCCCTGGTGGGTGAGTCTTCGCTTGCCCTGGTTGGCGTGCAAGGCGTGCGAGTCGAGGCGATCTGAGGCACGAGATGCCGAGGCGCAGAATTAAAATAATGAGATCAGACTGATGAATGTCGATAGCAAGCATGAAAGCACAGGCCTGATGGGGGTCATTCGTGACCCTGCATTGTTCAACAGGCTCTCCGGGAATTTCTTTGAACGCTTGATCTTCAACAATCGGCTGCTGATCATCGTTTTCTGCGTAATTGCGACTCTGCTCTCCGTCTATCAGGTACGTAACCTGACGGTGACTACCAGCTTCGACAAGATGCTTCCGCACAGTCACCCCTTTATCAGGAATTTCCTGGAAAATCGCGATCAGCTACGTGGTCTTGGCGACTCAGTGCGGTTTGTGGTCGAGAACCGCAAGGGCGATATTTTTGATCGCCAATACCTGGAGAGTCTGTCGCAGATCAACGACGAGATTTTCAAGATTCATGGCGTCGACCGGGCATGGATGAAGTCCATCTGGACGCCGGTTGTGCGTTGGACGGAAGTCACCGAAGAGGGTTTTGTGGGTGGTCCGGTCATGCCGGGTAACTTCGATGGCTCGCCCGAGACCATCAAGCAGCTGCGGCAAAACATTGCGCGCGCTGGCGTGGTAGGCAGCCTGGTGTCCAATGACTACCACTCCACGATGATTGAGATTCCGCTGATTCTGCACGGTGGGGACGGCAAGGCGCTGAGTTACCAGGAGTTGTCGTCGGCGCTTGAGCAAGTACGTAGCAAATACGAAAGCGACGATCTGGGGATCTACATCACGGGCTTCGCCAAGATATCCGGTGACATGATCGATGGCTTGTTCAAGGTCATGCTGTTCTTCATCGTGGCAGCCGTTGTCGCCGCCCTGATCATTTTCTTCTACACGCGCTGCTTGCGTAGTACCTGCCTGGTGCTCGTCTGTTCGGTGATCGCGGTGATCTGGCAGCAGGGCGTAGTGACCGCCTTCGGTGGCGTGCTGGATGCGTTCACCATTCTTATTCCGTTCCTGATTTTTGCGATCGGTGTGTCCCACGGTTGTCAGAAAATGAACGGCATTGCCCAGGACATTGCCCGTGGTACCCATCCGTGGGTCGCTGCGCGCTACACGTTCCGGCGCTTGTTCATGCCCGGTCTGATTGCATTGATTGCCGACGGCGTGGGCTTTGCCGTGCTGGTGCTGGTTGATATCCCGATTATCCGCGAGCTGGCATTGTCGGCGAGCCTGGGCTTCGCGATGCTGGTGATCACCAACCTGATCCTGCTGCCTGTGCTGCTGTCGTTCACCGGCATCAGTCAGGAGGCCGCGCGTCGTCACATCATCGAGCAGACCCAGACCATCGAAAAACTGGGAATCGCCCGGCTGTGGAACAGCCTTGATCGTTTCACCGAGAAGCGCTGGGCAATTACTGCAGTTGTAGTGGCTGCTGTGCTCTGCGCAGTGGCTTTGGCGGAAAGAACCAAACTGCAGGTGGGTGACCTGCATGCCGGGAGCCCCGAGTTGCGCCCGGAGTCCCGCTACAACATGGACAACGCGTTCATTACCTCGAAGTTCGGGGTGTCCAGCGATGTCTTCGCGGTCATGATCAAGACCGCTCCAGACCAGTGCGGCGCATACGAAACCCTGGTCGAGGCGGATCGTCTGGCCTGGGAGCTGTCCCGGGTGCCCGGTGTACAGCGCACGACGTCTCTCGTGGATACCGTGCGGGCCTATACGTCAGGCTCCTACGAAGGCAGCCCGAAGTGGTACACCATCAGCGATAACAAGGGGGTTGTCTGGCCTCAGGTGAATAACGCTCTTTCTTGGAACTCGGAGTTTCTCAACAGCGAGTGCTCGTTGATTCCGGTTCTCGCTTATCTCTCCGACCATAAAGCGGCCACGCTGGAGCGCGTAGTGGCGGTGGCCAGTGAGTTCGCTGAAGAGCACAGCACCCCGGAGCGGCAATTCCTGCTTGCTGCCGGGAGTTCAGGGATCGAAGCGGCAACCAATATTGTGGTGAAAAGCGTTCAGCTGGAAATGCTGCTCGCGGTATACGCGGCAGTTGCCCTGCTGTGCCTCGTCACCTTCCGTAGCTGGCGTGCAGTTGTTGTCGCGATTCTGCCGCTGGTCCTCACCTCACTGCTCGCCGAAGCCTTGATGGTGCAGTTGGATATTGGCCTGAAGGTGGCAACGCTGCCTGTGGTTGCGCTAGGGGTCGGGGTCGGCGTGGACTACGCCTTGTACCTGCTGAGCGTGCAGCTGGAAGGGCAGCGCATGGGCTTGTCGTTACAGCAGGCTTACCGGCGTGCCATCCAGTTCACCGGCAAGATGGTTGCACTGGTCGGCGTGACATTGGCAGTGGGCGTGGTCACCTGGATGTGGTCGCCGATCAAGTTCCAGGCGGACATGGGCATCCTGCTGGCGTTCATGTTCATCTGGAACATGTTGGCTGCACTGGTGCTGATCCCTGCGCTGTCCTATTTCCTGCTGGGTGATAAAAACTTCAGAACCAATCAGCAGGGTAGCAAGGTGATTGAGCAATCCAATGCGGCCAAGAAGTGTGCAACGGTAGATACAGGCACGCAGTCAGTCCGGGCATGACTCTGGTGCTGCCTGCTAAGAGTTGAATTGCTCCGAGGTTTTACGCACAACCAAATGTTCACCTGCGTCTGAAAGCAGGCTGCTTACCCGAACTGCTCAAGCCGGCCGGCATCCTTGCCCGATGCGCGCCGGCCGGTGAGCAGTATCAGGAGTATAAATCGGCCGATTTATCACTGCGTGCGTCGAGGCGCCGCATCCTCTGTTGGGGGAAATCGCTGCTCGGCTTTGGATGCTGTGAGTCCCCCATAGGCCAGGGGTAGGCGTATGTGCTGAGCGGGAAACTCTTCCCGCCCACCTGGTTCCTTTGCCCCCTACAGAGATGAACCAAGTCAGCCGACACTTCCAGCCGTGAACAGGTGCTCGAAGCCTTGCAGTGTGCTGTCCACGAAGCGTTCGTCGGTGGTTGCTGCTGGGTACTGCAGGACCCCGTGAATCACCAGTGAGGCCAGGCCGTGGGTGTAGGACCAGGCGGCCAGGGCGGAGCGGCGGACTTCGGCCGAGTCCACTGGTTGTCCGAGGATCTCGGCAATGATGCGCATCAGTTCGCCGAAGGCCTCGTCGCGGGCCTCGCGGAATGCGACGGTGACGTCGTCCCCGGCCAGTTCCGGGCCGAACATCAGCTGGTAGAGCGCCGGGTTGCGGCGGGCGAAGCTGAAATAGGCCAGGCCGGAGTCGCGCAGTTTCTGCCGGGCATCGACCTGGCTGTTGCTGATGCGCAGCACCTTGGCCAGCTCGCGAAAGCCCTGGGCGGCCAGTTGGCCGATCAGTTCCGCGCGGTTGGCGTAGTGATGGTAGGCCGCCGTCGAGCTGACCCCGACCCGTTCCGATACGGCACGTAGCGAGAGCTTGGTCGGCCCCACTTCTTCGAGCATTTCCCGGGCGGCGCTGAGCAGTTGCGGCGCCAGGTTGCCGACATGGTAGGTGTTGCGGGCGCGACTGTTGGCTCGGGTCATGGGTAGTTTTATCTGGGGGAATTGGTTCGCGGATAGGCGGCGCAATCTTAGCATCGGGAAATATCTTGACAGTGCTAAGATCGAATTCTAGTCTCGCCGCATCCAATCAAGAGGATCGGTCATGGCTTCCCCCTATGAATGTTTCAGTGTTTCGGTCGAAGAAGGCATCGCTCACCTGCAGCTGAGCCGCCCGGAAAAAGCCAACAGCCTTACGCGGGCCTTCTGGAGCGAGCTGCCCGCAGCCATCGACGAGCTGAGCCGCTCGGGCAAGGTGCGGGCCATGGTGATTTCGGCCCAAGGCACCGTGTTCTGCGGTGGTCTGGATCTGCAGATGTTCGCCTCCGCGAAGGAGTTCCATGCCACGGCTCCCGTCGAACGTGAAGCCATGCAGATCAGCCTGGAGCGGATGCAGGATGCCCTGACCGCTCTGGAGCGTGCCCGTTTCCCGGTGATCGCGGCAGTGCAGGGCAGCTGTGTCGGCGCCGGTTTCGATCTGATCACCGCCTGCGATCTGTGCTTTGCCTCCGAGTCGGCGAAGTTCCGTATCGAGGAAACCAACGTCGGCATGATGGCTGACCTCGGCGTTCTGCAGCGCTTGCAGCAACTGATCCCTGCCGGCGTGGCCCGCTACCTGGCGCTGACGGGCGACACCCTGGGTGCCGCAGAAGCCCATCGCCTGGGTTTGCTGGCGAAGGTTTTCCCCAGCACCGAAGCGCTGCTCGAGGGTGCTTTTGCTGCTGCCCGGCGCATCGCCGAGCGGCCGCCGGTGGCCATCCGCGGTATCAAGCAGGCCATGCTCTACAGCCGCGATCACGGGGTCTATGAGTCGCTGCAGCACACCGTTCTGCTGCAGAGCGCCATTCTCAGCGGCCAGGACATCCTGCGTTCGGTGCAGGCGCGGGCGGCGGGAAGTACGGCGCAGTTTGCCGACCTGCTCGAATTGGAGCGCACCTTCTGAGGGTGTTTTTTTGACCAAATCTTAACGGTGATAAGTTGGAGGCATCATGAAGCATTACGACGCCGTCGTGATCGGTGCCGGCAATGCCGGGCTGACCGCTGCGGTTGCACTGCAGCGGGGCGGCAGCCGCACGTTGCTGGTGGAGCGGCACAATATTCCGGGTGGCTGCGCGACTTCGTTCGTGCGGGGCGACTTCGAGTTCGAGGTCGCGCTGCATCAGCTCAGCGGGCTGGGTACCGAAGACAAACCCTTCGTCATGCGCCAGCTGTTCGACAAGCTGGGCGTGCTGGACAAGGTGGAGTTCGTCCAGGAGCACGCGCTGTATCGCTTGGTGGTGCCCGGTGAGCTGGACGTCACCCTGCCGGCCAGCTGGTCGGGGCTGCGCCGCCTGCTGCAGGACATGTATCCGGCGGAAAGTGCGGCCATCGAGCGCTTCCTGCTGGTCTGCGAGAAGGTCACGCTGGAAAGCTTCATGACGCTGCCGCAGGCCCGGCGGGCCAACAGCGAGGCCATGCTGGAGTCGATGTGCCCGTACTTCGTGCAGTACGGTTTCCGCTCGGCCCGCGAAGTGCTGGACGAGTTCTTCAGCGACGCCAAGCTGAAGAACGTGCTGGCGACCTACTGGCTGTACCTCGGGGTGCCGCCGAGCATGCTGCCGTTCGCGGATCTGGCGACGATGCTCTATGCCTATGCGGTGTTCAAACCCTGGCACATCAAGGGCGGCTCCCAGGCCATGTCGACCGCCCTGGTGGAGTCCTTCCTCGAGGCGGGTGGCGAGGTGCGTTTCAACTGTGGCGTGGAGCGCATCCTGACCGAGGGCGGGCGGGTCTCCGGCGTCTGCCTGGAGGGCGGCGAGCGGGTTTCCTGTGCCGCGGTGGTATCCAATGCCAGCCCGTTGATCACCTTCAACGAACTGCTCGATCTCGACCGGCCGCCGCTGGCGATCCAGCAGGATTTCAAGTCCCGGCGCATGGGCACCTCGGCCTTCGTGATCTACCTCGGGCTGGACTGCACGCCGCAGGAGCTGGGGGTAACCACGGCTTCCAGCTTCATCTACGAGACCCTGGACGAGGAGCAGATCCATGCGCGCATGGGCAGCCTGGAGCCACCGCTGGGCGGCATGCTGACCTGCTACAACCTCGAAGACCCGGATGCCGCCCCGCCCGGCAAGAGCCAGGTGGTGCTGGTCTGCCTGCAGTACGGCGACGTGTGGAACGCGGTGGCGCCGCAGGACTACGCGCGCACCAAGTACGAGTTCGCCGAGAAGCTGATCGGCGTGATCGAGAAGGTCTACCCCAAGGTGCGCCAGTACATCGAGGAAGTCGAAGTGGCTACGCCGCTGACCATGATGCGCTACCTCAACACCCCGGGCGGGGCCATCTACGGCTTCCAGCAGAGTGCCCAGGATTCGGCCCTGTTGCGCGAGCGCCTGGATGGTGTGCCGGGCCTCTACATGGCCGGCTCCTGGACTTCCATGGGTGGCTTCCAGCCAACCTACATGGCCGGCGAATCCACCGCCCGGGCCGTGCTCAAACAACTGAAAACCAAGGAGGTGGAGCATGTCTGAGCACAATGCGCTGAACCGGGTCGCCGGCTATTCGCAGGCCCTGGCCGACAAGCTCGCGCTGGAACAGAGCGGCAGCGATTTCTACGAAGTGCGCGGCGAAGTGGGCAGCACCGTGGTTCAGCTACATCCCAAGCGCTTGTCGCTGGAGATCGCCGAGCTGATCGAAGAAACCCCGACCACCCGCACGCTGCGCCTGGTGGCTGCAGACGGTCGGGCGCTGCCGCCGTTCCAGGCGGGGCAGTACATCAACCTGTTCGTCGACATCGACGGGGTGCAGACGGCCCGGCCCTATGCGATTTCCTCGTCGCCGGCGCAGCGAGGCTATTACGACCTGACCGTGAAGCGGGCTCAGGGTGGTTTCGTCTCGGGCCATCTGCTCGACCGGGTGGTAGTCGGGCAGCGCCTGCTCAGCTCCGGGCCGATGGGCACCTTCCATCACAACCCGCTGTTTCACGGTGACGACCTGGTGTTCATGGCCGGCGGTTCGGGCAGCGCGCCGGCTCGCAGCTTGCTGCTGGATATCCTCGACCGTGGCCTGGCGCGGCGCTTCCACCTGTTCTACGTGAACAGCTACGTCGACGATGTGATCTTCGCCGAGGAGTTTCGCGAGCTGGCCCGGCGCCATGAGAACTTCCGTCTGACCGGGCTGGTCTCGCGGCCTCCGGCTGGCTACAGCGGGCGCAGTGGTCGCCTGACGCGCGAGCTGCTGCAGAGCGAACTCGGCGAGCTGGACGGCAAGATGTTCTACCTCTGCGGGCCGACTCCCTTCAACGACAGCTGCGTGGAGTTGCTCAGGAGTCTGGGCGTGGCCAAGCGGCGCATTCGTGTCGAAGCCAATGGCGCACCCAAGGCGCCCGATCTGCAGGCGGGCTGGCCGCAGGACGTCGCGTTGGACGATGAAATACAGGTGACGGTGCAGGGCCGTGGCAGTTTCCGCAGCCGGGTAGGGGAGCCGCTGCTCAATGCCCTGGAGCGCAATGGCTACTTTGCGGAGAACGCCTGCCGCTCGGGCGAGTGCAGCCTGTGCCGGGTCAAGCTGGTTTCCGGGAGTGTGTTCAATCCGCAGGAAGCACACTTGCGCAAGTCCGATCGGGACTTCAACTGGATTTACTCCTGCGTGGCCTTCCCGACCGGGGATATCGAAGTCCAGCTGTAAGCGAAGACGCGGCACGCCGACCTGGCAGCGGGTCGGCGTGCCCGCGCACTGACAACCCATAACAAGAACAAGGAAAACACGGATGAGTACTGCCCGTCGCTGGGAGAAGAGCTACCCCGCCGAGCTGCGTGGTTATCAGGTCAAGGCCGAGTCGTTGCAGGGCAATCTCGCGGATTTCGCCCGACAAGGCGCCGAGCAGTTTGCCGACAACCCGGCCTTTACCCTGGTGCTCCCGACCGGCCTGCATACCGATCTCTCCTTTGCGGAGGTGGACCGGCTGTCCTCGGCTTTCGCCGCCTACCTGGTCAAGGAGCGCGGGCTGCAGCCGGGCGATGTGCTGGCCGTGCAGTTGCCCAACAGCCTGCATTATCCGATCACGGTGCTGGGCGCCTGGAAGGCCGGCCTGATCGTGACCAACGTCAATCCGCTGTACACCGAGCGGGAGCTTGATGCTCAGCTGCTCGACAGCGGCGCCAAACTGCTGGTGGCCTGCGATCTGTTTGCCAAACGGGCGGAGCCGGTTGTTCTGCAGCGTGGCGTGGGACTGGTGCTGACCAGCCTGGGCGATTTCTTTCCGGCGGGTGTCGGCCAGGCCATCCGTCAGCAGATGGCGGCGCAGACCGGGCCGGCACTCAGTGCCGGGCTGCTGTTTCAGCGCTTCGAGGACGTGCTGGCACTGGGGTTGGAGCTGGATGCGCCGCGCCACCATCCGGTGGCTTTGTACCAGTACACCGGCGGCACCACGGGTAAGAGCAAGGGCGCGGTGCTGACCCATGCCAACCTGCTGGCGGTGCTGAGCATGGCGGAGGACTACATCAGCGCTTTCGGGGCGCACATCGAGGTTGGCGACACCATTGCGACCATCCCGCCGCTCTACCATGTCTTCGCCTTCACCTTTAACTTCCTGCTGTTCTTTCGCCGTGGCGGGCGCAACCTGCTGATTCCCAATCCGCGCCCACTGGCTAATGCGTTCCCGGCGTTCGACAAGTTCCCGGTGCGCTGGATGACCGGGGTCGACACGCTGTATGCCGGCCTGCTGGCCGAGCCCTGGCTGCAGGCCAATCCGCCCAAGCTCAAGCTCGCCGTATCGGGCGGTACCTCGTTGCGCCAGGTTACCGCCGAGCGCTGGCGGACGCAGGTCGGGCAAATTCTCGAAGGCTATGGGCTGACCGAGACCAGCTGCTTCGTTTCCTTCAACCCGCCGGGTGCTGCCGTACGCCCAGGCACCGTGGGGCTGCCGATGCCGGGCAGCGAGGTGCGCATCGCCGATGCCGAAGGCGCCGAACTTGAGCCGGGCACGGCGGGGGAGCTGCTGGTACGCGGGCCGCACATCATCGAGCGCTATCTGAACCGGCCGGAGGAAACCCGCGATGCCTTTGTCGATGGCTGGTTCCGTACCGGCGATATCGCGGTGATGGATGAAGACGGCTACATCCGCATCGTCGACCGCAAAAAGGACCTGATCCTGGTTTCCGGTTTCAACGTCTACCCCAACGAAGTGGAGGACGTGATTGCCGAACACCCGGATGTGGGCGAGGTGGCGGTGATCGGCGTGGCCGATGGGGCCACGGGCGAGGCGGTGTGTGCCTTCGTTGCCCTGCGCCGGCCGGGGCTGGACGGCGAGGCGCTGATCCGTCACTGCCGCGAACGGCTGACCGCC
Source organism: Pseudomonas sp. (assembly GCA_051646165.1). Lineage (GTDB taxonomy): Bacteria > Pseudomonadota > Gammaproteobacteria > Pseudomonadales > Pseudomonadaceae > Aquipseudomonas. The sequence continues at coordinate 6,007 of JBOFCR010000155.1, read as the reverse complement.
TACAAGGTGCCCAAACGCATCGAGTTCCGCGAACAGCTGCCCAAGTCGCCCATCGGCAAGATCCTCCGCGCCGAGCTGCGGGCCGGGTTGTTGCAAGCACGGTAATTCCGGCCGGAGCGTCCCTGATCCGGTTACGGCTGAATAAGCGAGTCGACCAGCGGTTTCGGTTTTTCCCCGGCAAGGGTTTGCTTATTAGTATTATGGGCGTAATTTAAGTGCGCCGAAGACGGCTAAACACACTGGATTCCAGAGGAGAACTGCAATGGGTGCACAGAATGCAAAGGGCAAGGCGCTGGTTACCGGCGCGTCTTCCGGGATTGGTGCGACCTATGCCGAGCGCCTGGCCGGGCGTGGCTATGACCTGTTGCTGGTGGCGCGTGATCTGTCCCGGCTGGAAGCCATGGCCGGGCGCCTGGCGCAGCAGTACGGAGTTGGGGTCGAGGTGATCAAGGCCGACCTGACCCGCAAAGCCGATGTGCAACTGGTGGCTCAGCGCCTGCGCACTGACGCAGCAATCAGCCTGCTGGTGAACAACGCCGGGGTGGCCCTGAACGGTACGCTGGCCGACGCCGATCCGGACCAGGTCGATGCACTGCTGCAGCTCAACGTAACGGCCCTGACTCATCTGGCCTCGGCGGCGGCAGCGACCTTCACTGCGGCAGGGCGTGGCGCGATCATCAACATTGCGTCCGTGGTGGCCTTGGCGCCGGAGATGTTCAACGCCGTGTACAGCGCGTCCAAAGCCTATGTGCTGAGCCTGACGCAGACCCTGCATGGCGAAATCGGCAAGCAGGGCGTTCAGGTTCAGGCGGTGCTACCGGGAGTGACCCGCACCGAGATCTGGGAGCGCAGTGGTATCGACGGCGACGCGCTGCCGGCCGAGATGGTTATGGAAGTCGGGGAGATGGTCGATGCGGCGCTGGCGGGTTTCGACCAGGGCGAGCTGGTTACCATTCCATCGCTACCCGATGCGGCCGACTGGGCCGGTTTTGTCGGTGCACGAGCCAAGCTGGGGCCCAATCTCTCGCGCAACAGCGCTGCTGCCCGCTACAAGTAGCCGATGACGGCAGGCCTCGGCCGTTAATGGCGGGGCTGCCGAGTCTGCCTCTATGAAGAAGACGCCGTGCTCTGTTCGATCAGCAGCTGGCGGGTGGTCTTCAGCAGGCGGTCGGACAGTTCGGGGTCCTGCACGCTGCGCGATAGCAGCAGGGCGCCGACCATGGCAGAGAGAATCAGCACGCTCTGCTCGGCACCTTGCTCGGCCGGCAGATTGGCTTCGATCCTGGCCAGGCGATCGCGGATGACCTGATCGGTCAGCGCGCTGGGTTGACCGCGCTGGCCCAGCTCGGCGCTCATGGTCGGCAGCGGGCAGCCGGCTCCCGGGCTGGCCCGGTGGGCCGTGGATAGATAGCGGGCAATAAAGGTTGGCAGCGGCGTCTCGCTGGCCAAGCTTTCTTCTGCGCTGCTTTGGAGTTGCTCAGCCGCATGTTGCAGGGCGATTTCGACCAGCTCGTCCTTGGATTTGAAGTGAGCATAGAAGCCGCCATGGGTCAGCCCCAGGGCTTTCATCAGGGGTTGCAGGCCAGTGGCGCCGACACCGTTGCGGCGGAACAGGTGCGAGGCTTCGTCGATGATGCGTTGGCGGGTCTTGGCTTTGTGGTCTTCGGAATAGCGCATGGCCTGAATGCCTCGGCAGGCGGATTAAGATGCTGAGTGTCATCTTAACCCGCAGGTGCAGGCGGCGACAGTGCCGGCGATCCGCGGTTGCCTGCGCTGGCGGCCTGACCTCCAGCGCAGGCGCGACTCAGTTGTCGACCGCTTCGAGCAGGGTGGCCACGCCCTGGCCGCCGGCAATGCACTGGGTGGCAATCGCATAACGGCCGCCGGTGCGCTTGAGCAAGGTGGCTGCTTTACCGGTGATGCGCGCGCCGGTGGCTCCCAGCGGGTGGCCGAGTGCCAGGGCGCCACCGTCGAGGTTGACCTTGGCCATGTCTATGCCCAGCTCACGGACGCAGGCCAGTGACTGGCTGGCGAAGGCTTCGTTGATCTCCATCAGATCGATGTCCTGAATGCTCAGGCCGGCCCGTTGCAGCACTTTGCGGGTGGCAACAACCGGGCCCATGCCCATGATCTCGGGCGCGCAGCCACCAACGGCAACGGCTTTGATCCGCGCGAAGATTTCCAGGCCACGGCTGCGGGCGAATTCTCCGGTGCACACCAGAACGGCGGCGCTGCCATCGGTCAGGGGCGAGGAGGTGGCCGCGGTGACGCTGCCGCCGAAGGCCGGCTTGAGCCCGGCCAGGGCTTCACTGTTGGTGCCCGGGCGGATGCAGCCGTCTTCACTGATCAGGCCATCCGGCGTGGTGATCGGCACGATCTCGTCGGCGAGCAGGCCCTGCTCACGGGCGGCAGTGGCCTTGGCATGAGACTCCACGGCCATGGCCTCCTGTTCCTCGCGGCTGATCTCGAAGCGTTTGGCCACTTCTTCGGCGGTGTGCCCCATGGCCATGTAGACCTGAGGGAAGCTCTGCATCAGGGCCGGGTTGGGGGAGATGTTGAAGCCGCCCATCGGCACGCGGGTCATCGACTCGACGCCGGCGCAGATGAAAGCCTCGCCGGCACCCAGGAGAATCTGCCCGGCGGCGAAGTGGATGGCGGTCATCGACGAGCCGCAGAAGCGATTGACCGTCGCGCCGCCCAGGGTTTCCGGGAAGCCGGCGCGGAAACTGGCAATGCGGGCGATGTTCATGCCCTGTTCCGCCTCGGGGTAGGCACAGCCCATGATCACATCCTCGACTTCGGCCGGGTCGAGGTCGAGCTTGCCGACCAGGCCTTGCAACACCTGTGCGGCCAGGTCGTCCGGGCGGATGTTGATCAGGCCACCTTTCTTGGCGAAGTGAAATGGCGAGCGAGCGAAACCGGCGATAACGATGGAAGTCATGACAGATGGTCCTCTGTGGCGTGGCTCTGAGGCGGGGTGGTGGATCTGCCTCTGGTCGAAAATATTATAGTCATAATCTAAAAATGCTGTATAGATGTCGACCGTAATCTAACTGTGGGTGAATGCTGCGTTACCTGTCTGCGAGTAGGTGTGCTGGCTGTTGTTGCCGGAATTCCAGGTGGGTAGGCATGCAGGCCCCCTCATATGCTTCGACACTGCGACTGGAGTTGAGCCATGCATGACTATCCGCAGGCGTCCCGTGCGCTGCTCCTGCTTCTGATGGCCCTGACTGCCCTGGGTGAAGTGTCGACGCAACTGGTCATTCCGGCGCTGGGGCCGATCGAGCAGGCCATGCAGGCCAGACCTGGGTCGAGCCTGCTGGCGCTTTCGGCCTTCGTTGCGGCATTCGGTCTGGGCCAGCTGTTGCTCGGGCCGCTGTCGGATCGCATCGGTCGCCGGCCGGTACTGATTGGCGGGCTGCTGTGCTTTGTCCTGGCGACGCTGTGGATGTTGCTGGCGGGCAGCATGGCCGAATTCATCGGTGCGCGGGTGCTGCAGGGGCTGGGTGCCTGCGCCGCGCTGGTACTGGCGCGCGCGGTCGTACGTGATGTCTGGCAGACGCAGGCGGCACCGGTACTGGCGCTGACGGTGATTGGCATGCTCTGCGCCATCGTCCTGTCGCCGATGCTGGGTGGCGTGCTGGCGCTGTATGGTGGCTGGCGGGCGCCGGTCCTGCTATCCCTGCTGCTGGGCAGCGGCATCCTTCTGGCGGTGCTGCTCTTCTATAAGGAGAGCAATCGCAGTCCAGATCCCCAGGCCGGGCAGCTGGGCCGCCTGCTGCATGACTATCTCGATCTGCTGCGCCAGCGTTCCACCCGGTCATTCGTGCTAGCGCTGGCGTGCACCTATGGGGCGATGTTTGCGGTAATAGCCGGTTCTTCGTTTGCCTACACCGGCCTGCTGAAGCTGAGTTCGCTCGAGTACGGGCTGACCTTCGGCGCTATCGTTTCCGGCTTGATCATCGGGGCGCTGTTTACCCGGCGGACCATCCAGCGCATGGGGGCCGAGCGCATCGTGGCCATCGGCGTGGGTCTGGTGGTGAGTGGTGCGCTGGTGACTCTGCTGGTTTATCAGCTGTTCGGCCTCTCCGTGCTGGGCCTTTCGCTACCGCAGGTCCTAGTGACCCTGGGTGGAGGCATGGTCTTGCCGGCCTCCGTGGCGGGTGCGGTACTGCCCCATGCCCAGCGTGCCGGATTGGCGGCGGGCCTGATGGGCTTCGCGCAAATGCTCGGTGCTACCTGCAGCGGGCTGCTGCTCAGTGCGCTGCAGGATGGCAGTGCCTGGCCTATGGTTCTTCTGCAGGGGCTGTTTGCCCTGAGCGCCTTCGTTTCCTTCTATCTGCTGCGTAGCCGCTCGCGCCGAGTTCTCGCGCAGGCTGCTCGCTAGCGTCCCTTGAGTCGAGGAGGGCTCCCGATGAGTACTTATGACGTGGTGGTGATTGGTGGTGGCCCGGGTGGCTACAACGCGGCGATTCGCGCCGGACAGCTTGGCCTCAAGGTCGCCTGTATCGAAGGCCGTGAAACCCTGGGTGGCACCTGCCTGAATGTCGGCTGCATGCCCTCCAAGGCCTTGCTGCATGCCTCGGAGCTTTATGAGGCGGCCAGCGGGCAGGAGTTTGCCACTCTGGGTATCGACGTCACGCCAACCCTCAACCTGCCGCAGATGATGAAGCAGAAGGATGCCAGTGTGGCGGCGCTGACCAAGGGCATCGAGTTCCTCTTCCGCAAGCACAAGGTGGACTGGCTCAAGGGTTGGGGGCGGATCGATGGCGTAGGGCGGGTGCAGGTCACGCTGGCCGATGGTTCGCAGCAGGAGGTGCTGGCCAAGGACATAGTGATCGCAACCGGCTCCGAGCCGAGCCCGCTGCCGGGTGTCGAGATTGATAACCAGCGCATCCTCGACTCCACGGGAGCTTTGTCCTTGCCTGAAGTACCTGGCCATCTGGTGGTAATCGGGGCGGGAGTGATTGGCCTCGAGCTGGGCTCGGTCTGGCGTCGCCTCGGTAGCCAGGTGACGATCATCGAATACCTGGATCGCATCTGTCCTGGCCTGGATGAGGAGGTCGGCAAGACATTGCAGCGTTCTCTCGGCAAGCAGGGCATGACATTCCGCCTCGGCTCGAAAGTGACGGCGGCCAGGACGAGTGCGCGAGGGGTCGAGCTGAGTGTCGAGCCGGCTGCGGGTGGAGAGACGCAGCTGCTGCAGGCGGACTATGTGCTGGTGGCCATTGGCCGACGGCCATTCACTACAGGCCTGGGGCTCGAGTCGGTCGGCATCATCCCGGATCGACGCGGAATGCTGGAGAACGCGCGCCATACGAGTACGGTTCCCGGTATCTGGATAATCGGGGATGTCACTTCCGGACCGATGCTGGCGCACAAGGCGGAGGATGAGGCGATTGCCTGCATCGAGCGGATAGCCGGGAAGGCGGCGGAAGTGAACTATGACGTCATCCCCAATGTGATCTATACCAAGCCCGAGGTCGCCAGCGTCGGCAAGACCGAGGAGCAACTGAAAGGAGAGGGGCGCCTATATAAGGTGGGCAAGTTTCCTTTCACGGCCAATAGCCGGGCCAAGATCAACCATGAGGCCGAAGGCTTCGTCAAAGTGCTGGCCGATGAGCGCAGCGATGAGATTCTCGGTGTGCACATGGTTGGCCCTGGCGTCAGTGAGATGATTGGTGAGTATTGCGTCGCCATGGAGTTCGCCGCCTCATCCGAGGATATCGCCCTGATCTGCCACCCTCATCCAACCCGCTCCGAGGCATTACGTCAGGCTGCCATGGGGGTCGAGGGCTGGATCATGCAGGCCTGAATTGGCTGGAAATAGCCGCTCGGCATGTAAATGCGTCGAGAGCGGCAAAAAGCTGTTGACGGCGAATTCTGCAGGCCTATAATGCGCACCTCTTCCGGCGCGGCCTGATCTGAAAACTCCTTGCTAAACAAGAAGTTAGACGAAAATAAAGGTTGCGGCGGTGGCGGATTCGAGTAGAATGCGCCGGCCTGA
>JBOFCR010000152.1:0-22507 GCA_051646165.1 Pseudomonas sp. | reverse complement strand
ATGCTGGAAGTCGGCCTTGCTGGCTGCGGTGAAGAACGCCATGGTGATGCTCCACTGGACTTGTTATTCGAGGAGGCGTCGTACGCGGCTGCCGGGGCAGCGCCACTGCAAATTCGCCATCCCAGCAGTCTAGGCGAAGGATGGAACCGGGCAGGCGCACGACGACCAATAGGTCACGCGAAGCTTAGCGACAGCCCATGACGGCACGCTTGCAGCCCTGCGACATATTCGTTCATCGCCATGCAGCGGCCCCGCTGCTAAGGTGCGCGTCATCGCAATCCGGTAGGGAAACCATGCAGTTCAAGCCGCTTCAGCGCCCCCTCGTCATCCACTTCGGCAACCTGCTGATCAGCGCCCTCGGCCTGATCCTGCTGGGCCTGGCCGCCTGGCTGCGGCCGACGCTGGTCGCGCCGCTGCTGTGGATCGCCATTCCGGTCTACCTCGGTGTGCTGCTGCCGCGCCTGGCCGGCCGCAAGGAGCGCCTGCGCCGCGCAGCCACCGCGCGCCAGGCCGATCAGGCAAAGTGGGGCTTCGGCTGTCGCGACCATGCCGGCCCCTGGCTCAACTTCATCGACCGCCCGCTGCTGCGCCACTGCCCGCAATTCGCCGGGCGCTACTTCTATGGCGAGTGGCTGGTGATCCACGACGGCCTGCTGCTCATCAACCCCGGCCAGGCCGAGGTGGACCTGACGCAGCGCAGCGTGCGCTACCACTTCGACCGCCCGACCACCTACGCCTGGGACGGCTGCACGCCCAAGGTGCCGTTCTACTGGCTGGCAATCATCGGCATTCCCGACTGGTGGGAGAAACGCCACCGCGTGCTGCGCCTGGAGGCTGGCGAACTCCGCGAGCAGGAAGTGTTCTGGCCGCTGGCCCACCCCGCCAGCCTGGTGCACGACGCGCTGTACCAGTACCTGAACGTCGCCCCGGTGGCCAAGCACGAGGCCGACCTGCTGTTTTTCCACATGCTGCGCGAGGCCGGCATGTGGCTGCCGCTGGCGTTTGCCTACTATCTGGCGGTGCGCCTGTTCGGTGCCACCGATGCACGCGGCCCGGCGCCGCAGCACCAGCCGCTGCGCTGCCTGAGTGCAATGCCGCAACCCGCAGTGAACTTCCCGGCCACCTCGCAGTCTGCTTGAGCCGCGACCCGCATCCACGAAACGGGAACTGGCCAGCACTGCGCGCCTTCCTGGCTATCCCCGGCAAGGCCGCAATGCAGTAGAGTTAGCACCCGTTTGGGTGTGCTCGGCTCCCCGTCAGAACCTGTTCAGGAAGTACCTCGATGGAACATCGTGAAGCGCTGCTCGCGCTGCGACAATTTCTCGCTACCCAGATTCTCGGCCAGGAAAAACTGATCGAGCGCCTGCTGATCGCCCTCCTAGCCGATGGCCACCTGCTGGTCGAAGGCGCCCCCGGCCTGGCCAAGACCAAGGCGATCAAGGAACTGGCCGAGGGCATCGAAGCCGAATTCCACCGCATCCAGTTCACCCCCGACCTGCTCCCCGCCGACATCACCGGCACCGAGATCTACCGCCCGGAAACCGGCAGCTTCGTGTTCCAGCAGGGGCCGATCTTCCACAACCTGGTACTGGCCGACGAGATCAACCGCGCCCCGGCCAAGGTGCAGTCGGCGCTGCTCGAAGCCATGGCCGAGCGCCAGGTGTCGATTGGCCGCAGCACCTACAACCTGTCGCCGCTGTTCCTGGTCATGGCCACGCAGAACCCGATCGAACAGGAAGGCACCTACCCGCTGCCCGAAGCCCAGCTCGACCGCTTCCTGATGCACGTGAAGATCGGTTTCCCCGACGCCAGCGTGGAACGCAAGATCCTCGCCCAGGCGCGTGGTGATGCGCTCAATGGCGAAGACAAACCGGAGCGCCGGGTGACCCAGCAGGCGATCTTCGCCGCACGCAAGGAAATCCTTGGCCTGTACATGGCCGATGCGGTGGAGGAATACCTGGTGCAGCTGGTGATGGCCACGCGCACCCCGGCCAAGTACGACGCCGAGATGGCCGAGTGGATCGCCTATGGCGCCAGCCCACGCGGCTCGATTGCCCTCGACCGTTGCGCGCGCGCGCATGCCTGGCTGGCCGGGCGCGACTTCGTCAGCCCGGAAGACATCCAGGCCGTGCTGTTCGATGTACTGCGCCACCGCATCATCCTGTCGTTCGAGGCGGAAGCCGCCGGCATCGATCAGGACCGCGTGATCCAGCGCATCCTCGACACGGTGGCGGTGGCCTGAGCCGCCGTCCGACGAGCCCTTGTCCATGCACGCCCAGCCCACGCAACCCGGCATTCGCGTCAGCCTCGCCGAGCTGATCGAGATGCGCCATCGCGTGCGCGAAGTGCAGCTGTTCTCCACCCCGGCACGGCGTAGCCCGTTGATCGGCCTGCACCACTCCAAGCTGCGCGGGCGCGGCGTCGACTTCGACCAGGTGCGCGTCTACCAGCCCGGCGACGACGTGCGCACCATCGACTGGCGCGTCACCGCGCGCACCCAGGAGCCGCACACCAAGCTGTTCCATGAGGAGCGCGAGCGGCCGATCTTCATCATGGTCGAGCAGAGCCGCCGGCTGTTCTTCGGCTCCGGCCTGCTGTTCAAGTCGGTGCTCGCCGCCCAGGCCGCCAGCCTGTTCGGCTGGGCCGCGCTGAGCCACAACGACCGCATCGGCGGTCTGGTGTTCGGCGACAACGAGCACCACGAGATCAAACCACGGCGCAGCAAGCAGAGCCTGCTGCAGCTGCTCAACCGCCTCGGCCGCGCCAACCAGGCCCTGCACAGTGAGGCGCAGGGCAACCGTGACGGTTTCGGCCTGGCCCTGCGCCGCGCCCGCGAGGTGCTGCGCCCGGGCAGTCTGGTGATCATCATCTGCGACGAGCGCGCGCTGAGTGATGCCGCTGAGCAGCAGCTGAGCCTGCTGGCACGGCATACCGACCTGATCCTCCTGCCGTTGTCCGACCCGCTCGACCACGCCCTGCCGGCCGCCGGCCTGCTGCGCTTCGTCGAGCACGGCGCGCAACTCGAACTGGACACCCACAACCCCGACCTGCGCGCCGCCTACCACGCCCTCGGCGAACAACGCCGCGGCCGCTGGCAGCGCCTGGCACAAAAGCTCGGTGTACCGCTGCTACCACTGTCCACCGCCAGCGATCTGGTCGAGCAATTACGCGACCATCTCAGTGGCCAGCAGCGTGCGGGGAAACGCCCATGAACCCGCTCGACCAGCTGCAGCCGACCATCGCCCCGCCACCGATATCCTGGTGGCCGCCGGCGCCTGGCTGGTGGCTGCTGCTGATTCTCGTCCCGCTGCTGTGCTGGGGCCTGTGGTACCTGCGCCGCTACCTGCCGCAGCGCAAGCAGCAGGTGCAGACCGAACAACCCCTCGACCCGCTGCGCCTGGCCGCCCTGGCCGAGCTGGCACGCCTGGTGCGCCCCTACGACGGCCAGCACGCCGGCCCCTGGCTGCAGCAGCTCAACGCCCTGCTCAAGCGCCTGGCCCGTGCCGACTACCCGCAGGAACACAGCCATGTGCTGAGCGGCCGCGCCTGGCTGGCATTTCTCGACAGTCGTTGCCCGGCTGCCGGCCTGACCCGCTGGATGATCCTGGTGGAGGGCACCTACCGCAGCCACTGCAGCCTCGACGACAAGGCCATCAATGGCCTCAACCAGGCCGTCGACACCTGGATCCGCAAGCATGTTTGAGTTCACCTGGCCCTGGATCTTCCTGCTCGCACCCCTGCCCTGGCTGCTGCGCCTGGTTCTGCCGGCGGCGGACAGCGGCGAGGCGGCGCTCAAGGTCAGCTTCCTCGGCGAGCTGGAAGGCCTCAGCGGCCGCCGCGCCCGCGCCAATCTGCCAGCCTGGCGCCAGCAGGCACCGTTCGTGCTGCTGTGGATGTTCCTGATCATCGCCGCCGCCCGCCCGGAATGGGTCGGCGAGCCGCTGCCGCTACCGGCCAGCGGCCGCGACCTGCTGCTGGCGGTGGATGTTTCCGGCTCCATGGATTACAGCGACATGACCTGGGATGGCGAGGAAATCTCGCGCCTGGAACTGGTGAAGAAACAGTTTGGCGACTTCATCGAGGGTCGCCGTGGCGACCGCGTCGGCCTGATCCTGTTCGGCAGCCGCGCCTATCTGCAATCGCCGCTGACCTTCGACCGCCACACCGTGCGGGTCTGGCTGGACGAGGCGCTGATCAACATCGCCGGACCGCAGACCGCCATCGGCGACGCCATCGGCCTGGCGGTCAAGCGCCTGCGCCAGCGCCCGGCCGACAGCCGCGTGCTGGTGCTGATCACCGACGGTGCCAGCAACGCCGGCGAGATCGAACCGCGTATCGCCGCGCGCCTGGCCGCCGAGCAGAAGGTCAAGATCTACACCATCGGCATCGGCGCCGATCCGAAGCAGAGTGGCATCATGGGCATGCTCGGCCTCAACCCCGGCATCGACCTCGACGAACCCAGCCTGATGGCCATCGCCGAGCAGACCGGCGGCGCCTACTTCCGTGCCCGCGACAGCGAGGAGCTGAAGCACATCGAGGAAACCCTCGACCGCCTGGAACCGGCCCTGCAGCAACCGACCCGGGCCCGCCCGGCGCTGGCACTGTACAGCTGGCCGCTGGGCTGCGCCCTGCTGCTGTCGCTGCTGCTGATCGCCCGCGAGCTCTGGCCGCAGGCCCAGCAATCGCTGGCCGCCCGTTTCGGGAGGCGCGCCTGATGGACTTCGCCCAGCTCTGGCCACACTGGCAGCGCCCCGAGTGGCTGCTCCTGCTGCCGCTGCTCGGCTGGCTGCTCTGGCAACTGTGGCACCGCGAGCGTCGCAGCGGACGCTGGCAACTGCTACTGCCGCCCGCCTTCCAGGCCGCCCTGCTGTCCGGCGGGCGCACCCGCAACAACCGCCTGCCGTGGATCGCCCTGGGCCTGGCCTGGCTGCTGGCCTGCCTGGCCCTGCTCGGCCCCAGCTGGCAGCGCGTCGAGCTGGCCAGCCAGAAACGCGCCGACCCGCTGGTGGTGATGCTCGAACTGACGCCCTCGATGCTCGCCACGGACACCTCACCCAACCGCCTGGAGCAGGCCAAACGCAAGCTGATCGACCTGCTGCAGGCGCGCGAGGAAGCGCAGACCGCGATCATCGTCTTCGCCGGTAGCGCCCATGCCCTGGTGCCGCTGTCCGACGACCTGGCCACCGCGCGCAATCTGCTCGAAGCACTCAAACCCTCGCTGATGCCCGAGCCCGGCCATCGCGCCGACCTGGCCGTGGAAAAAGCCCTGGCCCTGCTGGAACAAGGCGCCCAGGGCCGGGGCAACTTGCTGCTGATCGGCAGCGAGCTGAGCCAGGACGAGCGCAGCGCCATCCGCCACAGCCTCGGCAATCGCGGCGAACGCCTGCGCATCCTCGGCATCGGGACCGCCCAGGGTGCGCCCATCCAGGGCGAGAACGGCAGCTTCCTCAAGGATGCCCAGGGCGCCATCCTGGTGCCGCGCCTGGACAGCGCCGGACTCAAGCGCTTTGCCGGCGAGCTCGGCGGGCTGTATCGCACCGCCAGCCTGGACGACCGCGATCTGCGCGGCCTCGGTCTGCTCGACGGCACCCAGAGCCTGCGGGAAGACAGCGAACCGACCCAACTGGCCGCCTGGGCCGACCAGGGCCACTGGCTGCTGCTGCCGCTGCTGTTGCTGGCCGCCTGCGCTGGTCGCCGCGGCTGGCTGTTCTGCCTGCCGTTGTTACTGCTGGCGGCACCGCAGCCCAGCTACGCCTTCGACCTGCGCGACCTGTGGCTGCGCCCGGACCAGCAAGGCCAGCGCCTGCTCGAGGCGCAGCAGCCCAAGGAAGCCGCCGAGCGCTTCACCGACCCGCAGTGGCAAGGCGAAGCGCTGTACCGCGCCGGCGACTATCCCGCCGCCGCGGAACGCTTCGCCCAGGACAACAGCGCCATCGCCCACTACAACCGCGGCAACGCCCTGGCCCACAGCAACGAGCTGGAAGCGGCGCTGGACGCCTATGAGCAGGCTCTGGAGCGCCAGCCCGACCTGCAGCCCGCGCTGCAGAACAAACAGCTGATCGAACAACTCCTGCAACAGCAGAAACAACAGCAGCAACAAAAAGATCAGCAAGGCCAGGATCAGTCGCAACAACAGCCCAGCAGCGACGGCCAGCCCCAGGAGCAGAATCAGGGCAAGGATCAAGACCAGGGCACACCGCAACAGGCCCAGGACGGCCAGGCCAAACCGGGCGAAGACAACACCCAGGCGGGCCAACAGCCGACCAAGGATGACCAGGCCGGCGAGCAAAAACCCGAGCAGACACAGGCGCAATCAGGTGATGACGCTGCGGCGCAGGCCGGCAAAGCCGAGCAACCTGCCGGGCAGGCGCAGGCAGCGAACGATGCCCTCGGCGGCGAGCAGCGCGATGCCCTGGAACAGTGGCTGCGGCAGATCCCCGACGACCCGGGCGAGCTGCTGCGGCGTAAATTCCTCTATGAACAGCAACAGCGCCAGGAACAGTCCCGATGAGTCGTCTGCTTTGCGCCCTCTTCCTCAGCCTGCTGGCCCTGCACGCCAGCGCCACCGAGCTGGCCGCCACGGTAGACCGGGCTCGCCTGAGCGAAGGAGAAAGCCTCGACCTGGTCCTCGAGTCCGACGATGTCACGGTGTTTGGCAAGCCGGATCTGGCACCGCTCGCGGAGCAGTTCGAAGTGCTCAGCACCCGCCAGGAAAACAACCTGTCGACCATCTCCGGCAAGACCCAGTCCAGTACCCGCTGGATAGTCACCCTGCAGCCCAAACAGACCGGCTTCGTGGTGATCCCGGCACTCAAGCTGGGCGATGCCAGCAGCCAGCCGATTACCCTGCAGGTACTCAAAGGCGAGGTCGAGAGCAGCAGCGGCAAGCTCGCGCCGATCTTCATCGACGCCAGCCTGGACCAAGACAGCGTCTATGTGCAGGCCCAGGCGGTGCTGACCCTGCGCATCTACCACTCGGTTTCGCTGTACGATGACAGCAGCCTGACACGCCTCGATATCCCCGATGCCCGCGTCGAGCAGCTGGGCGAACCACGGGTCTACGAAAAGACCATCAACGACGTGCGCCATGGCGTGATCGAAGTGCGCTACGCGATCTTCCCGCAGAAAAGTGGCGAGCTGCAGATTCCCGGGCAGACCTTTAGCGCCACCCCGGCCGAGCGTGGGGACTCATATGATTACAACCCCTTCGGCCCGCGCCCGGGCCGCCTGACCCGGGTCAAGTCGCCGGAAATCCCGCTGACGGTCAAACCCAAGCCAGCCGACTACCCGGCCGACGCGCCCTGGCTGCCGGCACGCGCCATCAGCCTCAGTGAGGCCTGGAGCCCCGAGCCGGACAAGGTCAGCGTTGGCGACTCGCTGACGCGCAATATCATGCTACGCGTCGAAGGCCTCTCCAGTGCCCAGCTGCCACCGCTGCCGGCCAGCCAAGCCAGCGGCCTGCGCCGCTACCCGGACCAGCCGCAACTGCACAACGAAGTCGGCGAGCGCGGCCTGATTGGCAGCCGCGAGGAACACGAGGCCCTGGTGCCGAACCAGAGTGGCCGCATCGAACTGCCGGAGCTGCAGGTGGTGTGGTGGAACACCCGCGAGGATCATCTGGAACGCACCAGCCTGCCGGCGCGCACCCTGCAGGTGGCAAGCAACCCGGTGCTGGATGCGGAAACCCCGGTGGAAAGCCCAAACCCGACGCTTAACGGCGAAGGCCCGCTGCTGTGGCCTTGGCAGCTGGCCACGCTGCTACTGGCACTGACCAGCCTGCTCGGCTTCGGCCTGTGGTGGCGCGCCCGCCGCCAGCCGGCGATTTTGCCCACGGCGCAGACCGGCCCCAGCCCACGTACCCTACTCGACGACCTCAAACGTGCCTGCCAGGCCAACGACAGCCAGGCCACTCGCCAGGCCCTGGACGCCTGGGCCCGCCAACAACCGGAAACCCTGGCCGACATGGCCGCCCGCTTCGTGCCGCTGTCGGATGCCCTCGATGGCCTCAACGGCGCGCTCTACAGTGAGACCGGCCAGCAGTGGCAAGGCGAGAGCCTGTGGAAAGCCATCCGCAGCCTGCCCGCCCTGGAAGCGACCAGCAGCCCGCAGGAAACCAGCCCGCTGCCACCGCTCTACCCGCGCTGATAGCGCAGGACACAAGGACGAACCATATGACACTCAAGGAAGAACTGGCCGCCTTCTACCGTCGCCTCGGTTTTGCCGAAACCGCCGACCGCAAGGCCTGCACGGTGCCGGTGTATACCGGCTGCCTGCTGGTGCCGCTGCCGAATATCGAGACCCGCCACCGCTACCTCAAGTACCACGACCTGCATCACCTGGTGACCGGCTACAGCACCGGGCGCATCGGTGAGGGCGAGGTCAGCGCCTGGGAGCTGGGCACCGGCTCGATGCTCAATTCGCCGCTGCTCGGCAGCATGAACCTGATCGCCCTGTCCACCGGTCTGGTGCTGGAGCCCAAACGCATGTGGCGTGCCTTCCGGCGCGGCTGGCAGAGCCGCAACCTGTACCCGCCGGCGCGCCGGCAACAGATCGACAGCGACCACTGGCCCGACCTGGCGGCGCTGCGCCAGGGCCTGCTGGACAGCCGCAGCAATCCCCTGCCGACTACCCTGCGCATGGTGGAATTTGCCGGCTACGCCGGCGTGGCGATGCTGATTCACGCGCTGATCGCGATTCCCGCCGTGTGCGTCCGCCTGATCACCGATATTGGCCTGGGCTACAGCTTCTTCCAGGCCATCAAACCGGCCAAACGTACCGACCTGTACTGACCCTCAGGAGCACCCTATGGGCAATCTGACTACTGTAGAGATCAAGGCCTTCGTACCGGCCAAGGACTTCGAGCGCTCCAAGGCGTTCTACCAGGCACTGGGCATGCGCATGGCCTCGGACAGCGACGGCGTGGCCTATTTCCACCATGGCAACACCAGTTTCCTGCTGCAGGACTATTACGTGCCTGAACTGGCGGACAACCTGATGATGCACCTGCTGGTGGAAGACGTTGAAGCCTGGTGGCAGCAGGTGCTGGCCGCCAACGTGGCAGAAGACTTCGGCGTGCGCCTGGTGCCGCCGCAGGACCAGCCGTGGGGCATGCGTGACTTCGTCGTGATCGATCCGTCTGGCGTGCTCTGGCGCATCGGCCAAAATATCTGAAACCTGTTTACGATCTCCTGACTCGCGGCCATACAGCGTTAAAAGTGGCCTCAGCAAGCGGCTTGCCGCTAACGCGTTTTAGCGCGGCCCGTAGGGCGAGTGCAGTGAGTCATGCTCATTTACACCTCGTAAACTGCGCTTTTTCGGCGGCTATGTCCCAGTAGCGTATTGCACAGGCTAACGCTGTAGGTTGGGTTGAGGAGCAGCGCGACGAAGCCCAACGAGGCCTGCAGCGAACTCGTTGGGCTTCGCTGCGCTCAACGCCAACCTACGGCAATGGCCTGACCTGCGGCCGATCCATACCTGCCAAACCCCATGCAACACATGGGTACATAGCCTCTTCGGCCACTTTTCCTTGTCTGGCTCTAATTCAGAAGATCGTAAACAGGTTCTGAGGAGCCGGATTACTCCGGCAGCGGCCCGATGCGGAAGAACTCGCCGCCGCTCCACACGCCCAGCCAGGCCTGGCCGTCGATCTCGCGGGGCACGGCCAGCTCGACCAGCTGATAGAACACATTGCGGTGCACCAGCGCTTCCAGGTTGCTGCGCACATGCAGATAGGGCGAGGGTTCCTCGGTCTCGGGGTCAAGCTCGACCCGTAGTGGGTGCTCGGCCCCAGCCTCGACCTCTTCGTCGACGTTGGTGGTGAAACGCAGCACCTGCTGCTCGCCCTCCCCGATCACCTGCAGGGTCACCGCCACGAATGGCGCGTCGTCGACGGTGATGCCGACCTTCTCCACTGGGGTGATCAGGAAGTAGTCGTCGCCGTCGCGGCGGATGATGGTGGAGAACAGCTTGACCATCGGCTTGCGCCCGATCGGCGTGCCCAGGTAGTACCAGGTGCCGTCGCGGGCGATGCGCATGTCAATGTCGCCGCAGAAGTCCGGATTCCACAAGTGCACCGGCGGCAGGCCCTTGCCTTCGCCCTTGGGAATTTGCGCCAGCAGGTCGCTGGCCTTGCCCGGATCACTCATCGCTTTCTCCTCGCACCTTCCACCCCGGCATGGGGAGCGCGATTATCGCTCGCTGACGCCCAGCAAGCTACGCGCATACTGATCGAAGGCGGGTCGCAACAGGTCCTGGGGTTTGCTGTCGTACAACGTCAGAAAACCGCCACGGTTGCGGATGCGTGCGGTATCCACCAGATAGCGGGTGTTGGTCTCGATCAGCATCAGCTGGATCACGCTGGTGTCGACGCCCAGGCGATCCAGCGCCTCCTCGTCCTCCCACTCCTCCACCGTGCCGATACGGTCGTCGGCGCCGGCAAAGCGGGTATACAGCAGGTAGTGCGCGCCGGCAGTGCGCGCTTCGTCCAGCGCCTCGCCGAGGCCCTGCGGCTGGCTGGCCCGGCGCACCAGGGGGAAATACTCGACGAAGGCCGAATAGGCCTCCTCTGCTACCGCATTGGGCCGCGCGGAGGAGCCGTGAGGCGCGAAGTGGCTCTGCGCGATGAACATGAAGGAGTCCGCCTGCAACCGCCAGGGGCTGGCGCGACGGGTATCACTATGGTCGAGCACCCCGGCATCACGCAGTTGGTACTCGGTGCCGGCGACCATGTCGCTGACTTTCATGCAGCCGCTGAGCCCGACCAGGGCCAGCAGCAGAAGCAGGCTACGCATTTCATATCCTCCCGGGCCGGCGTCGAAAAACCGGCGGATAGAGGCTCACTGCAGCTTCCGCGCCAGTTTACAACCCTCGCTGCCATTCCTGGCGCAGCCGCGCCGCCTGTGGCTGCTCGATGGCCTGGCGCACCTGGGCCAGCAAGCGCGCCTTGTCCGCCCCCAGGTTGCCCTTGAGCACCAGGTAGTTAGACGCGTGGTCGCTGCGAAACACCGTGTCGCGCAATTCCAGCCCCTGCAGCAGCCGCTCGACTTCGAGGAACAGCTCCTGCTGACCGAGCGGCTGGAAACCGTCGAAGCCCTGGCGGAAACGCTCTTCGCCAGTCGGAAAGCTGACCACCAGAGTCGACAGGAACTCCGGTTGCGCGGCATTCATCAGGCGCGCCGAATTGTCCGCATGCTGCTGGCTAAGGGCCGTGCCACCAAGGCCGTTGAGGATCATCACCGAGCGGGTGATGCCGGCTTCGCCCAGCTTTTCCAAGGCGCTGAGGCTGGTCTCGTAGGTCTCGCCCTTGTTGATCAGCGTCAGCACTTGGTCGTCGCCAGACTCGCAGCCGACATAGGCCATTTTCAGCCCAGCGTCGGCCAGTTCTTTCAGCTCGGCCACCGACTTCTTGCGCAGGTTGCGCGGCAGGCAGTAGCTGGAGACCCGCTCGACCTCAGGCATGTGCTCACGGATCGCCGTGAGGATGTTCAGCAAGCGCCGCGTCGGCAGCACCAGGGCATCGCCATCGGCGAGGAACACGCGCTGGACGATCAGTTGCTGGCCGGCACGACGGATCTCTTCCAGCACCTGGCTTTCGTCGCGGGCACGGAATTTCTTCTGCGGCTGGGTGTACATCTCGCAGAAGGTGCAGTTATTCCAGGAACAACCGTTGGTCACCGGCAGGATCAGCGAATGGGCTTCACTGGGCGGACGGAACACCGGTTCGATATAGGCAATGGGGAATTCGGCAGGCATAGGTCATCGGCTTCAGGCGGCGGATTAGCCGCCAATGATTTTCATCACGGTGACACCGCCGGAAAAGGCGATGTCCTGTTTGTCGCCCAGCGCGCGCACCAAGAGACGCTGTAGCGCTGGCAGGGCCTGGTGGCGCGGTTTGTCGAGCAGGTCGCCGACATAGTGGCGGTTGCTCGACGATAAGCAGCCATGCAGCCAGCCGGTGGAGGACAGGCGCAGGCGCGAGCAGGTACGGCAGAACGGCACGCTTTCGTTGGCGATCACGCCGAAGAAGCCCTGGTCGGGAATCTCGTAGCGCAGCGCGGTGGCATCCAGCGGCGCCTCGGCCTGGGCGAACTCGTAGCGGCTGGCAATCGTCTGCAGCAACTCATCCATGCCATAGAACTGCTGCTGGAAACTGCCACCGTCACGGGCCAGATGGCCCATACGCATCAGTTCGATGAAGCGCAGTTCGAAGCCGCGCTCCAGGCAGTAGTCCAGCATGGGCAGCACCTGGTCATGGTTCTGCCCATGCAGCGGCACCATGTTGATCTTGATCTTCATCCCCGCCGCCCGCGCCTCTTCCAGGCCCTGCAGCACGCTGGGCAGGTCGCCGCCCCGGGCGATGCGTTTGAACGCGACGGGGTCGAGAGTATCCAGGGAGATGTTCAGCCGGCGCATGCCGGCTTCCAGCAACAGCGGCAGCTTGCGGCTGAGCAACTGGCCGTTGCTGGTCAGGCTGATGTCTTGCAGGCCGAGCTGGCCAACCTCACGCAGGAATACATCGAGTTTGGGGCTGACCAGCGGTTCGCCGCCGGTGATGCGCAGACGTTCGATGCCGGCCGCCTCGATCAGATACGCTACACCACGCACCATGGCCTCGGCGGACAGCTCATCCTGGGCAGCGACCAGGCGTTTGCCGTCGGGCACGCAGTAGGTGCAGGCGTAATTGCAGGCGGCGGTCAGGCTGATGCGCAGATTGCGGAAGCGCCTGCCCTGGCGGTCGACGATCATTGGGCGGCTCCGACAGTATCTAGATCGGAGTATAGGCCCGCCGCAGTCTGCGCTATACGCATCATTGGCGGGCTGAATGGCACGTCAGACTACCGGCGTGTCGCCATCGCGCTTGCGCTTGTTGCCCATGCGCACGCCGATGTCCATGAGGAACTGGAAGAAGCCGTCCTGATCTTCCAGCACGTTGCTCCAGAACGGCGAGTGGTACAGCGCCACGGCGCCGTGTACCAGGGCCCAGGCGGCGCAATAGTGGAAGTACGGCGGTACGTCTTCCAGCTTGCCGCCGGCGATGCGGCCTTCGATCAGATGGGTCAGGCGCTCGAAGTTGGAGGTGCGGATCTTGTGCAACTGCTCGACCATGTCCGGCACCTGATTGCCCTTGACCACCTTCTCTTCCAGGCGGTCGAACAGGCGGTAGCGCTGCGGGTCGCGCATGCGGAACTCAAAATAGGCCCGCGACAGGGCTTCCTTGTCACGCGCCACATCTTCGGAATGGAACAGCGCGTTGAGGTCGCTCTCGTAGTCGAGCATCAGGCGCAGGTAGATCTCGGCCTTCGACTTGAAGTGCTTGTAGATTGTCCCTTTGCCGATACCTACCGCGTCGGCGATCATCTCGACAGTGACGCTGTCTTCGCCCTGCTCGAGGAACAGCTTGAGTGCCGTATCGAGAATTTCCTGCTCGCGACGACGGAATTCACGGACTTTGCGGGGTTCTTTGTTCATAACGTGACTACAAGATGGAAATCAGGGCGCGTTATTATGCCTGTTCAGCGCTAAATTGCACGGATCATCGCCTATGTCTGGCTTTATTGATGAGTTCCCCCTGGCTCCCGGCCTGCGCTATCTCAACCACGCCGCCGTCGCCCCCTGGCCAAAGCGCGCAGTAGACGCCGTGCGCGCCTTCGCCGAGGAAAACGCCCGGCTCGGCGCCAGCGACTACCCGGCCTGGCTGCAGGTCGAGCAGCGCCTGCGCGAACGCCTCAAGCGCCTGCTCAACGCCCCCAGCCGCGCCGATATCGCCCTGCTGAAAAACACCTCGGAAGCACTGTCCTTCGTCGCCTTCGGCCTGGATTGGCAGCCCGGCGACCAGATAGTGATCAGCGACGAGGAGTTCCCCTCCAACCGCATCGTCTGGGAGGCGCTGCAGCCACGCGGCGTCGAAGTGGTCCAGGTCAACCTGAGCGGTGCCGACCCGGAAGCCGCCCTCCTCGCTGCCTGCGGGCCACGCACCCGCCTGCTGTCGATCAGCGCCGTGCAGTTCGCCAGCGGCCTGCGCCTGGACTTGCCGCGCCTCGGCGCCGGCTGCCGGGCCAGGGGCGTGCTGCTGTGCGTCGACGCCATCCAGCAGCTCGGCGCCCAGCCGTTCGATGTGCAGGCCTGCGACTGCGCCTTCGCCATGGCCGACGGACACAAATGGCTACTAGGCCCGGAAGGCCTGGCGGTGTTCTATTGCCGCGCCGACCTGCGCGAACAGCTGGCCCTGCATGAGTATGGCTGGCACATGCTGGAGCATGCCGGCGACTACGACCGCAGCGATTGGCAGCCGGCGAAAAGCGCCCGGCGCTTCGAGTGCGGCAGCCCGAACATGCTCGGCGCCATGGCTCTGGAGGCCAGCCTGTCGCTGCTGGAGGAAGTCGGTATGCAGCAGGTCGGCACGTTACTGGAGGAGCGCATGCTGCACCTGCAGCAAGGCCTGCAACGCATCCCCGGCATCGCCCTGCACAGCCCGCTGACAGCAGAGCGGCGCGCCGGCATCCTGACCTTCAGCCTGGACGGCTGGGACAACCAGGCACTGTTCGCCACACTCAAGGAACAGCGGGTGATCTGCGCCCAACGTGGTGCTGGCGTGCGTTTTTCCCCGCACTTCTACACGGATCATGCGGTGATCGAGCAGACATTGGCCCTGCTAGGCCAGCTGGCACAAGGCTGAGTGCTCAGCAGCCGCGGTGGTATTCCAAATCCGTTTAAGAAACGGCGGCAACCAGCCTGGACGATGGGCAAACATGGCCAATACTTGAGCTTACTGGTGTGCGGCATCTCCCCCCAAGTGCCCCGCCAGTCAAGGTACCGTGGATCGCGTACCTTTGTTTTTACTCCTAATGGTCTTGACCCGGATTCATCCCCCAGAACCCGGGTTTTTTTTGTCCGCGATTTTTATAGCAATACAGCCTGAGCCTCTTCTGAGGCTCGCGAGCTCTCAAACCTGTTTACGATCTTTGCGGGCGCTTCGCTGGCGCATCTGGCCTCGGAGGCTGGGTTATTACCGTAGCCCGGACTTCAGTCCGGGGTTGCATGAGGTGTCCCGGACTGAAGTCCGGGCTACTGACAGTTCCAGCCTACGGCTCAGCGGTTGCCGGCCACGGGGCGTTCAGACGGAAAGATCGTAAACAGGTTCTCAGGCCACTCGAGCCAGCGGAAACAACCGCTTGAAATTGGCCGTGGTCTGCGCCGCCAGAGCCTCGAAACGCTCGCCGCGCACCATGGCCAGGAACTCCGCCACCTCGCGCACGTACTGCGGCAGGTTGGCCTTGCCGCGATAGGGAATGGGCGCCAGATAGGGCGAATCGGTTTCCACCAGCAGGCGATCGGCCGGCACTTTGCGCGCCACTTCGCGCAGCGCATCGGCATTGCGGAAGGTGACGATACCGGAGAGGGAAATGTAGAAGCCCAGGTCCAACGCGGCCTTGGCCATGTCCCAGTCCTCGGTGAAGCAGTGCAGCACGCCGGCCTGCGGCAGTGCCGCTTCGCGCAGCAGGGTCAGGGTATCGGCACGTGCCTCGCGGGTATGCACGATCACCGGCTTGCCGGTGATCCGCGCCGCCTCCAGGTGCAGGCGGAAAGACTGCTGTTGCAGCTCTGCCGCTTCCGGCTCGTAGTGATAGTCCAGGCCGGTTTCGCCGATGGCGACCACGTGCGGATGCTGCAGCTCGTCGAGCAGCCAGTCGAGCACCGGTGCGGCACCGGGCTCCAGGTCCAGCGGGTGCACGCCCACCGAGCAGTCGACATCGGCGTACTGCTCGGCCAGGCCCTTGACCGCCGCGGCATTGGCCGCGCTGACACCGATGCAGAGGAAATGCTGTACCCCACGGGCTCGCGCGGCGTCGAGGGCGGCATCGAGGGAGCCGTTGTGCTGCGCCAGGTCGAGGCGGTCGAGGTGGCAGTGGGAGTCAACCAGCATGGGATTTCTCTGTCTCTGAAATGACGAAGCGCCCATACAGGGCGCTTCTGCCTTGAAGCCTGTGATACGACTTACATGGTATGGGTTGGGCGATCGGACTTGAGGGCGCCGGCCAGGTAGGTCTCGATCTTGTTGCGCGCGGTGTTGTCGCCATCGTTGAACTGCACGCCCACACCGGCAGCACGGTTGCCCTGGGCGCCTTTGGGGGTGATCCACACCACCTTGCCGGCCACCGGGATCTTCTCCGGCTCGTCCATCAGGTTGAGCAGCATGAACACTTCGTCACCGAGCTTGTAGCTTTTTGCGGTGGGGATGAACAGGCCGCCATTCCTGATGAAGGGCATATAGGCGGCGTACAGCACGGACTTGTCCTTGATGGTCAGGGACAGGATACCGTTACGCGGTCCCAGATTCGGTGGCAAACTCATGCGCTAATCCTGGCAACTTAATCCAATTTCTCGATTCTAGCCCGGTCCGGGCAGGCTTGCCCACTGCACCAGCAAGGCTTCGAGAAGCAATGCACCATTCAGGTTGGCCTTGCCCAGCACTTTCTGCCGTTGCATCAGCAACCAGTCCTGCATGGCCAGCACTTTGCCCTGCGGCGCCTTGTCGGCCAGGTACTGCACCACCTTGCGCATATCGGGCAGGCCCAGCCCCTCTTCGTCGCGGGTCAGCTGGTAACGCAGCATCAGCTGGGTCCAGTCGCAGAACCAGTCGAACAGCATGATCATCGGCAGGGTTTTCCAAGCTTCAGCCAACTGGCTGACACCCGCCTGCTGCTTGAGCAGCTTCTTCACCCCGTCGACCACCAGCGCACGCTGCTCGCGTACGCCTTGCTGCTGCAGACGGCGCGCCGCCAATGGCGAGCCACCGGCCAGGGTCAGCAACTCACGACGTTCGGCCTCATCACTCTCGGGCAAGGCCTGGGCCAGCCAGGTCAGGCTGGTGGTTTCGTCGGGCAGCGGGCAGGCCTGCTGCACGCAGCGGCTCTTTACCGTCGGCAGCAAACGGCTGGGCTGGTGGCTGACCAGCAGCAATACGGTGTTACCGGCCGGTTCTTCCAGGCTCTTCAGCAGGGCGTTGGCGGCGTTGATGTTCATCGCCTCTACCGGCTCCAGCAGCACCACCTTGCGCCCACCCAGCTGGGCGGTCTGTACCACGAAACTGACCAGCTCGCGCACTTGGTCGACCTTGATCGCCTTGTCCGCCTCTTCCGGCTCCAGCACGAAGTTGTCCGGATGGGTGCCGGCCGCCAGCAGGTGGCAGGCCTTGCACTCGCCGCAAGCGTCCAGGCCATTCGGCTGCTGGCACAGCAGCAGCGCCATTAGGCGCTCGGCCAGGGCGCGCTTGCCGATACCGGCCGGGCCGTGCAGCAGATAGGCATGGGCGTGCTGAGTGCGCCCCGCCAGTTGCTGCCAGAGCCCCTGCTGCCAGGGATAGGCCTCAGCCACGGCAACGCTCCAGGATTTCCGGCAGCAGGCCATCGATGGCCCGCTGCACTGCACTCAGGGACTGGCCGGCATCCAGGATGCGGCAGCGGTTCGCCGTCGCGGCAGCGCGCTCGAGGTAGGTCTGGCGTACGGCCTGGAAGAAGGCCTGGCCTTCCTGCTCGAAACGATCCAGGCGACCGCGGGCGGCGGCGCGGGCCAGACCCACTTCCACCGGCAGATCGAAGACCAGGGTCAGGTCCGGGCGCAGTTCGCCCTGGACGAAATTTTCCAGCGCGGCAATGCGCTCGATGGACAACCCGCGGCCGCCGCCCTGATAGGCGTAGGTGGCATCGGTGAAGCGATCGCAGAGCACCACCACGCCGCGCGCCAGCGCCGGGCGAATGACCTCGGCCAGGTGCTGGGCACGCGCAGCGAACACCAGCAGCAGCTCGGTATCGGCCGCCATGCTCTCGTCGCTGGGCGCCAGCAGCAGTTCGCGGATGCGCTCGGCCAGTGGCGTACCGCCCGGCTCGCGGGTCAGCAATACCTCGATGCCCCGCTCACGCAGGCGCTCGGCGAGGTATTCGCGGTTGGTGCTCTTGCCGGCCCCTTCCGGGCCCTCGAGGGTAATGAACAGACCGCTCACGGCTTATCCTTGTCGGGTTTGGGGCTGGAGCGGTAGTCGCTGCGGCGTTTGAGCTGGAACTCACGCACCGCGCGGTTGTGCGCGTCCAGATTGTCCGAGAATACATGGCTGCCATCGCCACGGGCGACGAAGTACAGGCTGTTGCCCGCTACCGGGTGCAACGCGGCATGAATCGCCTCGCGACCGACCAGGGCGATCGGCGTCGGCGGCATGCCGGCGATCAGGTAGGTGTTGTAGGGGCTCGGCGTCAGCAGGTGGCTGCGGGTCAGGTTGCCGCTGTAGTGCTCGCCGAGGCCGAAGATCACCGTCGGGTCGGTCTGCAGGCGCATGCCAATGCCCAGGCGACGGACGAATACGCCGGCGATCTGCCCGCGCTCCTCCGGCACTCCGGTTTCCTTCTCCACCATCGAGGCCATGATCAGCGCATCGTAAGGCTGACGGTAAGGCAGGCCTTCGGCGCGTTGCTGCCACTCCTCGTCCAGCACCTTATCCAGGCGCTGACGAGCAATCTTGAGCAGCTCAAGATCACTCATCCCGCGCACATAGCGGTAGGTATCGGGGAAGAAGCGCCCTTCCGGGCTGCTGCCTGGCAGGCCGAGCGTGGCCATCAGCGCCTTGTCGTCCAGGTCGGCTGCGCTCTGTTTGAGGGCGGACTGACGGGCCAGCGCGGCACGCACCTGGCGAAAGCTCCAGCCCTCGACCAGGGTCAGGCTGTACTGCACCACATCGCCATGCTGCCACATGGCCAGCAGGTCACGGGCACTCTGCTGCGGAGTCAGACGATACTCGCCGCTGTGCAGCGGCTGCCCCGCCAGGTTGAAGCGCCAGTGCAGGCGCAACCAGAACGCGCCATCCAGCACGCCTTCGGCCTGCAGACGGTTGAGCATGCCACCGGGGGTATCACCGGGAACCACTTCGATCAGGCGTTCGGCCGACAGCTGCAGCGGTTGTTCCAGGGCGGTGTGCCAGCGCCAGGCTGCGGCGCCCAGCAACAGCACAGCGAGCAGCAGGCCGACAGCGAGCAGCAGCAATAACTTGCGAATCACGGATCAGGAATCCAGAAGACTGCGGATAAGGGCCTGCAGTTTACGGGTCAACGGGCCGACCGGCCAGTCGTGCCCCTGCAACTCGCGCACCGGCCAGATGCCGTAGAGGCTGTTGCAGAGAAATACCTCATCGGCGGCCAGCAGCTCGTCATGGCTGATATCACGCACCTGCAGCGCGACGCCCTGAGCAGCAGCCTGTTGCAGCAGCTCCGCGCGCATCACCCCAGCCACGCCACAACGCGACAAGTCCGCAGTGAGCAGCACGCCGTCGCGCACCAGGAACAGGTTGCTGAACACGCCCTCGATCACTCGGCCGCTCGTATCGAGCATCAGGCCCTCGGCATAGGCCGGGTCCTGCCATTCACTGCGGGCCAGCACCTGCTCGAGACGATTGAGGTGCTTGAGACCGGCCAGTAGCGGCTGCTCGGCCAGACGGGTGGCACAGGGGAACAGGCGCACACCCTGCACGGCATTGCCGGCTGCATACGCCGGCGCCGGGCTGCCCAACAGAATCCGCCGAGGCTGCGCGGCAGCCGGTGCCGCATAACCGCGCAAACCTTCGCCACGGGTGACGATCAGCTTGGCCACACCCTCGCCCAACTGCGTACAGAAGGCCAGCAGTTCGGCCTCCAGCACAGACAAATCGAGAGGCAGGCGCAGGCGCTGGGCGCTCTCGCTCAGACGAGCCAGATGACGGGCCAGCAGGCGCGGCTGACCATTGTGCACGGCGATGGTTTCGAACAGACCATCACCATAGGCCAGGCCGCGATCGAGCAGCGAAAGCTGCTCGGCAGGCAGGCCATCGACCCAACTCAGCATCAGCCGGCGAACCGGCGGAACACCAGCGAACCGTTGGTGCCGCCAAAGCCGAAAGAGTTGGACAGTACGGCGTCGATAGCCAGTGGCTTGGCCTGATGGGCGACGAAGTCGAGGTCGCAGCCTTCGTCCGGCTCCTCCAGGTTGATGGTCGGCGGCGCTACCTGGTCGCGCAGGGCCAGCACGCTGAAGATCGCCTCCACCGCACCGGCGGCGCCGAGCAGGTGGCCGGTCATCGATTTGGTCGAACTGACCGACAGCTTGTAGGCCTGCTCGCCGAACACCGATTTGACCGCCGCCGCCTCAGCCTTGTCGCCCGCCACAGTCGAGGTGCCATGGGCATTGATGTACTGCACCTGATCCGGATTCATACCGGCGTCGCGCAGGGCATTGGTCATGCAACGGGCAGCACCGTTGCCATCTTCCGGCGGCGAGGTCATGTGGTAGGCATCGCCACTCATGCCGAAACCGACCAGCTCGGCATAGATGGTCGCGCCACGGGCCTTGGCGTGTTCCAGCTCCTCCAGCACCAGGGCACCGGCGCCATCGGACAGGACAAAGCCATCACGGCCCTTGTCCCAGGGGCGACTGGCTTTGGTCGGATCGTCGTTGCGGGTGGACATCGCACGCGCCGCGCCGAAAGCGCCCATACCCAGAGCACAGGCAGCCATCTCGGCGCCACCGGCGATCATCACATCGGCCTCGCCATAGGCGATATTGCGCGCAGCCATGCCGATGCAGTGGGTACCCGTGGTGCAGGCGGTGGCAATGGCGTAGTTCGGCCCCTGCAGCCCCAGGTGGATCGACAGGAAACCGGAAATCATGTTGATGATCGAACCCGGCACGAAGAACGGCGAGATACGCCGCGGCCCCTGTTCGAACAGTATCTTGCAGGTAGCCTCGATGTTGCTCAGGCCACCGATACCGGAGCCCATGGCCACACCGATGCGCTCGCGATTGGCATCGGTAACTTCCAGACCGGCATCACGCACCGCCTGAAAACTGGCAGCCAGGCCATATTGGATGAACAGATCGAGTTTGCGCGCTTCCTTGACCGAGAGGTATTGCTCGACATCGAAGCCCTTCACCGAACCGCCAATGCGGGTGGAAAAGGCCGACAGGTCGGCGCTCTCGATCAGGCCTATGCCACTGCGACCGGCCAGAATACCTTGCCAGCTGCTCGCCACATCGACGCCCAACGGCGACAGCATGCCCATACCGGTAACCACGACGCGTCTACGCGACACTGCGAAATCCTCTTGTTCTGTATGAAACCAGGCGACCCATTAAAGAAAAACCGCACGCCTCGTGAGGGGCAGTGCGGTTTCTCCAGGTCCGAAAACCGTCGATTACGATCAATCAGCCGTGGGCGTTGATGTAGTCGATGGCTTCCTGAACGGTGGTGATCTTCTCAGCTTGCTCGTCCGGGATCTCGGTCTCGAATTCCTCTTCCAGAGCCATCACCAGCTCAACGGTGTCAAGGGAGTCGGCGCCCAGGTCTTCTACGAAAGAAGCGCTGTTGGTGACTTCGTCTTCTTTAACGCCCAGTTGCTCGGCGACGATTTTCTTGACGCGTTCTTCGATGGTGCTCATGTCTTGTTTTCACTCCTATGGAAAAAAATCCGTGCAGCTGAGCCGCAGTGTATAGAAAGGGTTTTCTAACTTTCAAGCCAAACGCCTGACCCTTCAGGAACAGTTCACGTCGCTGTCTACGGCCGATTGCACTTTTGTAACGAACTTTAGACAGGTTTTATGACAGTTTCCTGAAGGATCGAGTCACATTCAACTCATGTACATGCCGCCATTCACCGGTACGGTAGCACCGGTCACGTAGGCTGCGCCGTCGGAAGCGAGGAAGCCCACCACCTTGGCAATTTCTTCGGCCTGGCCCAGGCGGCCCAGCGGAATCTGGGTCAGCAGCGCCTCGCGCTGGGCTTCCGGCAATTCGCGGGTCATGTCGGTATCGATAAAACCGGGCGCCACCGAGTTGACGGTGATCGAACGGGAGCCGACTTCACGCGCCAGGGCGCGACTGAAACCTTCCAGGCCGGCCTTGGCTGCCGCGTAGTTGACCTGACCGGCGTTGCCCATAGCACCGACCACCGAACCGATGCTGATGATGCGCCCCCAACGCGCCTTGGTCATGCCGCGCAGCACGGCCTTGGACAGACGGAACAGGCTGTTGAGGTTGGTGTTGATGACGTCGAACCACTCGTCGTCCTTCATCCGCAGCATCAGGTTGTCGCGGGTGATACCGGCGTTGTTGACCAGAATGGCCACGGCACCGAAATCCTTCTGGATCTGTTCGAGCACGGCGGCAACCGACGCATCATTGCCAACATCCAGCAGCATACCGGCCCCCTGAATGCCATTGGCCTTCAGAGCCTCGCCGATCCGCTCGGCGCCGGCGGCGGTCGTCGCCGTACCGATCACCACGGCGCCCTGGCGGCCCAATTCGAAAGCGATGGCCTGGCCGATGCCGCGGCTAGCGCCTGTTACCAATGCAACCTTGCCCTGCAGACTCATATGGGTCTCTCCTTGCTTAATCAAACCAGCGCCGCGCGGACCGCTGCGAAAGCGTCCGGGGTCTCCAGATTGTGGGTATTGATGCCTTTGACGCAACGCTTGTTCAAACCGGCCAGCACCT
>JBOFCR010000099.1:0-80040 GCA_051646165.1 Pseudomonas sp. | reverse complement strand
GCTACGCGGGTTGCACCCGCCCTACGGTCACGCTCACGGATTTCAAGAGAGCCTGTCATGTACCAACTTGACGACCTATTGCACCTGATGGCCCGCCTGCGCGACCCGCAGCATGGATGCCCGTGGGACCTCAAACAGGACTACGCGAGCATCGTCCCGCACACCATCGAGGAAGCCTACGAAGTGGCCGACGCCATCGAGCGTGGCGACTTCGATCATCTACCCGGCGAGCTCGGCGACCTGCTGTTCCAGGTGGTCTACTACAGCCAGCTGGCGCGCGAGGAAGGGCGTTTCGAGTTCGCCACTGTGGTCGACGCCATCACCCGCAAGCTGATCCGTCGCCATCCCCATGTGTTCGTCGATGGCGACCTGTATGGCGCGCCCGACGCGGCCAAGCTCGAAGAGGCGGCGGTCAAGCAGCGCTGGGAAGAGCTCAAGGCCGAGGAGCGTGCCGAGAAGGCCGTCGCGCCGGAGCAGTTATCCCTGCTCGACGACGTGCCCACCGCGCTGCCGGCCCTGAGTCGTGCGGCCAAGCTGCAGAAGCGCGCGGCCCAGGTCGGTTTCGACTGGCCCGATGCACTGCCGGTAGTGGACAAGGTGCGCGAGGAACTGGACGAAGTGCTGGAGGCCATGAGCGAGAACGACGCCGAGGCGGTGGCCGAGGAGATCGGCGACCTGCTGTTCGTGGTCACCAACCTGGCCCGTCATCTCAAGGTCGATCCCGAAGCTGCCTTGCGTGCGGCCAATGGCAAGTTCGAGCGACGCTTCCGTTTTATCGAACAGGCATTGCGCGAGGCGGGCCGGCCCATCGAGAATTGCAGCCTGGAACAACTGGATGCCCTGTGGGGCGAAGCCAAGAAGCAGGAAAAACTCCTGCCTGGCTGTTAACTGTCGAGATTGGATGCCTTATGAGCCTTTCCCTTCGCGACCAGCTGCTCAAAGCTGGTCTGGTCAATGAAAAGCAGGCCAAACAGGCCGACAAGCAGAAGCAGAAGCAGCAGCGCCTGGAGAAGAAAGGCCAGGTCGAGGTCGATGACGAGCAAAAGCGCATCGCCCTGCAAGCCATGGCCGACAAGGCTGCGCGTGACCAGGAGCTGAACCGCCAGCAGCAGGAGAAGGTCGCGCAGAAAGCCATCGCCGCGCAGATCAAACAGCTGATCGAGACTTCGCGCCTGCCGAAGATGACCAGCGAGGATTACTACAACTTCGTCGACGACAAGAAGGTCAAGCGCATCGCGGTCAACGGCATGCTGCGCGACAAGCTCAGCCGTGGCTCGCTGGCTATCGTGCGTCTGGCTGGCGGCTACGAGATCATCCCGCGCGAAGCGGCGCTGAAGATCCAGGAGCGCGATGCCCAGCGCGTGCTGCTGCTCAATACGCCGACCGAGGCGCCGGAGGCTGATGATCCGTACGCCGCCTATCAGGTGCCGGACGACCTGATGTGGTAATGGCGGGTAGGTGGAAAGAGCCGGGCATTGCCCGGCTTTTTCATGGCTATGTCCCAATATGCACAGGCTAAAGCTGCAGGTTGGGTTGAGGGGCAGCGCGACGAAGCCCAACGAAGCCTGCACCGAACCCGTTGGGCTTCGCTGCGCTCAATCGCAACCTGCAGAGCTGCGTAGGGCGGGTGCAACCCGCGATACCGTCGCCGCGGGTTGAACCCGTCCTACGGGGAGGCTGGGCGTCGGCCGGTTCGATAGGCAGGTAATTGTCGGGCAGAAAAAAGCCGGGCAATGCCCGGCTTTTCGAAACGGTGGCGGGCTTATTCCTTGAGCCCGGCAACGGTACGGCCGTTGACCTCACCGTCCTTGAGCATGATCTGGTATTCCTTGCCGTCTTTCTCCACCTGATGCAGGCGTACCAGCAGGAAGTCCCAGTCCTTGGCGAACCACAGCACGGTCTTGCGGCTGCTCTGGGTCGGGTCGCGTACACGCTCGACCTTGATCGCATCGATCAGGCCGGCCTGGGTGCGCACGCGCTCCGGGCCCAGTACGCGGAAGTCGTAGGTTTCGATGTCGTCGCCATCGATCACCTGGTAGCTCATGCTCTGCTTGCCGTCGGCGACGTCCTGCTGCAGCGCCAACTGGTAGGTCGACTTGTCCAGCAGGCCGCGGTTGAGGGTCTGGCGTACCGGTTCGCCGCGATCGCTGCCGATCACCTGCTTCTCGGTCCAGTCGAAGTCCAGCTCGACTTCCTTGCTCTTGCCCAGGCCGCTGCGCTCGAAGCGGTAGGTTAGCGGCAGGAGGGCGCCGTTTTCCACGCGCAGGGTGCTGGTCTCGTTGAGGCTGGCGACCAGCATGGCAGCTTCGAAGGTCAGCTCCCAGCGGCCGTTGTCCAGCGGCTTGAGGCTGCGTCCGGCGGTACCGGTGATTGGCACCTGCTTCCAGTCGGCGGTGTAGCTGGCGGAGAAAGGCTGCAGTTCGGCGGCCTGCAGCGGCAGGGCGAACAGCGCGAGGAGCATCAGCAGAACGCGGGGCATGGGCTCTCCTATGAGCGGATCAGGTATCCAGTGGCCGGCAGGGCCTCGCCATCCAGCATTGCGCCCGACTCGCCGAGACGCAAGCGGCCGGCGGCGAACCAGTGCATGGCCAGCGGATAGATGCGGTGTTCTTCGGCATGAACGCGCTGGGCCAGGCTGTCCGGCGTGTCGTCGGACTGTACCGGGACTACAGCCTGTACGACCAGTGGTCCGCCATCGAGTTCCTCGCTGACGAAGTGCACGCTGCAGCCATGCTCGCGGTCACCGGCATCCAGCGCGCGCTGGTGGGTGTGCAGGCCCTTGTACTTGGGCAGCAGCGAGGGGTGGATGTTCAGCAGGTGCCCGGCGTAGTGGCGGACGAAGCCGCCGCTGAGAATGCGCATGAAGCCGGCCAGCACCACCAGTTGCGGGTCGAAGCCGTCGATGGCCTCGACCAGCGCGGCGTCGAAGGCTTCGCGACCGTCGAATTGCTTGTGGTCGAGCACCAGGGTGGCAATACCAGCTTGTTTTGCCCGCTCCAGGCCGTAAGCATCGGCGCGGTTGGAAATCACCGCGCGGATGCGTGCCGGGCTGTCAGCGGTGGCGATGCTGTCGATCAGGGCTTGCAGGTTGCTGCCAGACCCGGAAATCAGCACCACGACATTGCAGTCGGCCATCAGTGGGCTTTCAGGTTGTTCAGCAGAACCTGAGCAGCGCCTTCGGCGGCAGTGCCGATCTGGCCGATTACCCACGGCTGTTCGCCGCTGGCGCGCAGGCTGGCCAGGGTCGCTTCGACCTGATCCTGAGCCACGCAGATGACCATGCCGACGCCGCAGTTGAGGACGCGGTGCATCTCGTGCTCGTCGACGTTGCCTTTTTCCTGCAGCCAGTCGAAGACCGCCGGGCGAGTCCAGCTGGCCACGTCAACCACGGCCTGGGCGCCTTTCGGCAGCACGCGCGGGATGTTGTCGAGCAGGCCGCCGCCGGTGATGTGGGCCATGGCTTTGACCGCGCCGGTTTCCTTGATCAGCTTGAGCAGCGGCTTGACGTAGATGCGGGTCGGCGCCATCAGCAGCTCGGTCAGCGGCTTGTCGCCCAGCTGGGTGGTTTCGATGTCGGCGCCAGACACTTCGATGATCTTGCGGATCAGCGAGTAGCCGTTGGAGTGCGGGCCGGAGGACGGCAGGGCGATCAGGGCATCGCCAGTGGCGACTTTCGAGCCGTCGATGATCTCGGCCTTTTCCACCACACCGACGCAGAAGCCGGCCAGGTCGTAGTCTTCGCCTTCGTACATGCCCGGCATCTCGGCGGTTTCACCACCGACCAGGGAGCAACCGGCCAGCTCGCAGCCAGCGCCGATGCCGGTAACCACGGTGGCGGCCACGTCCACATTCAGCTTGCCGGTGGCGTAGTAGTCGAGGAAGAACAGCGGCTCGGCGCCGCACACCACCAGGTCGTTGACACACATGGCGACCAGGTCCTGGCCGATGCTGTCGTGCTTGTTCAGGTTCAGCGCCAGGCGCAGCTTGGTGCCGACGCCGTCAGTGCCGGAGACCAGTACCGGCTGCTTGTAGCCAGCGGGGATTTCACACAGGGCGCCGAAACCACCCAGGCCACCCATGACT
The DNA here is from genome assembly GCA_051646165.1 of Pseudomonas sp. Classification (GTDB taxonomy): domain Bacteria; phylum Pseudomonadota; class Gammaproteobacteria; order Pseudomonadales; family Pseudomonadaceae; genus Aquipseudomonas. The sequence goes on along the minus strand of JBOFCR010000099.1, from coordinate 75,957 downwards.
TCCGGGCGCGCGGTGCGCTTGGCGACGCCTTTGATGCGTTCGACCAGGGCTTCACCGGCGTCGATGTCCACACCGGCGTCTTTGTAGCTGATGGAGGGTTGCTTGCTCATGGGATCGGGCCTTTGAAAAGGGGGGAATGCTGGGGTCGACCGGGCAGGATGGAGGCCTGCGTGCGGGCCGGTCTGCGAAGGCGCGCGATTTTATCAGGCTTGCCCGCCAGCGGCCACCAGCCCCGACGGTTGCCGGGTGCGAGGCGGCTGTTTAAGGTATAGCCCTTCGCGCGCGGGAATCGCGCAGCCATCAGCCCGGAACCCACCATGCGTCTATCTGCCTGCCTGCTTGCCTCCTGCCTCGCGCTGTCCAGCCTGCCTTCCAGTGCGGAAACGGTCAGCGACCTCTATCAGGTGCGCGAGCCGGTGGCCAGCCAGCAGCCGGAGGAGCGCAACGCCGCCCTCGGTAAGGCCCTGGAGACCCTGGTGCTGCGCCTGACGGGCGACAGCCAGGCGGTGCAGAACCCGGCGCTGGCCGGTGTGCGCCAGGACCCGCAACAGCTGGTCAGCCGCTTCAGTTATGAAGGCGACAAGCTGGTGGTGGATTTCGATCCGCTGACCAGCGAGAACAAGCTGCGCCAGGCCGGCGTGCCGCTGTGGGGTGCCAACCGTCCGGCAATTCTCGCCTGGTGGCTGAATACCACGGCCGAAGGCGCCAGCCTGCTGGGCGATGCTCAGGCGGCGGCCGCTCCGTTGCGCCAGGCCGCCCAGCATCGTGGCCTGCCGCTGCGCCTGCCGCTGGCCGACCTGTCCGAGCAACTGGTGGCCACCCCGGAAAACCTTGGCGGCAATAGTGCCGATGCCTTGCAGCCAATTTCCGAGCGTTATGCCGCCGACGCCCTGCTGGCCGTGCAGGCCCATGAGGAAGGCGGGCAGTGGCAGGCGCAGTGGCGCCTGTGGCTGGGCGATAGCCGCGAGCAGGGCAATGCCCAGGGCGCTGACCAGAATGCCCTGGCCGATGCTGTGCTGCTGGCGGTGAGCGAGCGCTTGGCCCCGCGCTTTGTGGTCAAACCGGGCGCGGCCAGCGCGCTGACCATCGAGGTGCAGGGCGCCAATCTGGCCCGCTATGCCGAACTGGAGCGCCTGCTCGAACCTTTCGCCGCCCGTCTGCTGCAGGTCAAGGGCGACCAGATGACCTGGCAAGTCAATGCCAGCAGCGAGCAGCTGCGTGCCCAGCTGGGCCTGGCCGGCCTGCAGGAAGTCCCGGCCGATGCCGCGCCGCTGGATGCCAGCGCCCAGCCGGGTACTGCGCCGGCTCCGGCACCAGGCAATCTGCTGCGCTTTCGCTGGTAAGCGCGACGCCCCCGGCTGCATGGCCGGGAGCAGGGAAGGATTGCCATGTCGCCGCCCGCCGGGCGGCCGACACTTTTGACCAACCAAGGGCGGAGTGCCTGTAAATGACCGATTCACGTCGCTGGATGTGGCTGGCTGTAATGTTGTTGGTCGGCTGGTTGGTTTATCTGCTGTCGCCGGTGCTGTCGCCGTTCCTGGTGGCCATGCTGCTGGCCTACATGGGCGACCCGCTGGTCGACCGCCTGCAGCGCCGCAAACTGTCGCGCACCTGGGCCGTGGTGCTGGTGTTCAGCCTGTTCAGTCTGCTGTTGCTGATTCTGCTGCTGGTGCTGGTGCCCATGCTGGGCCGGCAGCTGGTGCGCCTGTATGAGCTGGCGCCGCAGGTGCTCGACTGGCTGCAACACCAGGCCCTGCCCTGGGCGCAGGCGCAGTTTGGTCTGGCGGAAGGCTTCTGGCGTTTCGATCAGATCAAGGAAGCTCTATCCGGCCATATGGGCAAGACCACCGATATCGTTGGTGCCGTGTTGTCCCAGGCCACGGCCTCGGGTCTGGCACTGCTCGGCTGGTTGGGCAATCTGCTGCTGATCCCGGTGGTGGCGTTCTACCTGCTGCGCGACTGGGACCTGATGGTCGTCAAGTTGCGTAATCTGCTGCCGCGTGCCCGCGAAAGCCTGGTGGTGCAGCTGGTCGGTGAGTGCCACGAGGTGCTCGGCGCCTTTATGCGCGGTCAGCTGCTGGTGATGCTGGCCCTGGCCTTTATCTACTCCTGCGGGCTGATGCTGGTCGGGCTGGAGCTGGGTCTGCTGATCGGTGTGCTGGCCGGCCTGGCCAGCATCGTGCCGTACATGGGCTTCGTGGTCGGTTTCGGCTCGGCTGTGGTGGCGGCACTGTTCCAGTACGGCGGCTTCGAGATGTACCCGCTGATCGGCGTGCTGGTGGTGTTCGGCATCGGCCAGTTGCTCGAAGGCATGCTGCTGACCCCCATGCTGGTCGGCGATCGCATTGGCCTGCACCCGGTGGCGGTGATCTTCGCCATCCTTGCTGGCGGCCAGCTGTTCGGCTTCGTCGGGGTGCTGCTGGCCCTGCCGATGGCTGCGATCATCATGGTTCTGCTGCGCCATGCGCATGATTTCTATAAACTTTCCGAACTTTACGGAGAGTCTTCCGGCGATTTGCAAGAACCGCCGCCCAGCGCATGAAACCAATCCAGCTTCCTCTCGGCGTACGTCTGCGCGACGACGCCACCTTTGCCAACTACTACCCGGGCGCCAACGCTGCGGCGCTCGGCTATGTCGAGCGCCTGTGCGAGGCCGATGCCGGCTGGACGGAAAGCCTGATCTACCTCTGGGGTGGCGAAGGTGTCGGCCGCAGTCACCTGCTGCAGGCGGCCTGCCTGCGCTTCGAGCAGCGCGGCGAGTCGGTGGTGTATCTGCCGCTGGCCGAGGTGGCCGACTTCGGCCCGCAGATGCTGGATAACCTGGAGCAGTGCGAGCTGGTGTGCCTGGACGACCTGGATGCGGTGGCCGGCCGGGCGGAGTGGGAAGAAGCGCTGTTCCACCTGTTCAACCGCCTGCGCGACAGCGGCCGGCGCCTGTTGCTGGCGGCTGCCGCTGCGCCGCGTGAGTTGCCCCTGGGACTGGCCGACCTACAGTCGCGGCTGACCCTGGCGCTGGTATTCCAGCTGCATTCGCTGTCCGACGAAGACAAGCTGCGCGCCCTGCAGCTGCGCGCTTCGCGCCGTGGCCTGCACCTGACCGACGAGGTCGGGCGTTTCATCCTCACCCGTGGCGAGCGCAGCATGAGCGCCCTGTTCGAATTGCTCGAACGCCTCGACCAGGCCTCACTGCAGGCCCAGCGCAAGCTGACCATTCCCTTCCTGAAAGAAACCCTGGGCTGGTAAGGAAGCGAGCTTAGGCGCGCTTCCTGATGGCTAGATCACTCGCCAGCCAGCTTGCGGTCGTGCTGGAAGCGCCAGCGGGTGTAGAGCAGGGCGCTGCAGAACAAGGTGAAGCTGAGCAGTGTCTCCAGTACGCCGAACAGCATGCGCGCCGGATCGATGGCGGCCAGGATGCCCTGGATGAAGTAGATGTTCATCACGAAGCAGGTCCAGGCGTGGGCGCGGGCGTGCCCCAGCAGTAGGCCGGGAGCGAGCAGCAGCAGGGGGGCGAGCTGGATCGCCAGGACTACCCAGGTACGCGCACCGTGCAGGTCGGCGAACAGCAGGTTCCAACCCAGCAGCAGTGCCGCCAGGGCGAAAAAGCTGCCCAGGCTGATGGCGTGGCTGAGCTTTAGGCGCGGTTGCAGCCAGTCGAGGGCGGGAAGGGGTTTCGCTTGCTTAGCCACGCGGGGACTCCAGCTTCAGGGCGGTTGCGGCCAGGCGCTGGCCAAGGGCACGGCACAGGCCGATTTCATGTTCGTCGAGGGCGCGCTTGCCATCGTTGCCGGCATGGTGGCTCGGGCCGTAGGGCGTGCCGCCTCCGCGGGTTTCCAGCAGGGCGCCTTCGCTGTAGGGCAGGCCGCAGACCAGCATGCCGTGGTGCAGCAGCGGCAGCAGCATGGACAGCAAGGTGCTTTCCTGGCCGCCGTGCAGGCTGGCGGTGGAGGTGAACACGCCGGCCGGTTTGCCAACCAGTTCGCCGGTCAGCCACAGGCTGCTGGTGCCGTCGATGAAGTATTTGAGCGGTGCGGCCATGTTGCCGAAGCGAGTCGGGCTGCCCAGGGCCAGGCCGGAGCAGTGCTTGAGGTCGTCGATGCTGGCGTACAGCGCGCCTTCTGCGGGGATGGCCGGGGCCGTGGCCTCGCAATCGGCGGAGATCGCCGGCACGGTGCGTACCCGTGCTTCCAGGCCACCCAGTTCGACGCCACGGGCGATCTGCCGGGCCATCTCGGCGGTGGCGCCATGGCGGCTGTAGTAGAGCACCAGGATATAGGGCGCACTCATGCCAGCAGCTCCAGCACTTTCTCCGGTGGACGACCGATCACCGCCTTGTCGCCGGCGACCAGGATCGGCCGTTCGATCAGCTTGGGATGGGCGGCCATGGCGGCGATCAACTGGGCCTCGCCGAGGCTGCTGTCGGCCAGGTTGAGTGCCTTGTATTCGTCTTCGCCGGTGCGCAGCAGCTGGCGCGCGCCGATGCCGAGTTTGCCCAGCAGAGCCTGCAGTTCGTCGGCGCTAAGCGGAGTTTCCAGGTAGCGCACCACGTTGGGCGTCAGGCCGCGGGCTTCGAGCAACTCCAGCGCGCCACGGGATTTCGAGCAGCGCGGGTTGTGATAGAGGGTCAGATCGGTCATGGGCGGGTGCCTATTGGCGAATGAGGGCGCTATTCTACCCGCGTCGGCGCTTGTGGGCGCAGGGGTATTCATTCGGGTTCTAAGGAGCGGGCATGCGGCAGCGGCTGGACGATGTAGTGGAGTTCTGGCGCTTTCTGTTCCAGCGTTTTCTCGCCGACCGGGCCATGCACAGCGCCGCTGCGCTGACTTACACCACGCTGTTCGCCGTGGTGCCGATGATGACCGTGACCTTCGCCATGCTCTCGGCGATTCCAGTGTTCCAGGGCATGGGGGGGCAGATCCAGGCCTTTATCTTCCACAACTTCGTGCCGTCTTCCGGCGAGACGGTGCAGGAATACCTGCAGGCGTTCACCTCCCAGGCCCGCCATCTGACCTGGGCCGGCGTGGTGCTGCTGGCGGTGACCGCATTCATGATGCTGGTGACCATCGAGAAGGCCTTCAATGCCATTTGGCGCGTGCGCCAGCCACGCCGTGGGGTATCCAGTTTCCTGCTGTACTGGGCGATTCTCAGCCTGGGGCCGTTGCTGCTCGGCGTGGGCTTTGCGGTCAGCACCTATATCGCCTCGCTGTCGCTGCTGTCGGGACCGGATGCGCTAATCGGCGCCAAGACCCTGCTGAGCTTTGCCCCGTTGCTGTCGAGCGTGGCGGCCTTCACCCTGATCTACGCCACCGTGCCCAATGCACGGGTGCCGATTCACCATGCGCTGCTCGGCGGTTTCTTTACTGCGGTGCTGTTCGAGATCGCCAAGGCGCTGTTTGCCCAGTACGTGCGCCTGTTTCCCGGCTACCAGCTGATCTACGGCGCCTTCGCCACGGTGCCGCTATTTCTGCTGTGGGTCTATCTGTCCTGGCTGATCGTGCTGTTCGGTGCCGAGCTGGTGTGCAACCTGTCCTCATCGCGCCACTGGCGGCGACGGGCGTTGCCGCGCTTGCTGGTGTTGCTGGGCGTGCTCGGGGTGTTTTATGAGCGCCAGCGCCAGGGTTTGGCGGTGCGCCATGCCGATGTGCAGCGCCAGGGCTGGCTGCTGCCGGAGGATGAGTGGGAGGAGATCCTCGATTTTCTCGAGCGCGAGCAACTGGCCTGTCGGGCCTCGGGCGGTGGCTGGGTGTTGTGCCGCGATCTGGAGCATTACAGCCTGAATCAGCTGCTCGGCCACAGTCCCTGGCCGTTGCCTTTGCCCCGGCAGTTGCCCGAGCAGCTCGACGAGGTCTGGTATCCGGGCCTGCGCGAGGCCTTGTGCCGGCTGCACGAGGAGCAGACGGCCTTGTTCGGCGACAGCCTGGGGCAGTGGTTGCGGGCTCGGCAGTGAAAAAAGAGTGACGAATTTCGTCAGTTTAGGGCGCGGCACAGCCCGTTGTAGTGGGTGATGGGCGCGTAGATACTGGGTTTTTCCAGCCTGGAAGGCTGGCACGCTTCTGGCAATCTGTCTGATATTTACTGGCAGACTGCCAGCAGCCTGAGGGTGAATCAGGGAAGTCGATGCATGAGTAGTCAGAAAGGCAAGGTGGTTCCGCTGCATCCGCGGGAGTCCGACGAGGCGCTGGAGCGTTTGAACCGTATTACCGGGCTGCGCTTTGCGCACTGGCCGCAATCGCTGGTGCCGCTGGCACGCCAGGCGGCCGAAGAAGTCGAAGTGCCGGACGCAGGTGCGACAGTAGTTCGTTTCGGCGTGTTCTAAGGCTTTAGCTGCCGCAAAAAACAAAACCCCGCGCAAGGCGGGGTTTGCTGGAGCGGAGAACTTCAGGCCAGCGCTTGCTGGGCCGGGCTGTTCAGCTGTTCCACGGCTTGTACGAATAATTCTTCGACGATCAGGGCCTGCACCGGCACAGCCGAGCGCAGGCGGATCTGCATGTCTTCGATCTTCTGTTTTACCGGCAGGCGGGCGACACCGGAGAGCATCACCTTGTTATGCATGTTGACCTTGCCGTGATCCACGGCCACTTCGCGGCGCTGGCTGCCGTCGCTGTAGCTGACCAGCAGCGAGACGGGCAGGTTGGCCAGGCCGGGTACTTGCAGCCAGGCCGCCACGTTGAACTCGGCAACGCGGCCTTCGTAGGGCGTCACGCCGGTACGCGCGCTGCTGACGATGCTCGAGGGCACGGGGCCGACCAGTTTGTCGGTGGCTTGGGTCATGGGCAGGCTCCGGTTGGTCTTCTGGCTATTGGAGTGCGGCGATTATAGGCAGGCAAACTGCGCCAAATCTGTGCACTTCGCCGCCGTGGCCTGTGATTTTCGTCGCAGATCAGGCCAGGCGCAGCGGATGCCGGACCACGCAGGCGGTGCTCAGGTTGGCGGTTGGCAGCGGCATGGCAGCCTGGTTGTTGACGTTGGCCAGTTGCAGCCAGAGCTGCTCGTCTTCCTCGAACTGGCCGCAGGGCAGCCACAGGCCGTGGTGCCAGCCGTTGCCGGGAGCCGGTGTGCTCTGCAGCACGCCAGGGTGGGTCTGGGCGCTGGGCGCGCGGCGTAGCCACACGGCCCGGGCCAGGCCCTTGAGGTAGCGCAGGCCAAGATGCAGGCCTTGCTGGTTCTGATGGCGCCAGCGCACCAGGGCCAGGGTCGGCGTACCGCTGTGGGTCAGTACCAGCACCAGTTGGCCAACCGGCAACTGGCTGGCGAGGTCGCCATTACACAGCAGGCGCACGCCGCCGGCGCTGGCGTCGTGCATCTGGGCCGCGCAATGCTGCGGGCGCTTTTCCAGCAGTTGGGCGTGGATGCCGCTTAGCCCGATGACCAGGTTGCAGTCGGCACTGAAATCGGCGCGGGGGTGGCGGCGTTGCTGGCGTCCCAGCCAGTGCTGGCGAACCTGTTCCAGCAGTGCGCGTTCGATCGGGCTCTGCAGTGGCGCCGGCTCGTGCAGCGCCACCAGCAGGGCGCCCAGTTCCAGGCGCCGCAGGTACGCCGGGTCACTGGTGATGGGCTGCTCGAAGGACAGGCAGGCCTGGTCGTGGCTGAGGTCGATCAGCGGGCCTTCATGTTCGTCGTCTTCTTCCCAGGGCAGCAGGCGCGCCAGTTCGGCCAGGGGCGTGATCGCGCCGAACAGCTGCGGGCACTCGCCTTCGGCCAGGTGGAAGGGGTTGCTCAGGGCCAGCAGCAGCATCTGCTGGTAGAGCCCGCGCAGGCTGCCGGCCGGGGTGGGCTGGAACGGGGCGGCGACATGCTCGTCGAGGCAGCCCTGGTGTTCGCCGATCCAGTACAGCAGGTGGCTGTCGCGCCACAGGGCTGGCGGCGGCTCCTGATAGAGCTGGTAGTGGCGCATCAGGCTTTGCGAGAGAAAGTGCTGGGCCATGTACAGGCACCAGGCCAGGTGTGGGCGCGAGGGTTGGCGGCCTTGAAGGATCTGCAGCAACAGGCGCTTGAAGCCGACCGCCAGTTCGTCGCACAGGTGTACGAACAGCGCCGAGGGCGCGACGCCCTGGCTCAGTGCGAGCGAGTAGTGACGGTACTCTTCGCTGAAACTTTGCAGGGCGCGCTGCCTTTCAAGTAAGGTCATGGCGCTGCGATTGAGGCGAAACAGCAGGCTCAACGCCTGTTGCAGAGCGTCCGTGTGGGGTTGGCGGCGAACGGCCACGAGTTGCTCGGCCAGGCCGGCGACCGGCGGGGCATCCTCGTCGAGGATATCCGGCACTTCCAGGCGCAGGGCATCCAGCGTCATATCAACTCCGCGTGCACGAGGAGCGAATGCATGAGACGGCAACTCCAGATAGTAGTAGGGCTGATAGCCGGGCTGATCCTGGCCGGCTGCGCCGAGGACTGGGGCGTCGATCAGCATGGACGAAAGGTACCGGCTGAGCAGCTGGAAGGCCAGTGGTTAGTGATCAATTACTGGGCCGAGTGGTGCGGCCCCTGCCGTACCGAGATTCCCGAGCTGAATCGCCTCGACGATCAGTTGCAGGGGAGGCATGCGCGGGTCCTGGGGGTCAACTACGACGCCTTGCAGGGCGCCAACCTGGCGGATGCGGCTAATGACCTCGGTATCCGCTTCACCGTGCTGGCCCATGACCCGGCCGCGCGTCTGCAGTTGCCGCGCAGCGATGTGTTGCCGGCGACCTTTATCATCGATGCCAGGGGCCGCCTGCGTGAGCGCCTGGTCGGTGAGCAGACGGCTGCCGGCCTGCAGGCCAAACTGACGCAGTTACAGGCTGAGGAGTAGGGCAATGCGCATCTGTCTGCATGGTTATGTCGGTGGCAAGGTGCAGGGCGTGTGTTTTCGCCAGTGCACCGCCGAACAGGCCGAGCGCCTGGAGCTGGATGGCTGGGTGCGTAACCTGGACGACGGGCGCGTCGAGGTGCTGGTCGAGGGTGAGGAGGCGGCTGTGCATGAGCTGCGGCAATGGCTGGCGCATGGCCCGGAGCGCGCCCGGGTCGATGTGGTGGAGCTGGAGGGGCAGTCCGTACAGGGCGTCGTCGGTTTTATCGTGCGCCGCTAAGAACCTGTGTACGATCTTTCTGTGGTTCCAGCCTGAGCGCCCAGGTAGCCGGCAACCGCTGAGCCCGTAGGCTGGGTTAGCCGCGCTTACCGTTGCCCGTGCTGACCACGCAGGCTCGGCGCGGCTCTTCGCCGATTGACTCGCTGTCGCTACCCTTCGGGCCAGCCTGTGGCTGTTACTCCCGCTGATCGTTGCGCCTTGCCTGTCTCTAGCTCGCGAGACTTTAAACAGGTTCTGAGCAGGTGCCGCTGGGATTCAATCCTCGCCGGGGTCGGCGGCCAGGCGGCCGGCATCCTGCATCAGCGATTTGAGAAACTCCTGCTGCAGCTCCGGATCGTTGCGGGTCAGTTCGATCAGGCTCTGCTCCAGCTCGCTGGCTTCTTCTTCCAGGCCCAGATCGGACAGGCGCTTGACCCGATGTACCCACTGCGCCACTTCATCGTCTTCGAGGTCGTCAAAGATCAGTGCGTGGGCTTCCTGTAGCTTGCCGCGCAGGTTGCGGCTGACCAGCAGGGTGGCTTCGGCCGTGGTGCTGTCGAGGGGGTCTTCCACGCTCAGCAGCAGGGTGCCGATGCGGCTGGCATCCTGTTCGGCGAACGGGCCGTCGAGCAGGTTCAGGCGCAGCACGCCGTTGCGGTCGGTGCTCAGCTCATAGGTCTGCTTGTCGGCTTTGACCATCACCGGGCGATCCGCCCAGGGCAGGCTGGAGTATTCGGTGCGCTTGTCTACCTGTTGCTCGTCAAGACTGGCCAGGTTCTGCTGCGAGCGACCGTTGGACTGGACATTCATCGCCGGGTTGAGGCCGGCGAAGCCATAGCTGATCCAGTCCTTGGTCACGCTGTCGGGCAGGCGGCCGAGCATCACCACGTTGAGCACGTTGGCACCGATCCCGGCGACGATTGCCACTGCGCCCAGTGGCACTTCGTACAGCTCGCGCCAGGGTTGGTAGGGGGTATAGCGGTCGTAGCGACGGGTCACCTCGTACTCGGTGACTTCGAAGGTCTTCTGCTCGTGGATGCGCACCCGCCGCTGCGGCAGCTCCAGCACGCGGGGCTCGCCCACGTCGATCTGCAGGCTGTGGTCGAGCAGTTTGCGCTCGACGCGTTCCTCGTGCTCGCTGCGCTGCGGCAGCTGGTTGGCGCAGCCGCCGAGGAAGAGGGCGCCAGCCAGGGCGGCGCCGATGCGCAGGGTGGGTCGCTTGAACATGCTAGCTCTTGATGGCGCCGGAATCAGCGGCCGGTACGGGTGTTGATAAAGGACAGGATGTCCGCGCTGGCTACCTGCTGGCTGTCGCTGTCGCGGCGGTGCTTGTACTCGAGGTTGCCCTCGGCCAGGCTGCGCTCGCTGACCACGATGCGGTGCGGGATGCCGATCAGCTCCATGTCGGCGAATTTCACGCCGGGGCTGGTCTTCTTGTCGCGGTCGTCCAGCAGCACTTCGAAGCCGGCGGCCGTGAGGTCGGCGTACAGCTTGTCGGTGGCTTCGCGCACGGCTTCGTTTTCGTATTTCATCGGTACCAGGGCGATCTGGAAGGGCGCCAGGGCGTCGCTCCAAAGAATGCCGCGCTCGTCCCAGTTCTGCTCGATGGCAGCTGCCACCACGCGCGATACACCGATGCCGTAGCAGCCCATGGTCAGGGTGACCGGCTTGCCGCTTTCACCGAGGACCTTGCAGCCCAGGGCTTCGCTGTACTTGGTGCCGAGCTGGAAGATGTGCCCGACTTCAATGCCGCGCTTGATCTCCAGGCTGCCCTGGCCGTCCGGGCTGGGGTCGCCGGCAACCACGTTGCGCAGGTCGGCAATGGCCGGCAGTGGCAGGTCGCGCTCCCAGTTGAGGCCGAAGTAGTGCTTGCCGTCGATGTTGGCGCCGGCGGAGAAGTCGCCGATCAGCGCCACGGAACGGTCGATCACGCAGGCAATCGGCAGGTTCAGCGGGCCCAGCGAGCCAGGACCGGCACCGATGGCGGCGCGGATTTCGGCTTCCGAGGCAAATACCAGCGGGCTGGCGACCAGTTCGTGGTTGGCGGCCTTGATTTCGTTCAGCTCGTGATCGCCACGGACGATCAGGGCAATCAGTTTGCCCTCTTCGGCGCCATGCACGACCAGGGTCTTGATGGTCTTCTCGATGGCCAGGCCGAACTGGCTGACCAGCTCATCGATGGTCTTGGCATCCGGCGTATCGGCCAGGCGCAGCGCTTCGCTGGCGGCGGCGCGCTGGGTTTCACGCGGGATGGCTTCGGCCTTCTCGATGTTGGCGGCGTAGTCGGAGGTGTCGCTGAAGGCGATATCGTCTTCACCGGACTCGGCCAGTACATGGAATTCGTGGGAGCCGGTGCCGCCGATGGAGCCGGTGTCGGCCTGCACGGGGCGGAAATTCAGGCCCAGGCGGCTGAATACGTTGCAGTACGCCTGGTGCATGCGGTCGTAGGTTTCCTGCAGCGAGTCCTGGCTGGTGTGGAAGGAATAGGCGTCCTTCATCAGGAACTCGCGGCCACGCATCAGGCCGAAGCGCGGGCGGATCTCGTCGCGGAATTTGGTCTGGATCTGGTACATGTTGATCGGCAGCTGCTTGTAGCTGTTCAGCTCGTTGCGGGCCAGATCGGTGATCACTTCTTCGTGGGTCGGGCCGACACAGAACTCGCGACCATGACGATCCTTGATGCGCAGCAGCTCTGGGCCGTATTGCTCCCAGCGCCCGGATTCCTGCCACAGCTCGGCGGGCTGGATGGCTGGCATCAGTACTTCCAGGGCACCGGCCGCATTCATTTCCTCGCGCACTATGGCTTCGGCCTTGCGCAGTACGCGCAGGCCCATGGGCAGCCAGGTGTACAGGCCGGAGGCCAGTTTGCGGATCATGCCGGCACGCAGCAGCAGCTGGTGGCTGATCACCACGGCATCGGACGGCGTTTCTTTGAGGGTGGAAAGCAGGTACTGACTGGTACGCATGTTTGGCCGTTATGTCGGTTGCGAGGGCGGAGAATGGCTCGGCATTGTACGGTGCCAGCCATGTGGCGTACAGGACAGACCGGGAGTTGCAGGTGACAGAGCTGACCGCAGGGCAAGTGCAGGCGCTGATTCGCGCCGGAGTGCCGATGGCCGAGGATATCGATTTGCGCATCGAGCGCCTGGATAGCGATCTGGCTGTGGCCAGGGTGCCTTACCAGGCCAAGCTGGTGCGGCCGGGCGGCACGCTATCGGGGCCGACTATCATGTCGCTGGCCGATGCCGCCATGTATGCGGTGGTGTTGGGGCGCCTGGGGCGGGTAGAGATGGCGGTGACTGCCAATCTGAATATCAATTTCCTGGCCAAGCCCAAGCCGGTCGACCTGTTGGCCGAGGCGCGCATCCTGCGTTTGTCGCGGCGCCAGGCGGTGTGTGAGGTGCAGTTGTATTCGCTGGGGGCGGCGGATGAGCTGGTGGCCCATGTGACAGGGACCTATGCGCTGCCATTGCAGGCATAAAAAAACCCGGCCTAGGCCGGGTTTTTTTCGTTGGCTACTGTAGGCGCTAGCGCTTACAGAACGTCCAGCGGGTAGTCCACGATCAGGCGGAACTCGTGCAGGTCGCCTTCGCCCTGGTCGGCGTTGGCGTAGTGGAACGCCTGACGAACACGGAAAGACAGGTCTTTGGCGGCGCCTTCCTGGATAACGTATTTAGCTTCCAGGTTGGTTTCGTGGTGCTTGCCGTCTTCGCCTTGCAGGCCGGCATAGCCGCCAAGGACGTCGGCATCGGTACCATCTACGCCGGTACCTTTGACGTAGGTAGCCATGGTGGTCAGGCCAGGAACGCCCAGGCCAGCCCAGTCGTAGGTGTAGCCGACGCGGTAGGACTTCTCGTTCGCGCCGTTGAAGTCAGAGTACTGCATCGAGTTGGCGAGGAAGATCGAGTCGCCACCGACGTAGTCGAACGGAGTGTCGCCGTCCACTTCCTGGTAGGCCAGCAGGAAGCTGTGGTTGCCCAGGCCGTATACGGCGGAGAGGCTGAAGGTGGTGTTGTCGATGTCACCCTGCAGGGCGTCGCCGGTATCGTTGGTCTGATACAGGTTCAGGTCGAAGGTCAGGCTCTGGCCTTCGCTGATCGGCAGCGCGTAGTTGGTGTTCAGGTAGTACTGGTTCCAGGTTTCTTCAAACTTGGAGCCGTACAGGGTGACGCTCAGCTGGTCGCTGAAAGTGTAGGAGCCACCCAGGTAGCCAATGCTCTGGCCGATTTCGCCGGCGCCGTAGTTGAGCAGCAGCTCGTCGTCGCTGTTGGTCGAGGCGCGGTTGTTGTAAGCGGTGAAGTAGCCGCCTTCCAGGGCCAGGTTTTCGATTTCTTCGCTGGTGACGTTGAAACCGGTTGCGGTTTCCGGCAGCAGGCGGCTGTTGGAAGTGGCGAACACTGGAGCGCCAGTGCGCATTTCGCCGTACTTCAGAACGCTGTTGGAGATGCGGGCTTTGACGGCGCCGCCGACTTCACCGTAGTTGTCCTGGCCTTTGCCGTCGGAGGATGCCGGCAGCAGGCCAGCGCTATTACCGAAGCGGCCGCCGCCAGTGTCGAGTTTGATGCCCATGTAGCCGTAAGCGTCCACACCAACGCCTACGGTACCCTGAGTGAAGCCGGACGCGAATTCAGTGGTAACGCCGTGCGCCCACTCTTCTTGCATGTTCTGGCCAGGCGCGTTGTTTTTGTAGTCGCGCTGGAAGAAGAAGTTGCGGTTGTTCAGTACGAGATCGCTGTCTTCGACGAAGCCCTTGGAATCGGACTGCGCACTGGCGAAGGCCAGCTGGGAGGTGCCTGCTGCTACAGCGAGGGCGATTACGCTCCACTTCATCACTTGCATTGTGATTGCTCCTTTGGTTTAGAAGAGTTTTTGCTGCTCAGTTAGTTGTTGTACGAGCGGCTCTTTCTTTTTGTGTCGGCGGTAACTTATAGCACGGCAATTTTGTTGGCGACAGTTGTGCTCTATTCCCTACGTTTTATTTACGCTTGCGTCGCAAAACAGCATGTTCGATGTCGCAATTCTGTAGGTTTTGGTCGCCTCTATTGCCGCGCTTTCGAACTCCTGAAAAGCCTGCAATTCCAATCGCTTAGGCATTGTCGAGAGACACGCCTGAATGGTCTTGCATGCTCATCCTGAGCAGGTCATCGCTGACGGTGATTCTTGTATAGCAACATCCATGCACAAAATGCAGTTGGTCTCTGAAAATACTGTTTCGGCAGGCCTTTGGTTTGGTGCGTTGGGTCGCCGGTGTCGCTCTGCACGGGCGCTTCGGACGGTTGCTGAGGAAAATTGCATGCTGTGTGTTTTTCTGCTGGGGCAAGTGCGGACGTTACCCGAAGTGCCTGTCAGCGGCGGAATCTACTCGCAGGTAACGTTTTGCCTGTCCAGGTTGGGCAATTTTGGTGCGTCGGTGCTTTGCGCTGGGGCGGGTCTTTTCTGGATGGCGGGTGCTTTGTCGGGAGTGTGATGGGGTATGGCTTCGGTGCGTGCCCTGCCTGCCTTGCTGTTGAGCGGGTGGGCAGATGAGGGGCGTGGGCTGCGCCTTTGTTGTGCGGCTGGTAATTGCCGGTGGTTGTGGCGTTTGCTGATGAATTGCCGGGCGGCCCCGGCTATTCTGCGCACTCGAAAGAGGTAGCGTTGAGTTCACGCTGTCCTGAGTGGGAGGAGTTATCCGATGTTCACCCTCGATTCACGTTTGCAGCAGGACACCCTGACGATTGGGGATTTCCCCCTGTGCCGGCTGTTATTGATGAACGACGGCCATTACCCTTGGTTCATTCTGGTACCGCGGCGCGAGGCGGTCAGTGAGCTGTTCCAGCTGGATACGGCCGACCAGCAGCAACTCTGGCTGGAAACCACACGTCTGGCGGAGACACTCAAGGATGCTTTCGTCGCTGACAAGATGAATGTCGCGACCCTGGGTAATGTGGTCAGTCAGCTGCACATGCATGTCATTGTGCGTCGCCGTGAAGATGCGGCCTGGCCTGCCCCCGTGTGGGGCAAGCATCCGGCGCGGGCTTATGAGGCTGGGCAGATTGCTGCTATTCGTGAGCGTCTGCGCTTGGTGCTGGCCGGTGATTTTCGCTTTGCCGAGGATTGATGGAATGAGTCTGGAACAGCGCATCATCGAGCTGGAAAGCCGGCAGGCCTTTCAGGATGACACCATCGCCGCCTTGAACGACGAGCTTGTCGAACAGCAGCGCATCATTGAGCGCCTGCAATTGCAGGTGCAGGTTCTGGCGCGTCGTCAGGAAGAGATGCAGGGGTCGTTTGGTGTGGATGAGGATGAGGCTCCGCCACCCCATTATTGAAGGCATGAAAAAGCCCGCATCGAGCGGGCTTTTTTATGCGTGCCGTTTAGCGGCGTGATGGCAGGGCGGCGATCACGTCTTCCGCCTGCAGGCCCTTGTCGCGGTTCATTACGGAGAACTCCACGCGCTGGCCTTCGATCAGTACGCGATGGCCTTCGCCGCGAATGGCGCGAAAGTGCACGAAGATATCGTCACCGCTATCGCGGGAAATGAAGCCGAAGCCTTTGGAGGTGTTGAACCACTTCACGGTGCCGGTTTCCCGGTTGCCCATGTCGCGGGTGAGGGGTGCCTGCTGTTGCGGGAGCGGGCTGAGGTTGATGGCCAGGTGCAGGATAACCGCCAGGCTCAGGGTGGCCAGGCTCAGGATGATCGCTGGCAGCGTGCCGATCACCGGTAGCGGGGCGAGCAGGATCAAGGCTTGCAGAACCACGGTCAGGACCATGAGCGCCGAGACCAGGGCTTGCAGCTGGCTGCGGATGCCGTGGTGGCGAATTGGCAGTAGCGGTGCCAGTAGCAGGTTGCTCAGGCCGAAAATGGCCAGGTAGAGCGCGTCGGCCTGTTGCAGGTAGGGCAGGCTTTCGTTGCGCAGGCTGGGGGCAAAGGACAGCAGCAGGGCGGCTACGCCCGTCAGCAGGTGGACGATCTTCAACATAGTCGATTGGCTCACTCTTGATGCAGACAATAAAAGGATGAGCGGGGTGTGCGGAGGCCCGAGAAAAGTGGGCTGGAACAGCGTGCAGTGACCCGCCTATGCCGTACCCGCGAGATGGCGGGTGCGACACCGGGCGGTATTTAACCGCAAAGCAGGGGGCTACTCAAATCAAGCGCTTAGCGCGGCTTCTGTGGTCGAGGGGTGGATCTGGTTGCGACCATTGCGCTTGGCCTGATACAGCGCGTCGTCGGCCCGGGTGACCAGGCTTTCGAAGGTGTCGCCAGGCTCGGCCAGGGCCAGGCCGAAGGAGGCGGTGATGCTGTCCAGAACCTTGTCGGTGCTGCGCACCTTGACCCGCAGGGCCTGGATTTTCAGGCGCAGTTGCTCGGCAAAGCCGCTGGCGCTGTTCAGGTCGTGGCAATCGCGCAGGATCACGCAGAATTCCTCGCCGCCATAGCGTGCGGCAATGCCGCGTGCGGGCAGCAGGTCGCGCATCAGTTGGCCGACATGCTGCAGTACCCGGTCGCCCAGGGGGTGGCCGTACTGATCGTTGAACTGCTTGAAGTGGTCAATATCCAGCATGACCAGGGCCAGGCCTTCGGCATCGCTGCTGAGAGCCTGTTCGAGCAGACGGGTGAAGGCGTGACGGTTGAATACGTGGGTCAGGCTGTCCAGGGTGGCGGCGGCCTGGGCGCGCTCCAGTTGGGCGCGCAGGCTCTGTATTTCGCTCTGGGCGGCACGCAGGCGGTAGAGGAACTGTTCCTGCTGGTCGTGCATCAGCTGGGTGCTTTGTTGCAGTTCGGTGAGCACGTTGGGCAGGTCGTCGACTATCGGGTCCTGCAGGGCGGCCAGGCCTTGCGACAGGCTGGTCTGGTAGTGCTGGCTGCCGCTCACGCTGCGCGAGACATCGCCCTGGATGTCATCGACCAGTTCGATGACCTGCTGCTGGCCGGCGCGGGCCTCTTCCAGCTCGCCATTGATGATGTAGTCGCGGAACAGCTTTGCCGCAGTTTCCGGTGGGAAGCTGGCGAAATCCTTGACCGCTTTGTCCAGGCGGCGATTCAGCTCAGGTTCTGCGCCCTTGCTGTAGGTGTACCACAGGGCGTAGTGAATCGGGTTTGGCGGAATATTGTGGCGCACCATGTGCGGCACGGCCTGTTTGAGCAGGTCGGCAGCCTCGCGGGTCTCTTCTGGATAGAGCTCGAGGATGGAGGGCGCTTTCGGCTGGCTCATTCACGTCACTGTGGTGAGAGGGGGAATGGGCAAAGGATAGAACAGACAAGGGGCGGGCGCCTAGCAAAAGGCCCGGTTAAACCGGGCCTTTTGTAGATTGTGTGGCACTTAGGCGGCGAGCAGGCTGCGCAGCATCCAGGCCGTTTTCTCGTGCACTTGCATGCGCTGGGTCAGCAGGTCGGCGGTCGGCTCGTCGCTGACCTTGTCCAGTAGCGGGAAAATGCCGCGGGCGGTGCGTACCACTGCTTCCTGACCCTGAACCAGCAGTTTGATCATGTCCTGGGCGCCCGGTACGCCTTCTTCTTCCTTGATCGACGACAGGCGGGCGTAGGCGGCATAGGTGCCGGGCGCCGGGAAGCCAAGGGCGCGGATGCGTTCGGCGATCATGTCGACCGCCAGCGAGAGTTCGGTGTACTGCCCTTCGAACATCAGGTGCAGGGTGTTGAACATCGGGCCGGTGACGTTCCAGTGGAAGTTGTGGGTCTTGAGGTAGAGGGTGTAGGTGTCTGCCAGCAGGCGGGACAGGCCCTCGGCGATGGCGGCGCGATCCTGCTCGGCGATGCCGATATTGATTTCCATGTTTTGCGTCTCCTCTCAGGTGGCCGGGGTAGACATTCCCCTTGATGGATTGAGGCTATCACAGGCGTGTTGCTTTCCGGTTTGACTTGTCTCAATGCACTCCATGTCCGGAGTCTATGAGGTGTGGCGGGTTCCCCTGGCTGGCGCGCTCAGAGGTGGGCCAGCTCCGGCTGCTGTTGCAGGGTGCGGTTGAAGACGTCGACCCAGCGTGCACTGAACTGGCGGCCGGCCAGGTTGTTGATCTCCAGAATGGCGCGCAGGCGCGGGCGCTTGCTCAGCGTCTGATGGGCGCGCTCGTGGGTGCGCGCGTCGAAGGTGTCGACGATATTGAGGATCAGGGCGCCGGGGGTGATCTCGATTTCGCACAGTCCTTTGGGGTAGCCGCTGCCGTCGGCGTGCTCCTGGTGCTGCAGGATAATCTCGCCGGCGCCGCTCCAGGCCGGCATGCGGCGTAGCAATTCGGCGGCCTGGCGGGGGTGGGACTGCATCTGGCGGCGTTCCTCGCGGCTCAGTTGTTGCTCCTTGTGCAGCAGGTCCAGCGGCAGGAACGCCATGCCCAGGTCGTGCAGGCACACGGCGGCTGCCAGTTGCGCGGGCTCCACCGGGCTGTCTGCGCTCTCGTTCATCGCCAGGGCCAGGGCCAGCAGGCGCACGCCGCGGCCATGCCAGTAGGGTGAGCGTTGTTCGCTGGCGAGCATCAGCTCGTTGAAGAAGTCCAGGTCGGCATCGGCGCTGATGGCGTGCAGGGCCAGCAGCTTTTGCAGCTGATTGTGGTCGGGCAACTCGACCGGCTGAAGGCGGGTGCTGGGGTCGAGGTGTTGCAGCAGGGTGCGGCGAATCTCCGTCTGCCGGGTCGACGGGGCCGCGGCCAGGGCCTGCAGGGCTTGGCAGAGATTCTTCCGTTCGCGCTGGTCCAGGCGGGCAGGGCGGCCGTCGAGGGCTTCGCTGATCAGCTCGCGCAGGTGATCCAGGGTCAGCAGAAGGATGTCGCCGAGCAGGCTGTCGAAGCCCAGGCGCTCTTCGCGCAGGGCAGCGAGTACGTCCTCCAGGGCCTGTGGCAATGGCAGCAGGGCGTTGAGCTCGACTATGCCCAGGCTGCCCTTGATGGTGTGCACCAGGCGGAACAGTTCGCGCAGCCGCCCGCTGTCCTGGGGGTGGTGTTCCAGCTCGATCAATAGTTGTTCGCAGCGCGGCAGCAGCTCTGCGGTTTCGATACGAAAGTCTTCCAGCAGTTCGCTGGTCAGGTCGACGGGGCGTGGCATGGCCATGACAATCTCCGCAGGGGCCGGACTCTCAGTATAGGAAGCTCTGGCGAAACGGCGTTTGCCAGCGGCTGCGCCGGGCCGATTAACCATATATAATCGCGCCCCTTGCCTGAAATACGGGCGCGTTTTGCCGCAAACCGGCTGCGCCACTGGTCGATTGAGCGACCAGTCCCGTATCGAATTGAAGAAAATGCGCAGCGCTTGCGGCCCGATGGCCGGGGCGGCCAAGCCGACTTCTAGGGCACTGTTGCAGCGCCAGCGACCTTCGCCGAATGCGTGCCGAACGGTCCGACGAATTCAAGACTGATAGAGAAGCGAACCAAGATCATGATGCGCAGCCACTATTGCGGCCAGTTGAACGAGACCCTGGACGGCCAGGAAGTCACTCTTTGCGGTTGGGTTCACCGTCGCCGTGACCACGGTGGGGTGATCTTTCTCGACATCCGTGACCGTGAAGGTCTGGCCCAGGTGGTGTTCGACCCGGATCGCGCCGAGACCTTCGCCAAGGCCGACCGCGTGCGCAGCGAATACGTGGTCAAGATCGTTGGTAAGGTGCGTGTACGCCCGGAAGGCGCGCGCAACGCCAACATGGCCTCCGGCGCCATCGAAGTGCTGGGCTACGAGCTGGAAGTGCTTAACGAAGCGGAAACCCCGCCGTTCCCGCTCAACGAATACAGCGATGTGGGTGAAGAGACCCGCCTGCGCTACCGCTTCATCGACCTGCGTCGCCCGGAGATGGCCGAGAAGCTCAAGCTGCGTTCGCGCATCACTTCGAGCATCCGTCGCTACCTGGACGAAAACGGCTTCCTCGACGTGGAAACGCCGATCCTCACTCGCGCCACTCCGGAAGGCGCTCGCGACTATCTGGTGCCGAGCCGCACCCACCCCGGCAGCTTCTTCGCCCTGCCGCAGTCGCCGCAGCTGTTCAAGCAACTGCTGATGGTGGCTGGCTTCGACCGCTACTACCAGATCGCCAAGTGCTTCCGCGACGAAGACCTGCGTGCCGACCGCCAGCCGGAATTCACCCAGATCGACATCGAGACCAGCTTCCTCGACGAAGCCGACATCATCTCGATCACCGAAACCATGGTCCGCAACCTGTTCAAGGAAGTGCTGGATCTAGAATTCGGTGAATTCCCGCACATGACCCTTGCCGAAGCCATGCGTCGTTTCGGTTCGGACAAGCCGGACCTGCGCATTCCGCTGGAGCTGGTAGACGTTGCCGATCAGCTGAAAGATGTCGACTTCAAGGTCTTCAGCGGCCCGGCCAATGATCCCAAGTGCCGCATCGCCGCCCTGCGCGTGCCGGGCGCCGGCAGCATGCCGCGCAGCAAGATCGACGACTACACCAAGTTTGTCGGCAACTACGGCGCCAAGGGCCTGGCCTATATCAAGGTCAACGAGCGTGCCAAGGGTGTCGAAGGCCTGCAGTCGCCGATCGTCAAGAACATCCCGGAAGCCAACCTCAATGTCATCCTCGATCGCGTTGGCGCGGTCGACGGCGACATCGTGTTCTTCGGCGCCGACAAGACCAAGATCGTCTGCGACGCCCTCGGCGCGCTACGCATCAAGGTCGGCCATGACCTGGAACTGCTGACCTGTCAGTGGGCGCCGATGTGGGTCGTCGACTTCCCGATGTTCGAAGAGAACGACGATGGCAGCCTGACCGCCATGCACCACCCGTTCACCGCGCCGAAGTGCACCCCGGCCGAGCTGGAAGCCAACCCGGCTGCCGCTCTGTCGCGTGCCTACGACATGGTGCTCAACGGCACCGAGCTGGGTGGCGGTTCGATCCGTATTCACGACAAGGCCATGCAGCAGACCGTATTCCGCGTGCTCGGCATCAGCGAAGACGAGCAGCAGGAGAAGTTCGGCTTCCTCCTCGATGCACTGAAGTTCGGTGCGCCGCCCCATGGTGGCCTGGCCTTCGGTCTGGATCGCCTGGTCATGCTGATGACCGGTGCCAGCTCGATCCGTGAAGTGATCGCCTTCCCGAAAACCCAGAGCGCTGCGGACGTGATGACCCAGGCGCCGGGCGAAGTGGATGCCAAGGCGTTGCAAGAGCTGCACATTCGTCTGCGCGAAAAGCCCAAGGCCGAGTAACGAAACGCTGTACCGACAGAAGCCTGGGTTTGCCAGGCTTCTTCGTTATGGGTGTCATACAAACTGGATTCGAAACAACCGGAGTGAGTTATGGCTGGTCATTCCAAGTGGGCCAACATCAAGCACCGCAAGGGGCGCCAAGACGCCAAGCGCGGCAAGATCTTCACCAAGCTGATCCGTGAGCTGACCGTGGCCGCCAAGCATGGCGGTGGCGTGCCGGCGGACAACCCGCGCCTGCGCCTGGCGGTGGACAAGGCGCTGACCGCCAACATGTCGCGCGACGTGATCGATCGGGCCATCGCCCGGGGTGCCGGCAACACCGAAGCCGACAACATGCTCGAGATGAGCTACGAAGGCTACGCACCGAGCGGTGTGGCCATCATCGTCGAGGCCATGACCGATAACCGCAACCGTACCGCGGCCGACGTGCGCCATGCCTTCACCAAGTGCGGCGGCAACCTCGGCACTGACGGCTCGGTGGCCTATATGTTCGAGCGCAAGGGGCAGATCAGCTTCGCCCCGGGCGTCAGCGAAGATGCCCTGATGGAGGCGGCGCTGGAAGCCGGTGCCGACGACGTGGAAATGGGCGAGGACGGCTCCGCGCTGGTCTCCACCAGTTTCACTGAGTTCCTGGCGGTCAACGAAGCGCTGGTGGCGGCCGGGTTCAAGGGTGAAGAGGCGGATATCGCCATGATCCCGTCGATCAGCGCGCCGGTTACCGACCTGGAAACCGCGAAGAAGGTCCTCAAGCTGATCGACATGCTGGAAGACCTGGACGACGTGCAGAACGTCTACCACAACGCCGAAATCCCCGACGAGATCATGGAGCAGCTGGACTGATCCCACTCGTGCGGTGCGAGCCGGAAGCTGCCTTGGGCGCTTCCGGCTTTTTTATGCATGAGGCCGGGTGACGGCGGTCGTGCTGGGCCCGTATACTCGTGGCTGGATAAATAGACAGTATGGCGCGGGCCCGCCCGGCGCTGTGGATAACCAAGCATGACGCTGATTTTGGGTATCGACCCCGGCTCGCGCATCACCGGTTACGGCGTGGTGCGTGACACCGGCCGTGGCTGCGAATATGTCGCTTCGGGCTGCATTCGCACCGGCAGCGGCTCCTTGCCCGAGCGCCTGCAGATCGTCTTTCGCGGCGTGCGCGAGGTGATCCAGACCCACGGCCCGGTGACCATGGGCATCGAACAGGTATTTATGGCGAAAAACGCCGACTCGGCGCTCAAGCTCGGCCAGGCCCGTGGTGCGGCGATAGTTGCCGGGGTGGAGGCGGGGCTGGATATCAGTGAGTACACCGCTACCCAGGTCAAGCAGGCGATTGCCGGCACCGGCGGGGCGGATAAGCAGCAGGTGCAGATGATGGTCATGCACCTGCTCAAGCTGGTGCAGAAGCCGCAGATCGATGCCTCCGATGCGCTGGCCATTGCCCTGTGCCATGCCCATCATCGGCAAAGTTTGATTCCCCATGGTCTGGTCGGCGCCAAGCGGCGCGGCGGCCGCCTGCGTTTGTAACTGAGGAAATGAATTCGTGATCGGACGCCTGAAGGGCACCCTGGCGGAAAAACAGCCGCCACATCTGCTGATAGACGTGAATGGCGTCGGCTACGAGCTGGAAGTGCCGATGACCACCCTGTATCGCCTGCCATCGCTGGGTGAGCCGGTGACCCTGCACACCCACCTGGTGGTGCGCGAGGATGCCCACCTGCTCTACGGCTTCGCCGAGAAGCGCGAGCGTGAGCTGTTCCGCGAGCTGATCCGCCTCAATGGTGTCGGCCCCAAGCTGGCGCTGGCGCTGATGTCCGGGCTGGAAGTCGATGAGCTGGTGCGTTGTGTGCAAGCTGGCGATACCTCGACCCTGGTGAAAGTGCCGGGAGTCGGCAAGAAAACCGCCGAGCGCCTGCTGGTGGAATTGAAGGATCGCTTCAAGGCCTGGGAAAGCATGCCGTCCATCGCCAACCTGGTGGTGGAACCCCGTGCCGGCGTGGCAGTCTCAAGCGCGGAGAGCGACGCCGTGAGCGCGCTGATTTCCCTTGGCTTCAAGCCACAAGAGGCCAGCAAGGCCGTGGCTGCGATCAAGGAGGACGGTCTGTCCAGTGAAGAAATGATTCGCCGCGCCCTGAAAGGAATGGTGTAAGTCCCGATGATCGAAGCCGACCGTCTGATAACCGCCAGTGGCCGTGAGCGCGAAGAGCAGGTGGATCGTGCCATCCGCCCGCTCAAGCTGGCTGAGTACATTGGCCAGCCTGGTGTGCGCGAGCAGATGGAGCTGTTCATCCAGGCTGCCCGTGGGCGCCAGGAAGCGCTCGACCACACCCTGATCTTCGGCCCACCCGGCTTGGGTAAGACCACCCTGGCCAATATCCTCGCCCAGGAGATGGGCGTGGCGATCAAGAGCACTTCCGGACCGGTGCTGGAGCGTCCGGGTGATCTGGCGGCGCTGCTGACCAATCTGGAGCCGGGCGATGTGCTGTTCGTCGACGAGATCCATCGCCTGTCGCCGATTGTCGAGGAAGTGCTGTACCCGGCCATGGAGGACTTCCAGCTCGACATCATGATCGGCGAAGGCCCTGCTGCGCGCTCGATCAAGCTCGACCTGCCGCCTTTTACCCTGGTTGGTGCCACCACCCGCGCGGGCATGCTGACCAACCCGCTGCGTGACCGCTTCGGTATCGTCCAGCGTCTGGAGTTCTACTCGACCGCTGATCTGGCCACCATTGTTACCCGCTCGGCCGGTATTCTCGGTCTGCCGATCGAGGCCGAGGGCGCGTTCGAGATCGCCCGTCGTGCCCGTGGCACGCCGCGTATCGCCAACCGCCTGTTGCGCCGGGTGCGCGATTTCGCCGAGGTGCGCGGCAACGGTGAGATCAGCCGTACGATTGCCGACCAGGCGCTCAACCTGCTGGATGTCGACGAACGTGGCTTCGACCACCAGGATCGACGTCTATTGCTGACCCTGATCGACAAGTTCGACGGCGGGCCGGTTGGTATCGACAGTCTGGCCGCGGCCATCAGTGAGGAGCGGCACACCATCGAGGATGTGCTGGAGCCTTACCTGATCCAGCAGGGCTATATCATGCGCACCCCGCGGGGGCGGGTGGTGACGCGGCATGCCTACCTGCACTTCGGCCTCAATGTGCCGAAGCGCCTGGGCGAGGCGCCGGTTGCCGATCTCTTCGCAGGAAGCGACGAATAGTTGAAAAACAAGGGCTTGGCCGATTGGCAAGGCCGGGAGTAAACACTAGAGTATGCGCGCGCAAAACGAGGCTCAGCCTTTTGCCCTGAAAAGTCGGGTGTATTACGAAGATACCGACGCCGGCGGCATCGTCTACTACGTCAATTACCTCAAGTTCATGGAGCGGGCGCGTACCGAGCGCTTGCGCATGCTGGGTTTTGCCCAGTCGCAACTGGCCGGGGAAAACCTTTTGTTCGTCGTGCATTCGGCCGAGGCGCGCTACCATGCGCCCGCCCGTTTGGATGACGAGATTTTTATCACTGCCGAAGTGATCGAGTTAAACCGTGCCAGCCTGCGCTTTCGTCAACAGGTGAGGCGGGCTACGGATGAGGCGCTGCTCTGTGAGGGGCAGTTCGTGGTGGCCTGTGTGCGCGCCGACAGTTTGAAACCCCGTGCCATGCCCGAAGCGCTGCGTGCAGCCTTCGCCCATGACGCGGGTCTATCCCCAGCAGGAGAGTAAGCGTGGAAGCTAACGCCGCCGTTGACCATATGTCGATGTGGAGCCTGATCAGTAACGCCAGTTTCGTGGTGCAGCTGGTCATGCTCGCCCTGGTGGCCGCCTCGGTCACTTCGTGGATCATGATCTTCCAGCGCAGCACCATGCTGCGCGCCGCCAAGAAATCCCTGGTGGTATTCGAAGAGCGCTTCTGGTCGGGCATCGACCTGTCCAAGCTGTATCGTCAGGCCGGCAGCAACCCGGACCCGGACTGCGGCGTTGAGCAGATCTTCCGTGCCGGTTTCAAGGAATTTTCGCGCCTGCGCCAGCAGCCGGGCGTTGACCCGGATGCAGTGATGGACGGCGTGGCACGTGCCATGCGCGTGGCCATCTCGCGTGAGGAAGAAAAGCTCGAGCAGAGCCTGCCGTTCCTCGCCACTGTTGGCTCCACCAGTCCCTATGTCGGTCTGTTCGGTACCGTGTGGGGCATCATGAACTCCTTCCGCGGCCTGGCCCAGGTGCAGCAGGCCACCCTGGCTACCGTGGCTCCGGGTATCGCCGAAGCGCTGATCGCCACGGCCATCGGCCTGTTCGCCGCGATCCCGGCGGTTATTGCCTATAACCGTTTTGCTGCGCAAGGCGAGCGTCTGATCGGTCGCTACTACACCTTCGCTGACGAGTTCCAGGCGATCCTGCACCGCAAGGTCCATACCTCGGACGAGTGACTCAGCCCATGGCCAGAATTCGCAACAGACGCAAACCCGTCGCCGAGATGAACGTCGTGCCGTATATCGACGTGATGCTGGTGCTGCTGGTGATCTTCATGGTGACCGCGCCGATGCTCAACCAGGGCGTCAAGGTCGACCTGCCCAAGGTTTCCAGCGAAGCCCTGCCGCAGGACAACAACTCCCGCGTGCTGACCATCTCGATCAAGGCCGACAAGACCTACTACTGGAACATGGGCGAGGAAGTCGACCAGGAGCAGAGCAAGGCAAGCGAGACCGCGACCGCGCTGCCGCAACTGGTGCAGACGGTCACTGCGATCATGAGTCAGAACGCCAGCCAGGGTAAGAAGGTCCAGGTCTTCGTGCGCGGTGACAAGGCGGTCGACTACGGCTCGGTGATGGCGGTGATGGGTGGCCTGCAAGAAGCTGGCGTGGGTAACGTCGGGCTGATTACCGAGGCGCCTTGATGCAGCAGCAGAGCGTTCGCTCCTCGTCGGAAAGCTACTTCTGGCCAGTTGTCTGGGCAGTGACGCTGCACGCCCTGATGTTTGCCATGCTGTTCGTCAGTTTCCATTTCGCCCCTGATCTGCCTCCGCCCAAGCCGATCGTCCAGGTGACCTTGTACTCGCCCAAGTCGCAGAGCCAGGCCACCACCCAGACCAATCAGAAGATTGCGGGCGAGGCCAAGAAAACCGCGGCGCGTCAGTACGAGCAAGAGCAGCTCGAGACCAAGAAAGAAGAGCAGCAGAAGCAGGAAGCAGCGGAACAAAAGAAGGCCGAGGCAGCCAAACAGGCTGAAGTAGCCAAGAAGGAGGCCGAGGCCGACGCCAAGAAAGAGGCGGCGGAGAAGGCAGCCGAGCAGAAAAAGCTCGCGGATATCGCCAAGAAGAAATCCGAGGAAGAGAAGAAGAAAGCGGCTGAGGAAGCCAAGAAGAAGGCTGCCGAGGCCGCGAAGAAGAAAGCGGCAGAGGATGCCAAAAAGAAAAAAGCCGAGGCCGACCGGAAAAAGAAAGCTCAGGAAGCGGCGCGCAAGTCAGCGGCCGATCAGAAGGCGGCGGCACTGGCCGATCTGCTTTCTGACACGACCGAGCGCCAGCAGGCGCTGGCGGATGAAGTGGGTGATCAGGTCACCGGCAATTACGATGATCTGATTCGTAGTCTGGTGACACAAAACTGGATTCGCCCGCCATCGGCACGTAATGGCATGAGTGTTACGGTGCAGGTCAACATGCTGCCCGATGGCTCGATTACCAATGCCTCGGTACTGCGTTCCAGTGGCGATGCGGCGTTCGACAGTTCGGCGGTGACTGCGGTGCGCAATGTGGGCCGAATTACAGAAATGCAGGGCATCAGTCCCAGTGACTTTGCTCCTTATCGTTCGTTCAAGATGACATTCACGCCTGAGGATCTGGACCTGTGAACATTATTCTTCGAGGGCTCGTACTGCTGCTTTGCTGCGCATCGGGCCTGGCGGTAGCCGAAGACAAGAACATCTCGGTCATCAATGGCGCCAACCGCGCCATTCCGATTGCCGTGGTGCCGTTCGGCTGGCAGGGCGGCACCGTGCTGCCCGAAGACATGGCCGATATCATCGGCAACGACCTGCGCAACTCCGGCCTGTACGAGCCGATTGCGCGACAGAACATGATCAGCCTGCCGACCCAGGCCAGCGAGATCATCTACCGCGACTGGCAGGCCCTCGGTGCTCAGTACGTGATGGTCGGCAGCATCGTGCCGAATGGTGGCCGCCTGCAGGTGCAGTACGCCCTGTTCAACGTGGCGACCCAGCAGCAGGTGGTCGCCGGTAGCGTTGGTGGTACTCCGGATCAGCTGCGCGACATGGCGCACTACGCGGCCGATCAGTCGTTCGAGAAGCTCACCGGGCTCAAGGGTGCGTTCTCCACCAAGATGCTCTATGTCACCGCCGAGCGTTTCTCGGTCAACAACACCCGCTACACCCTGCAGCGCTCGGACTATGACGGCGCGCGCGGCGTGACCCTGCTGCAGTCGCGTGAGCCGATCCTGTCACCGCGCTATGCCCCGGATGGTCGTCGCATTGCCTACGTCTCGTTCGAACAGCGCCGTCCGCGTATCTTCATCCAGCACGTCGACACCGGTCGCCGCGAGCAGATCACCAACTTCGAAGGCCTGAATGGCGCGCCGGCGTTCTCGCCGGACGGCAATCGCCTGGCGTTTGTGCTGTCCAAGGACGGTAACCCGGAGATCTACGTGATGGATCTGGGCAGCCGCCAGCTGCAGCGTGTGACCAATCACTATGCCATCGATACCGAACCGTTCTGGGGCAAGGATGGTCAGACCATCTACTTCACCTCCGACCGTGCCGGCAAGCCGCAGATTTACAAGCAGAACATCGCTTCGGGTGCCGTGGAGCGCGTGACCTTCGTGGGTAACTACAACGCCAACCCGAAACTCTCGGCCGACGAGAAGACCCTGGTGATGATTCACCGCCAGGATGGCTTCACCAACTTCAAGGTGGCGGCCATGGATCTGCTGCGTGGTGGGGCTCCGCGCATCCTCTCCGAGACCAGTCTGGACGACTCGCCTACTGTCGCGCCCAATGGCACCATGTTAATCTACGCCACCCGCCAGCAGGGCCGGGGAGTGCTGATGCTTGTTTCAACTAACGGGCGCACCAGACTCCCGATTCCTACCGCCCAAGGTGATGTCCGGGAGCCTTCCTGGTCTCCCTATCTGAACTGATGCGGTAGCAAAATCTTTGCTTTAAACACACCTAGAAACCATTAGGAGTTACACCATGGAAATGCTGAAATTTGCTGCACTGGGCCTGGCCCTCGCCGTTACCGTTGGTTGCTCGTCCAAAGGCGGCGACAACGCTGGCGAAGGCGCTATCGACCCGAACGCTGGCTACAACGCCGGTAACAATGTTGACGGTTCCCTGAGCGAAGAAGCCGCTCTGCGCGCCATCACCACCTTCTACTTCGAATACGACAGCTCCGACCTGAAGCCAGAAGCCATGCGCGCTCTGGACGTTCACGCCAAGGACCTGAAAGGCAACGGCGCTCGCGTCGTTCTGGAAGGCCACACCGACGAGCGCGGCACCCGCGAGTACAACATGGCTCTGGGCGAGCGTCGTGCCAAGGCCGTTCAACGCTACCTGGTTCTGCAGGGCGTTTCCCCGGCTCAGCTGGAACTGGTTTCCTACGGCGAAGAGCGTCCGGTTGCCACTGGCACCGAAGAGCAGTCCTGGGCTCAAAACCGTCGCGTCGAACTGCGTAAGTAATTCGCCATGCGTAAGTGCCTTCGTACTCTGACCTCTCTGGTTCTCGTCCTGCCGCTTGCGGCATTGGCCGAGGTTCCCGTGCAAGATGGCAGCGCCGGTTACGGCAGTAGCTATCCGCCTGTGGGTTATGGTACGAACGGCGCCTACGCCGGGGGAGGGGCTGCGGCCCCGACCTCGGCGCAGGGTGAGTTGTTCATGCAGTTGCAGCAGATGCAGGAAGAAATTGCCCAGCTGCGCGGCATGGTGGAAGAGCAACAAAACGAGATCCAACGCCTCAAGCAAGAAAGCCAGGCGCGTTACCAGGATATCGACAGCCGCTTGCAGGCCGGAGGTGCCGCTGGCGCCGCAGCCCCTGCTCAGAATGCTCCAGCCGATGGCGCGATCAACGCCAGCGGTGCTCCCGCTGCTCCGGCCCAACAGGCCCCAGCAGCCAGTAATGAACCGGCTGACCCGGCGAAGGAAAAGCTCTACTACGATGCTGCCTTCGACCTGATCAAAGCCAAGGACTTCCCCAAGGCCAGCCAGGCCTTCACCGCCTTCCTGCGCAAATACCCGCAGAGCCAGTACGCCGGCAACGCGCAGTACTGGCTGGGCGAGGTCAATCTGGCCAGTGGCAATCTGCAGGACGCCGGCAAGGCGTTCGCCCAGGTCGCCGCCAGCTACCCGAGCCACGCCAAGGTGCCGGATTCGCTGTTCAAGCTGGCCGATGTCGAGCAGCGCCTGGGTAACACCGACCGCGCCAAAGGCATCCTGCAGCAGCTGATCGCCCAGTACCCGGGCTCTTCGGCCGCCCAGCTGGCGCAGCGCGATCTGCAGCGCCTGCCTTAAGGCCCAGGCCTGCTGGTCAGAAAGCCCGCGCTAGTCGCGGGCTTTTTCGTTAGAATCGCCGCCCCGAATCACCCGCAACGGAGGCGGATGGCCTGTTTAGCCGTCACGCCCGGTGCTCATATGCAAGAAACCCTGCGCATTACCGAGATTTTCTACTCGTTGCAGGGCGAGACGCGTACCAGTGGCCTGCCCACGGTATTCGTCCGCCTGACCGGCTGCCCGCTACGCTGCCAGTACTGCGACACCGCCTATGCTTTCAGTGGCGGCGAGGTCATCAGCCTGGATGCCATCTGCGCGCAGATCGCCAGCTACAAGCCGCGCTATGTCTGTGTCACCGGCGGCGAGCCGCTGGCCCAGCCCAACTGCATTGCCCTGCTCAAGCGCCTGTGCGATGCCGGCTACGAGGTTTCCCTGGAAACCAGTGGAGCCATGGATATCGTCGCGACCGACCCCCGCGTCAGTCGCGTGGTCGATCTGAAGACTCCGGGCTCGGCCGAGGTGTCGCGCAATCTGTACAGCAACATGAACGAGCTGACCCGCAACGACCAGGTCAAGTTCGTCATCTGCTCGCGCGAGGACTATGACTGGGCCGTGTCCAAGCTGATCGAGTATCGCCTCGAGCAGCGCGCCGGCGAGGTGTTGTTCTCGCCCAGCCACAAACAGGTCAGCGCCCAGGCCCTGGCCGAGTGGATAGTCGCCGACAACCTGCCGGTGCGCTTCCAGATGCAGCTGCACAAGATCCTGTGGAATGACGAGCCCGGACACTGAGGCGGAGTACTGATATGACTGACAAGAAAGCCGTGGTGCTGCTGTCCGGCGGCCTCGACTCCGCCACCATCCTGGCGCAGGCCAAGGCGGCTGGCTTCAGCTGCTACAGCATGAGTTTCGATTACGGTCAGCGCCACCGTGTCGAGTTGCAGGCGGCCGAGCGTGTGGCGGCTCAGCTGGGCGTGGTCGAGCACAAGGTGATCGGCCTCAACCTCAATGGCATTGGCGGCTCGGCCCTGACCGATAGCTCGATTGCCGTGCCGGAAGGCCCGACCGAAGGCATTCCGGTGACCTATGTGCCGGCGCGCAACACGGTGTTCCTGTCTCTGGCCCTGGGCTGGGCAGAAGTACTCGGTGCCCATGACATCTTTATCGGGGTCAATGCGGTGGACTATTCCGGCTACCCGGATTGCCGCCCGGCCTTTATCGAGGCCTTCGAGCGCGTTGCCAATCTGGCGACCCGTGAAGGCGTCGAGGGCACCGGCTTCCGTATCCAGGCGCCGCTGCAGAACCTGAGCAAGGCGCAAATCGTCGAGATCGGCATGCAGCATGGTGTGGATTACGGCCTGACGGTCTCCTGCTACCAGGCCGACGATGAGGGGCGGGCTTGCGGCAAGTGCGACAGCTGCCGCCTGCGTGCGGCGGGCTTCAGTGCTGCGGGTGTGACGGATCCAACCCGCTATCGTTAATTTTTTCTCGTTACCTGTTGATTTAATGAATTAAATCAGTATTATACGCCTCGCTTTGGGTCGTTAGCTCAGTTGGTAGAGCAGTTGGCTTTTAACCAATTGGTCGTAGGTTCGAATCCCACACGACCCACCAAATCGAAAAAGCCAGTCGCAAGACTGGCTTTTTTTTGCCTCGAAAAAAGCACGCATGGCGTTTGCATCGAGGTCTTCACGCGCCGTGGCGTAGCCGCTCAGCTGCACTGGGCCGGGCGGCGTGAATGGTATACTCGACGCTCGCCTACCAGCGCCCGCAGGTCTGATCAACATGACGCACATTTCCGAACGCCTTCTGGTTCAAGCCCACCTCGATGCCAAGCAACCCAAGCCGCTGAGCGTCGATGAAGAGGCCTTCTACCGCAGCGAAATTGCTGCCGAGTTGAAGAAGCAGAATGCCGTACTGGTAGCCCACTACTACTGCGATCCGGTGATCCAGGCACTGGCCGAGGAAACCGGTGGCTGCGTGTCCGACTCCCTGGAAATGGCCCGTTTCGGCAATCAGCACGAGGCGCAGACGGTGCTGGTGGCCGGGGTCAAGTTCATGGGTGAGACGGCGAAGATCCTCAACCCGGAAAAGCGCGTGCTGATGCCGACCCTGGAGGCTACCTGCTCGCTCGACCTGGGTTGCCCGGTGGACGAGTTCTCGGCCTTCTGCGACCAGCACCCGGAGCGCACCGTGGTGGTCTACGCCAACACCTCGGCGGCGGTAAAGGCGCGCGCCGACTGGGTGGTGACCTCCAGCTGCGCGCTGGAAATCGTCGAGAGCCTGATGGATAACGGCGAGACCATCCTCTGGGGGCCGGACCAGCACCTGGGTCGCTATATCCAGCGTCAGACCGGCGCCGACATGCTGCTGTGGGATGGTGCCTGCATTGTCCACGAAGAGTTCAAGGCCAAGCAGCTGCAGGACATGAAGGCGCTGTATCCGGAGGCCGCGATCCTGGTGCACCCGGAGTCGCCGGAGGCGGTGATCGAGCTGGCCGATGCGGTGGGCTCCACCAGCCAGCTGATCAAGGCAGCGCAGACCCTGCCAAACCAGACCTTCATCGTTGCCACCGACCGCGGCATCTTCTACAAGATGCAGCAGTTGTGTCCGGACAAGGTCTTCGTCGAGGCGCCGACTGCCGGCAATGGCGCCGCATGCCGCAGTTGCGCGCATTGCCCGTGGATGGCCATGAACACTCTGCAGCGCACCCTGCAGTGCCTGCGTGAAGGCAGCAACGAGATCCTCGTCGAGCCCGCGCTGATCCCGCGGGCGATCAAACCGCTCAAACGCATGCTGGATTTCACCCAGGCGGCCCGGCTGAAGCTGAGTGGCAACGCCTGAGCAGCACGCAGATAGCAAAAAGCCCGGCAGTGCCGGGCTTTTTTGTCGGTGTGGTCAGCGCATCATCTTGTCGATGGCGCGTTTCTCGGCGGCCAGTTCCTGCTGGCGTGCATCGATGCGTGAGGCCAGCGGGAAGTTGCTGCTGGCGCGGTGCTTGGCCAGGTCGAGCTGCTCCAGGGCCTGGTCGTAGTCGCCAACCAAGGCAAAGTATTCGGCGCGGGCCTGGTGCAGGCCAATGATATTGCCGGTCAGGCCGCGCGCTTCGGCAACCTGATACCAGACATCCGGATCATGCGGGCGGCGCTTGAGCAGGGCATCGAGGGCCTGTTCCACGTCCTTCTTCTTGCTCTGCTTGAACAGCAGGTCGATGCGTGCCTGTTCCAGTGGGTAGTTGCCCGGGTACAGGTCGAGCAGGCGTTCGACCCGCTGCTGGGCATCGGTGGCGCGGTTGGCGGTAATGTCCAGGTCAACCATGGCCAGGTTGTAGCTGATGTCGTCCGGCGCCTTGTTCAGCAGCTCCTGCAGGGCGGTGCGTGCCTCGTTGAGCTGGCCGGCCTTGATCTGGGCAAGGGCCAGGCCATAGCGGGCGGCATCCAGCTTGGGGTTGTTGTCGAGCATGGCGCGAAAGCGCTTGGCGGAGATGCCCGGGGTTTCCTCGAATATGAGCTGTACGCGGGCGCGCAGCTGCTGGTAACGCAGGCTGTCCTCGGCGCCACCGGCCTGGTATTGCTCGGCGCGGTTGCGGGTGTCGGCGATGCGCGACTCGGTCACCGGGTGAGTGAGGAGGAATTCCGGCGGCTTGGAGTCGTAGCGGTACTGGCGCATCAGGCGCTCGAACATGCTCGGCATGGCGCGCGGATCGTAGCCGGCCTTTTCCAGATTGAGCAGGCCGATGCGGTCGGCTTCCTGTTCGTTCTGTCGGGAGAAGCGTCGTTGTGCCTGAATGGCAGCGGCCTGGGTCGACATGATCGCAGCCATGCCGACATTGCCGGCACCGGCTGCTGCGGCGACGATACCGGCGAGCATGGCGGCCATCATCGGCACCTGCATGCGTTGCTGGGCCTCGATGCCGCGGGCGAAGTGACGTTGCGACAAGTGCGCCAGTTCGTGGGCCAGGACCGAGGCGTATTCGGCCTCGGTCTGCGCATAGAGAAACAGGCCGCCGTTGACACCGATGATGCCGCCGGGGGCGGCGAAGGCATTGAGTTGCGGGCTGTTGAGCAGGACGAACTCCAGGCGCCGGTCTTCCACCTGGCTGGTTTCGGCCAGGCGATAGACGCTGGTCTCGACGAAATCCTTGAGCTGCGGATCGGACAGCTGGTCGACCTGGCCGCGCAGGATGCTCAGCCAGGCGCGGCCGAGCTGGTGCTCCTGCTCCGGCGAGACGATGGACGAGCTGGCATCGCCCAGCGACGGCAGGTCATCGGCGATAGCGGGCTGGGCAAGTAGGCAGGCGAGGGCGAGCAGGGAGGGGCGCAGAAGCTTCATGCACGGGGCTCTTGGCAAACAAGGGCTCTACTGTAGCCGCCTGGCCGGTCAACTGGCCAGGGTTGTGCGGTATCCTTGCCGCCCTTCTGGAGAGTGCCGATGAGTGAAACCCCTGCCAGTGATGCCGAACTGGACGCGACTGGCCTGAACTGCCCGCTGCCGCTGCTCAAGGCCAAGCTGGAGCTGAATCGCCTGCCCAGTGGTGCGGTGCTGAAAGTCACCGCCACCGATGCCGGCTCGCAGCGCGACTTCCGCGCCTTCGCTCGTCTGGCCGGGCATGAGTTGCTGCGCGAAGAAGAACAGGGCGGGGTGTTCCGCTACTGGTTGCGCAAGGCCTGAGAGCTGGGCACAAAAAAGGCCGCGTTTGCGGCCTTTTTCATTATCGGCTGTTTCAGCCTTTGGCGAGCGCTTGGGCTGCGGCCAGTACGGCCTCGACATGCCCGGGTACTTTCACGCCACGCCATTGCTGGCGCAGCACGCCCTGCTTGTCGATCAGGAATGTGCTGCGGTCCACGCCCAGGTATTCCTTGCCGTAGAGCTTCTTCAGCTTGATCACGTCGAACAGCTGGCAGAGTGCCTCGTCCTTGTCCGAGATCAGCTCGAAGGGAAATTCCTGTTTGCACTTGAAGTTTTCGTGCGACTTCAGGCCGTCGCGCGATACGCCGAAGACGACGGTGTTAGCCGCCTGGAAGGCCGGGTAGTGATCGCGAAAGCCCTGGCCTTCGGTGGTGCAGCCCGGGGTGCTGTCTTTCGGGTAGAAGTAGATCACCACTTGCTGGCCCTTGAGCGCGCTCAGGGATACCTGCAGGCCGCTGGTGGCCTGGGCGCTGAAGTCGGCAACCGGTTGCTCGAGGGTGACGGCCATGCGGCTCTCCTTATGGATTCTGTGGGCGCCAAGGTTCGATCAGCGCGTCCAGGTTGAGGGCGTCGGCGAAATCGAGGAACTGGTCGCGCAGCCAGCTGATCTGCGTGCCGGCTGGCAGGGTCACGGTCAGCGTGGCGTTGAGCAGGGTGCCGCCGGTCTGCGGGGCCAGGTAGGTGTCGCAGGTGATGTTTTCCAGCTCGACGTTATGGCCGCTGAAGAACTGGCACAGTTCGTTGAGGATGTCCGGGCGATAGACGCAGCTGACATAGGCCACATATGGCAGGGCCTGTGGGCGGCTTTCCATGGCGCCGCTGCGGGTCATGTGGGCGCTGAAGCTGTGTTTCTTGGCCAGTGCCGGAATGGCGCCCTCGAGACGCGCCAGGGCGTCCCAGCTGCCGCTCACCTGCAGCACCAGGGCGCTGAACTCGCCGTGTCGGGTCAGGCGGGTGCTGACGATGGCGCAGCGGTTTTCCTGGCTGGTCCGGCACAGAACGCTGGTCAGTTCCATGGGGTTGGCGCCGAGGGCGCTGATGATGAGGAATTGTTCGCGAACCTGGGGGGTGGACATGCAGCATTCCTAAAGCGATGAAGATCGGCGCGTGGCGTGCCGAGCAAAGACGGAAGGGTAGCGAAAAGCGCTGCTCAGGGGAATGCCGTTACGGCGCCTGGCCGGCTCGACATGCTATTTGCGCCCCGATATCTATAGCGCGTTGGGTGCCGTCCTTCGCTTGTACAACACAGGTGGCGTCAGTACCATTACGGCTCTCTTTTTCCGGCAGGAGCGGTTGCATGATTTCGGGCAGTATGGTGGCACTGGTCACGCCCATGGACGCGCAGGGTGGTCTGGATTGGGGCAACCTGAGCAAGCTGGTGGACTTCCATCTGCAAGAGGGCACCAACGCCATCGTCGCCGTGGGTACCACGGGCGAGTCCGCAACCCTGGATGTGCATGAGCATGTCGAAGTCATCCGCCGTGTCGTCGATCAGGTCAATGGCCGTATCCCGGTAATCGCCGGTACCGGTGCCAACAGTACCCGCGAAGCCATCGAGCTGACCCAGAACGCCCAGAGCGTGGGTGCCGATGCTTGCCTGCTGGTCACCCCGTACTACAACAAGCCGACCCAGGAAGGCCTGTACCAGCACTTCCGCCACATTGCCGAAGCCGTGGCGATTCCGCAGATCCTCTACAACGTGCCGGGCCGTACCGCCTGCGACATGCTGCCGGAAACCGTCGAGCGCCTGTCCAAGGTGGCCAATATCATCGGCATCAAGGAAGCCACCGGCGACCTGCAGCGCGCCCAGGAAATCCTCGACCGCGTCAGCGCCGACTTCCTGGTCTACTCCGGCGATGACGCCACCGCCGTCGAGCTGATGCTGATGGGCGGCAAGGGCAACATCTCGGTGACCGCCAACGTCGCCCCGCGCGCGATGGCCGAACTGTGCGCCGCCGCCATGGCCGGCGATGCCGCCACCGCACGGGCGATCAACGAGCGCCTGATGCCGCTGCACAAGAATCTGTTCATCGAATCCAACCCGATTCCGGTGAAATGGGCCCTGAGCGAAATGGGCCTGATGGCCGACGGTATCCGTCTGCCACTGACCTGGCTCAGCCCGCGTTGTCATGAACCGCTGCGTCAGGCCATGCGCCAGTCCGGCGTACTGGTTTAACCGAGGAATTTGTGCGCATGAAGCGATTGGCCGGACTGTCCACCCTTGCTCTGATCATCTCCAGCACCAGCGGTTGTGGCTGGCTCTGGGGTGACGAAGGTTACTTCCGTGACCGCAGTGCCGATTACCTGGATGCACGGCAGACCGCTGCCATGCTGATGCCGCCGAACGTCGATGCCAAGCGCATTGATCCACTGCTGCCGGTGCCTTACAACGTGGCCGACAGCACCCAGACTCCTGAAAAATTCGAAGTGCCGCGCCCGCAGGCCCTGGCCATCGACGCCCAGGCCAGCGAGTTCAGCCTGCAGAAGAGTGGCGACTCGCGCTGGCTGGTTGCCCAGCGCACGCCGGCGGAAGTCTGGCCGGTGGCCCGTGAGTACTTCCAGAACAACGGTTTCCGCATCGTCGACGAGCGTCCGCAAACCGGCGAGTTCAGCAGCGAATGGCAGAGCGCCAAGGACCTGGCCCCGTCCATGGGCCGTCGCCTGGGCAGCCTGCTGAGCGATAGCGACAACCAGGTTCGCGTGCATGTGCGCATCGAGCCGGGCGTGGTGCGCAACACCAGCGAAGTGTTCGTGGTCAGCGCTGAGCGCGACGAAGACAGCAGCGCCGACGTGGCCTTCCCGGCGCGTACCGGCAATGCCCCGCTGGAAGCTTCCCTGCTCGACGGCATGCTCGCCGACCTCAGCAGCACCGCCGAGCATGGCTCGGTCTCGCTGCTGGCCGCGCGCAACTATGATGCCCCCAGCCGCGTCAACCTGGCGCAGGACGGCAACGGCAACTCGGTCCTGCACCTGAGCACCGACTTCGACCGTGCCTGGTCCAGCGTGGGCCGTGCCCTCGAACTGGGCAACGTGCGCATCGACGACATCAACCGCAGCCTGGGCGTGTACTACGTCAACCTGGCCGAGGGCGCGAAAAAGCCGGAGCAAGAGAAAGGCTTCTTCAGCGGTCTGTTCGGCAGCGAGCCGAGCCAGGAAGAGATCGACGCCCGTGCCGAGCGCTACCAGGTTCGCCTGACCCGCGCTGCCGCTGGCGACGTACAGGTTTCCGTGGAGAAGGACCTCAACACCGTGGCGCCGGAAGATGTGGCGCGCCGTGTGCTGACCCTGATCCAGGAAAACCTCGGCTAAGTTGCGGCTTGCCGGCGCCCTGGCGCCGACCGAGCAGTAAATCGATAGGCGAAACCCGGTGGGTTTCGCCTGTTTCGTTTGATCAAGGCGGAAATTCCGACATGACCACTCCCAGCACCCTGAGCCTGAAGAAAATCTATTCGGGCAAAGTCCGCGACCTCTACGAAATCGACGCCAAGCGCATGCTGATGGTCGCCACCGATCGCCTGTCGGCGTTCGACGTGATCCTCAACGAGCCAATCCCGGACAAAGGCAAGATCCTCACCGCCATTTCCAACTTCTGGTTCGCCAAGCTGGACGGCCTGGTGCCCAACCACTTCACCGGCGACCAGGTCGCCGACGTGGTGCCGGCCGCCGAGCTGCCGCTGGTGGAAGGGCGTGCGGTGGTGGCCAAGCGCCTCCAGCCGGTCGCCGTGGAAGCCATCGTGCGCGGCTACATCGTCGGCTCCGGCTGGAAGGAATACCAGAAGAGCGGCACCGTCTGCGGCATCCAGCTGCCAGCCGGGCTGAAGGAAGCGGCCAAGCTGCCGCAGCCGATCTTCACCCCCTCGACCAAGGCCGCGGTCGGCGACCATGACGAGAATATCTCCTTCGCCCAGTGCGAGGCGATCATCGGTGCCGAGCTGGCCGCCAAGGTGCGTGACACGGCGATTGCCCTGTACAGCGCAGCGGTCGAGTATGCGGCCACCCGCGGCATCATCATCGCCGACACCAAGTTCGAATTCGGCCTGGACGAAGACGGCACCCTGACCCTGATGGACGAGGCGCTGACCCCCGACTCCAGCCGCTTCTGGCCAGCCGACAGCTACGCCGAAGGCAGCAACCCGCCGAGCTTCGACAAGCAGTTCGTGCGCGACTGGCTGGAATCCACCGGCTGGAACAAACAGCCGCCGGCCCCGGCCGTACCGCTCGACGTGGCGCAGAAGACCGCAGACAAATACCGCGAGGCGCTGACCCGCCTGACCAGCTGACCTGGCCGGCAAGTCGAGAAGGGGAGCCATGGCTCCCCTTTTTCATATCTGCTGGAAATTGCCCCCGGCGATGCTCGGCAAATCCTGTGGTGCGCGCAAGCATCTGAAAGCATGTGAAAAAATCGCCGAATGGGGTTCGCCAAACGATTCTGAGCTGCTATCATGCGCCCCGCCGTGGGAAGATGCCGGAGTGGCCGAACGGGACGGATTCGAAATCCGTTGTGTACGCAAGTGCACCTAGGGTTCGAATCCCTATCTTCCCGCCATATCTGATGCCTGAGCCCCTGAAACTCTTAGAGTTTCGGGGGTTTTTGCTTTGTGGGGTGCATCAAGTGTCGATGAGGTGTCGAAAAGATACTTGAGTCGATCTCTAAGGTTCGATACTTTCAAGTGGCTGTCGCCATAAGGTGCAGTGCTTGGCTAGAGAGCGTGACGCCTCTAGTACCGTCTTGTTTCAGTCACTGAGCAGCGGACTCCTTCTAATCAACAGGAGGGCCGCTGGCCATGACTCCCCTTCAGAAGCACCGTCAATCCGCTTTCACCCGTCAGAACGGCAAATGTTGTTACTGCGGCTTCGCCATGTGGCAGGACTCGCCCGAGTCATTCGCCAAGCAGCAGGGCATTTCAGCTAAGCAAGCTCGCTACTTCCAATGCACGGCAGAGCATCTTCGTGCCCGGCAGGATGGCGGTGGGGATAGCCTTTCCAATATCGCAGCGGCCTGTATTCGCTGTAACCACCTCAGGCATGCACGAAAGATGGCGATGTCACCTGAGCAGTACCTGTGCCACGTTCAGAAGCGGGTCAAGAGAGGCGGATGGCATATCGCTCGATCGGCCATGGGCTGAAAAACGCTGACAGTCGGAGACGGGAAGCATCCTGTCGCCCGTTGGGGTTGGCCCGTAGATTGGCAGCGAGCCGTGCAACGGCCCGCTACCTGTCCTGCTATTCAGAAGCGCCGGGTACTGAGCAGTTCGTCCAGCACCCGTGCCGAGACGCGGAAGGGGATCGACATGTGATCCTCGCCCGCTTCGAGCTGGAAGTCGCTGCGCAGTCCGTATTGCGAGAGGTTTTCCAGGCGGATTTTCAGGGCGCGCGCGTCCTGGATTTCCTGCGGCATTTCCCGGTCACCGATCAGCATGGTCAGGCTACTGTGGGTCAGGTCGATCTTTCCGGCATGCGCCTGCTGGGTGAAGGCACGCTCGTGCTCCATCAAATAGCGGTCGCGCCACCACAGGCTCGGGCTGATCGCCACCACGTGCTGGAACAGCGCCGGGCGGGTGAATAGCGTGTAGATCCCGAACATGCCACCGAAGGACCACCCCACAAGGCTGCGCTGATCCTGATCGACCTTGAAGCGCTGGTTGACCTTAGGCATCAGGCGCTGCTCGATGAAGTCGAGGAACAGGTCCTGGCCGCCCTGGGGAGGGTCGTTACGCTCGGCGGGCTGCGGCGGCGAAAGATCGAAGGCGCGGCGGTTGAAGTCATACGGCGTGTCGCTGGGGTAGCCAATGGCGACCACAATCGAGCTCTTCAACCGATCCTGGACGCGCTTGGCGGCATGCAACGCCGGAAACAGCGCATTGCCATCGACCACATAGATCACCGGGTAGCCGCCGGTATAGGGCACATCACCCTCCGGCAGGCTGATCATGATGCGGTACTCGCGGCCCTCGGCACTCTTCATCGTCCACTGTTCCGTACTGTCCAGGGCGACCGGTTCGGCATGGGCGGCCGTCAGGCCACCCAGCAGCAGGGCGCCGAGCACGGTGGCTGCGCGGTGCAGCCAGCTCAGGCGGCTCACCAGCTGTAGCTCAGGCTGGTGACCAGGCTGCGGGCTTCGCCGCGGTAGCAGTAGCCGTCCTGGCAGTTGATGTACTGCTTGTCGGTCAGGTTGCGGGCATTCAGGGCCAGACGTACGCCGTCCAGGTCACCGGCGAAGTCGTAGTGCACGCCGGCATCGACCAGGGTGTAGTCCTCGTTCTTCGTGCTGTTCATGTTATCGCCGTAGACGCTGCCGGTGTAGCGCGCGCCGGCGCCGAAGCCGAGGCCGAACGGCAGGTTGTAGTCCAGCCACAGTGCGGCCAGGTGGCGCGGTACGTCTTTCGGGTCCTTGCCTTCGTTGCCGTCGTTGCTCTTGGTCACTTCGGGGTCGTTGTAGCTGTAACTGGCGGTCAGGTGCAGACGCTGGCTGAGGTCGGCCACGGCTTCCAACTCCAGGCCGCGCGATACCTGCTCGCCGGTCTGCACGGTGTTGAGCGGGTCGTACGGGTCGCGGGTCGAGACGTTTTCCTGGGTCAGGTGATAGAGCGAGGCGGTGAACATGGTGCTGCTACCGGGCGGCTGGTACTTGAGGCCGACTTCGTACTGCTGGCCCTCGGTCGGCTTGAGCGGGCCGGCGGCGTTGGCGCCGCTCTGCGGCAGGAAGGATTCGGCATAGCTGGCATAGGGCGCCAGGCCGTTGTCGAACAGGTACAGCGCACCGAGCTGGTAGGTGGTGGCGGAGTCATTGATTTTGCTGTTGGTGTCTGTGCCGAAGCTGTTGCCGTTGGAGCGGGCGTGCGCCCAGTCGCGGCGCACGCCGGCGGACAGGCGCCAGCGATTGAGCTCGATCTGGTCGTTCAGGTACAGGCCGCTGCGTTGGGTCAGGCTGTCCAGGTTGGCCAGTTCACTGGTCGGCCTGCCTACTGGCTGGTGGTAGTCCGGGGCGTTCATGTCGATCGACGGCGCCGGCCCCGTGGCATACAACACCGAGCTGTCGAACCAGCTGTAATCCCAGCCGCTGAGCAAGGTGTGCTGCAGTCCGCCGGTGGCGAAGCGGCTGACCAGGCGGGTGTCGCTGCTCACCGAGTCCATGTCCTCGTACACCCCGACCGCGTAGCGATCCATGACGCCATTGGTGATGGTGCCGTCGGGCTGCAGGTACTGGTTGGTGGTGTCGATCTGCCCGTAGCGCAGGTTCTGCTGCAGGCTGAAGGTGTCGTTGAAGGCGTGTTCGAACTCGTAGCCGACGGTCCACTGGCGCTGTTCGAGCTTGTCGAAGTACTCGTCGCCCTGCCAGAAGTCGGTGAGGTCATCGCCGTCCTGGTAGAGCATTGGCGAGGCTGCCGTTTCGCGCTCCTGGTACTGGGCGAGCAGGGTCAGGCTGGTGGCCGGGTCGATCTGCCAGCTCAGCGAGGGCGCGAGCAGGCGCACGTCGTTGTTCAGCTGCTCAATGTCGTACTGCGCGTCGCGGTACACGCCGACGGTGCGCAAGAGGACGTCGCCGTCTTCATCCAGCTGGCTGCCGACATCGAACTGGCCCTGCCGGTGGTCGTCGCTGCCGCTCTGGACTTCAACCTGATTCCTGGCCTGCAGGCTCGGGCGCTTGCTCACCCGGTTGACCATGCCGCCGGGGCTGATCTGGCCGTAGAGCACCGAGGCCGGGCCTTTGAGCACTTCAATGCGCTCCAGGGTGTAGGCCTCGACGCCATAGATCGACAGCCAGCCGTTGTAGGGCTGGCGCAGGCCGTCGAGGAAGTCGGCGGACATGGTGGTCTCGAAGCCGCGAATGTTGATCTGGTCGAAGCGCGGGTCGAGGCCGGCGCTGCCGACGCGCACGCCGGCGCTGTAGGCCACGGCATCTTCGACGCGGTCGACCTTGCGATCGGCGATCTGCTCGGCGGTCACCACGCTGATGCTCTGCGCGGTTTCCAGGATCGGCCGGTCGGTTTTGCTCGCCGAGCTGGCGGTGCTGGCGAAATAGCCTTGCGCCGGGGCGAAGGCGCTCTGCGTGGCCGCGGCGTCGATGCTGGTGGGGGCAATTTCAAGGCTGGAGTCGGTGTTGGCCGGCAGCACCACATAGCCGGACGGGGTCTTTTGCGCGACCAGGCCGCTGCCACTCAACAGCGCCGCCAGCCCTTCTTCCAGCGAACCGCCGCCCGCCAGGCCTGGGCTGCTCAGGCCGCGCACCATCTCCGGGGAGTAGGACAGGGTGATCCCGGCGCGTTCGGCAAAGCTGCTCAGCGCCTGCGCCAGCGGCCCGGCGGGGATGCTCGGGGCCGCCGTGGCGGCAGGCGATGCGGCTTGCGCCGAGAGGCTCGCGATGCCGCCGATCAGGGCCAGCGCCAGGCAGATGGCGGCGGGCAGGGCACGGGGCTGGAGATGGCGCGGCAGGGAGTTGGCAGAACGCATGACGGTATCCATTGGGGAGGTGATATTCCCTAACCGGACGAGTCGAGAAAGTCCGCCAGAATTTTTAGAACCTGCTCACGGTTTTTCCGTGCCCTTGCCGATAGCGAACGAGCCGCTGGCTAAGCCAGGCGTTATCCACCCCTGGGTGCAGGCGAGATGTTTTTGTAGGAGCCAGCTTGCGGGCGATCCGCTGCCAGGGAAAAGCATCGCCAGCAAGCTGGCTCCTACACAGTGGTGCTTCGTGCTGCTCAGAACCTGCTTACGATTCAGTCTGAGTGCCCACGTGCCTGGCAATCGTTGAGCCCGTAGGCTGGGGCACCATCGACGAGCCCGAAAAGATCGTGAACAGCTTCTTAGAACCTGTTCACGATCTCCTGTCCGTCGGCCATACCGCGTTAAAAACAGGCTCGGCAAGCCGCTTGCGGCTAACGCGCTTCAGCGCGACCCGAAGGGCGAGTGAAACGAGTCATGCTCATTTACAGCTCGTAAACTCCGCTTCCTCGCCGTTTGATTCGCTGGCGCTCACCCTTCGGGCCAGCCTGCGGCTGTTACTCCCGTTGGTCGTTGCGCCTTGTCTGGCTCTAGTCCAAAAGATCGTGAACAGCTTCTTAGGCGACCGGCACCAGACGTACCCACCAGCGCGTGCGCTCGACGATCTTCACCGGCAGCAGGTGGGTGATGTTGCGCAGCATCAGCGCGGGTTCGTCCAGGCGGAAAACCCCGGACAGGTGCAGGTCGGCGACCGCCGTATCGCAACCCAGCCAGCCCTGGCGGTAACGCCCGGCTTCGGCCAGGAAGTCGGCCAGGCGGATATCGCTGACCACCAGCAGGCCGCGCGTCCAGGCAAAAGGATCGAGCGGGCCCGGGCCGAGTGTGCGCATGCCGCTCGCCGACACGGCCAGGCCCTCGCCAGCCAGCAGGCGGCGCTGGCCACTGGCGCTGGACACCAGTGCCTCGCCATGTTGCACGCGGATTTCGCTGGAGTCGTCACGCTCGCGCAGCAGCACGCTGGCGTTGTGTCCCGCGCACGTGGCGAAACGGCAGCGGGCGCGCCAGTCGGCACCCTCTACCAGCACCTCGCCGCTGCGCAGCAGCAGTTCACCGGCCTGCACGTCCAGGGCGCTGCCGGTGTTGAGCACGGCCTCGGCGCCACTGCCCAGGCCCACGCGGCGGCGTTCCCCTGTTGTGGTGGCGAAGTCGGCATGCCAGGCCGGCGGCGCCTGGGTTGCCAGCAGCGTTGCGCTCCCCGCCGCCAGGCCGAAGCCGAGCAGTTTCAGGGTGCGGCGGCGACTCAGGTCGGCTTCGGCACGTTGCAGCAGGGGGATGGTCTGGACGGCATCGGGCAGCTGGCTGGCCTGGAACAGTCCGCCCATCTGCAGCAGGCGCTGCCAGGCCAGGCGATGGCGTGCGTCGTACTGCAGCCAGTCCTGCAGCTGTCGGTGCAGCTCGGCATTCCCGGCATTGCCGCGCAGGCGCATCTGCCACTCGATGGCTGAGCGCACGATGGGTTCCGGCAGGTGTCCGGCGGCGCTCATTGCGCGCCCTCGAAACACACGCGATAGCAGTGCAGCAAGGCGCTGGCCACGTGCCGCTCGACGGTGCGAGTGGAGATGCCCAGTTCCAGCGCGACCTGCGCGTGGGTCAGGCCGCCGAGCTGATAGAGCAGGAAGGCTTCGCGCACGGCTGGCTTGAGGCCATCGAGCAACTGTGCGATGCGCTCCAGGCTCTGCAGCGCTTCATGGCGGACTTCCGGCGAGGGATGACTGGCCTCGGGTAGCTGTGCCAGTGCCTCGAGATAGGCACGCTCCAGGGCATCGCGGCGCCAGTGGTCGATCAACAGGCCGCGGGCGATACGCACCAACAGGGCGCGCGGCGCCCGTCCGCTGATCGGCTGGTCACGTACCAGCAGGCGCATGAAAGTGTCCTGGGCCAGATCCGCCGCCTGC
The DNA here is from genome assembly GCA_051646165.1 of Pseudomonas sp. Taxonomy (GTDB): domain Bacteria; phylum Pseudomonadota; class Gammaproteobacteria; order Pseudomonadales; family Pseudomonadaceae; genus Aquipseudomonas. Next base: position 31,219 of record JBOFCR010000099.1, on the reverse strand, counting down.
TGCGAACAGCCGACCGAGCGCCGCAACCAGCCACGCAGCCAGCCGTGATGCGTGCCGTACAGCACATCGAGAGGAATGATCGAGTCCATTTCAGGTGGCGACATGGCACGCTCTGGGCCTAAAGGCACGAAAACCGCCCTGTACGAGCACGGCGAAAGCGCGCACATTACTTGCGAATCATTCCCATTTCAACTTTTTGACGGTGGTCTGCCGGGCGGGCGTCTCTGCGCGGCGCAATATTTACGCGCCAGACAAGCACAGTGCGGCGTGCGGCAACCTGTAGTCACTCGCCTTCAGCGGTCATTGGATACCCGGGAAACTCAGCCCCTGACTGCCATACGTCAGGGGCTTTGGTTGCCTGGCCTGCGATTGCACGACCTCTGCGCTACGTCGATATGTTGCTCGGTGCAGCCTGCAGTTGCCCTCAGAACCTGTTTACGATCTCCTGACTCGCGCCATACCGCGTTAAAAACGGCCTCGGCAAGCCGCTTGCGGCTAACGCGCTTCAGTGCGACCCGAAGGGCGAGTGAAACGAGTCATGCTCATTTACAGCTCGCAAACTGCGCTTCCTCGGCAATTTGATTCGCTGGCGCTCACCCTTCGGGCCAGCCTGCGGCTGTTACTCCCGCTGGTCGTTGTGCCTTGTCTGGCTCTAATTCAGAAGATCGTAAACAGGTTCTCAGCGCCAGAACGGCTTGCTCACTTCCTCTGTCCGCTCAGCTGTGCTGATGCCGATGTCGCTCAGTTGGCGATCATCCAGCAGGGCGAGCTGGCGGCGGGTACGGGCACGCTGTCTCCAGAGCAGCAGGGCGGCCAGTACACGCAGAGGCCAGGCGGTCGATACCGGATGGCTGGTGAATTCAGCGGGTTTGCTTGGGGTGAGCGTGCGTTCCATGGCGGGGTTCCTTCCCACAAGAGCGGGCCAGGTTTATGGCAGTCCATGGTGGACTCTGCTGGTGAAGCGTGGCAGTCACAGCAGGAATCAATTGTGCTGTAGCAGTTTTGGCGGATGTATAACTGTACCTGTCCTGTCGGCCGCAGCTGTGTTGCCGCTAGCCGTTAGTCCCTGTTCCCGGGTGTTACGAAATGGGCGCATGGTCGTTATCCAGGCGGCAGTGCCTGGACGGTTGCAGCGGTGATGCCGGGTAACTGGCTTGATTAATCAGGCGATCTCTGTGTTCGTTTAGCTGTTTTTTTGCTATTTTTGTCTCAAACGAACATCTGGAGGCGGTCATGAGTGCACTCAGCAAGCCCGGTGTCGATGCCGATGCCGTTCTGCTCAAGGCCCTGCTCAATACCCGTGAGCAACTGGGCCTGACCCAGCAGGAGCTGGCGGAGATAGTCGGGGTCAACCGTTCCGCCATCAGTCGCTGGGGCGATAGTGGTGGCCTGCGCCCGCAGAGCAAGACCGGTGAACTGGCCTTGCTGCTGATCCGCATCTATCGCGCCCTGTTCGCCCTGTTCGGCGGCAACCTCGGCGACATGCGCCACTTCCTGCGTACCGAGAACCACCACCTGGCTGGGGTGCCGCTGGCGCAGATGGGCCAGGTGCAGGGGCTGGTGCGGGTGGTCGAGTATCTCGACGCCATTCGCGGCAAGGTTTGAGATCCTGCCTAGGATCTCTTGATCGTCGGCCATGCTGCGTTGCAACGCAGTAACAGCCGCAGGCTGGTCAATGGGGCTCGGAAAGCCGCTTGCGGCTAACGCGCTTCAGCGCGACCCGAAGGGCGAGTGAGGCGAGTATTGCTCATTTACACTTCGTAAACTCCGCGTCCTCGCCCCATTGATTCGCTGGCGCTTACCCTTCGGGCCAGCCTTCGGCTGTTACTCCCGGTGGTCGTTGCACCTTGCCTGGCTCTAGCTCAAAAGATCCTAGGCCGGCTCTGCTGCCTTTAATGAGCCCCAATGGGGCGTGGTTGTACTAACTCAAGCGAGCAACGATATGGATATCTGGCAGGCCTGCGCAGGTGCAGAGCAGATCACGCCGCTGCGCGGGCGCCTGGTGCGTCTGGTGGAAAGCCAGGAGCAGGTGGCCACCTTGCAGCTGGTCGATACCCTGGACGAGCAGGCGCTGCTCGAACAGTTGCTGGAGTCGAGCAAACCGCCGTTGCCGCGCAGCGATGAGCCGCTGCATTACCTGCTGCACACCCCGTTTCGCTATCCGCCGCTGCGCTGGGGCTCGCGCTTTGGCCGGCGGCACGAGCCGAGCCTGTTCTATGCGGCCTGTCGCCTGGAAACGGCCATGGCCGAGACCGCTTTCTACCGCTTCGTGCTGTGGTACGGCATGGCGAAAGCGCCGCCGAGCGGGCGGATTCTTTCCGAGCATTCCTCCTTCGAGGCGCGCTACCAGGTCGAGCGCGGCATTCGTCTGCAGCAGCCACCGTTCGCCGCCTACCGCGAACAGCTGAGCGACCGTAGCGACTACCGCGCCACCCATGAGCTGGGCAGCGCCATGCGCGAGGCGGGGGTGGAGGCGTTCGAGTTTTCCTCGGCGCGCTGCCCGTTGCAGGGCAACAATGTGGCGCTGTTCAGCCCCCAGGCCTTCAGCGAGCGGCGCCCGCGCAACCTGCAGCCCTGGCTGTGCGAAACCACCGCCAACTATGTGGCTTTCAAGAATGCCCAGGGGCCGGATACGCCGCGCGGTTTCTCCCTTGAGCTGTATCTGCTTGATGGGCGTTTGCCGCAACCCGCCTGATCAGTTGCCGAAGCGCTGCAGCTGCATTTCCTGCAGACGGCTGAGGGTGCGGCGGAAGGCGAAATGCAGATGGCCTTCGGTATACAGCTGCGCCAGTGGCACCTGGGCTTCCAGATAGAGCGGCACCTTGCGGTCGTAGCACTCGTCGACCAGGGCGATGAAGCGCCGCACGCCGTCGTCATGCACCGACAGGGCCGGTAGCTGGCGATCGCCGGCGACCACCTGCTCGACGCCATCCTCGGTGCCGCGGGCGATCTTCGCTGTGCGGGTGGCTGCACTCAGGTTGGGCACCGCGCTGAGCAGGATGGCCGGGTACTGGTCGCACAGGTCGATGAAGTCGAGGGCCGCCAGGGGCTGCTCGCAAAGGTCGGCATAGCGCAGCCAGATGGCGCTGGGTGCGCGGCGTTGCACACTGATCGCGCGGTGGCCGAGGCTGAGCGGCTCGCTGCTGCTGACCTGCCCAGCGCTCAGTTGCTCGAACACGTCCGGCAGGGCGCTGGGTTGCCCAGGCTCCGCGACCCAGTAGCGCTGATGCTGCTCACCGGGGTGCAGGCGATGGTCCTGGCCGCCATCTACGCCGACCACCTGCATATGTCGCTCGATGGCCTCGATTGCCGGGGTGAAGCGTTCGCGGTTGAAGCCCTCGGCATACAGCTGTTCCGGCATCTGGTTGGAGGTGGCGACCAGGGTGACGCCCTGCGCGAACATCTCGCGCATCAGGCCGCCGAGAATGATGGCGTCGCCGATATCGTTGACGAACAGCTCGTCGAAGCACAGCACCCGTACTTCCTGGGCCAGTTCGCGGGCCAGGGCCAGCAACGGGTCGGCCGTGCCGGTGAGCTGAAACAGGCGCCGATGCACCCATTGCATGAAGTGGTGGAAGTGCTGGCGCCGTGCGGGAACCTGCAGGCTCTGGTGGAAGCGATCCATCAGCCAGGTCTTGCCGCGTCCGACCGGCCCCCAGAGATAAACTCCGTTAACCTGGCTGGCCTGGCTGTGCAGCGCCGTGTGGCAACGTTGCAGGGCATGCACGGCTTGCCACTGTGCGTCGTCCGGGTGAAAACCATGCTGGTCGATGGCTTGCTGATAGCTCTCGAGAAGGGACATCACACCGGGCGCGGGTTGTTGGCGAAGCTGCTTTATAGCCTGTGCCGCCCGGCCCGGCTAGCTGCAGGCCGCGCCGTAGCTGGCGCCCTCAAACAGGGCGCGCAGCGCACGCTGGCGGGGGACTTGTGTACAATTGCGAAGCAGCTTGTCAACCTTCTGCCATAAACACGCGTAAGCGTTTGATAATTCGTTGTGATTTTTCAAGTGCATGAAAAATAAGGACTTTTTTTGCTGGTGAAAAAAGCACCAGTTTGTCCACAAGCCCCATGCCATCGGAGGTGAGAGCGGTTTTCATCAACTTGTCCACGGAGTTATCCACAGCTTTTGTGGATTGTTTAGAGTTCTTGTTCTAGAGCGTCTTTGCCGGCTTTTGACAAGTCTTTACCGGAGAAAAAAACTGTGTAGAGTGGCGCGCCCTGCCGTCACCAGCTGCCCTCATGAAGTCCCGCGCGCTGCCCCTTTCTGCCCCATCTTCTTCCAGCTCCTCCACTCATTTGTCCATGCGCATGGCGTTGTGGCTGCTGGACCGTCCGCGCCTGGGGCGTAGCGACAGCATCAAGCGCCTGGCCGGGCGCATGCTCAAGCAGCCGGCACGGCGTGGCATGGTCGAGGCGCAGAGCCGGCTCGGCCAGTTGCTCTGCCGCGATTGCGGCAATGCCCGCGACCGGCGCATCGGTCTGGAGCTGTTGCGCCAGGCCGCCCGTGCTGGCGATCTGCGATCCCAGTTGGAGCTTGGCCGGCTGTACGCCCAGCCGCGCCTGCGCGAACCGCTGCAGGCCCGTCACTGGCTGGAACTGGCCGCTGCCCAAGGCTCCCATGAAGCCACCCGCTTGCTCGCGCGGCTGGGCTGAAAACCGCTCAATAACAGCCTGAGAATGCCCGATTGCCACGGGTATACTGCCGGGCATCGCGTTCCCGACAGTGAGTCAGCCCGTGCCTGTGTCCTTTGCCCTCGATCTTTCCAACCTGCTGCTGGGCCTGCTGCTCGGCGCTGCGCCGCTGGCCGCGCTGGCCTGGCAGCTGCAACGCAAGCTGGCGCTGCACAGCAGCGAACGGCTGCTGCTGGAGGAGCGCCTGAGCGGTGCGCGTCTGGCCCAGGAAGGGCTGTCCGCACAACTCGACAACAGCCTCGATGAGCTGCGTGAGCTGCAGCACAACAGTTCCAGCCAGCAGGCCGAGCTGGCCGCCTTGCGCCGCGAGGCCGAGCTGCTGGGCATCGAGCGCACCGGCGCACGGGAGGCGGCGCAAGAGTGGAGCCGCGAGCGCGAGCAGAAGGAAGACCAGCTGCGCCAGCTGGAAAGCCAGCGCGCCGCCCTGGCCGCCGAGCTGCGCGAGCAGCAGGGCAGTCACCAGCAACGCCTCGCCGATCTGCAGAACTCCCGCGATGAGCTGCGCGCGCAGTTCGCCGAGCTGGCCGGCAAGATCTTCGACGAGCGCGAGCAGCGCTTCGCCGAGACCAGCCAGCAGCGCCTCGGCCAGTTGCTCGACCCGCTCAAGGAGCGCATCCAGGCGTTCGAGAAGCGCGTCGAGGAGAGCTACCAGAACGAGGCCCGCGAGCGCTTTTCCCTGGCCAAGGAGCTGGAGCGTCTGCAACTGCTCAACCAGCGCCTGGGCGACGAGGCAACCAACCTGACCCGTGCCCTGAAAGGGCAGAAGACCCAGGGCAACTGGGGCGAACTGGTGCTGGAGCGCGTACTGGAACATGCCGGCCTGGAGAAGGGCCGCGAATACGAGACCCAGGTCAGCCTCAAGGGCGCCGATGGCGAACGCTTCCAGCCGGACGTGCTGATCCAGTTGCCGGGCGACAAGCAGGTGATCGTCGATGCCAAGGTCAGCCTGACCGCTTACCAGCAGTACATCGCCGCCGATGACGAGGTGATCCGCCAGCAGGCGCTGAAGCAGCACCTGCTGTCCGTGCGCGCGCACCTCAAGGGCCTGTCCGGCAAGGACTACAAGCGCCTGGATGGCTTGCACAGCCTGGATTTCGTGCTGCTCTTCGTGCCCATCGAAGCGGCCTTCGCGGCAGCGCTGCAGGCTGACGAGAATCTGTTTCAGGAGGCCTTCGAACAGCATGTGGTGATCGTCAGCCCGACCACCTTGCTGGCCACCCTGCGGGTGATCGACAGCCTCTGGCGCCAGGAGCGGCAAAGCCAGAACGCCCGCGAAATCGCCGAGCGTGCCGGCCAGCTGTACGACAAGTTCGTCGCCTTTATCGGCGACCTGGACGAGGTTGGCAGCCGCCTGCAGCAGCTGGACAAGGCTTATGCTGCGGCGCGCAACAAGCTCTGCGAGGGTCGCGGCAATCTGATCAACCGGGTGGAGAACCTCAAGCTGCTCGGCGCCCGTGCCAGCAAGAGCCTGCCCACCGATCTGCTGGAGCGCGCGGCGGGCCTGCCGTTGCTGGACGAAGCCGGCGAGTAGGGCGCCGCAGCGCCCGAACCAGCACGTTCTACCAGGGCAGTACCTGCTGCTGGTAGTCGATGAAGTGGCAGGCACCGCGCCCGGCGTACTGGGCGATGCTGCGTTGCAGGCCGGCCGCACTGGTGGCCACGTCGAGCGGCGCCTGGTCGCCGCCCATGGCGGTTCTGACCCAGCCCGGATGCAGCGCCAGCAGGGTCGCCGCCGGGGCATCCTCGGCCTGGCTCCAGCTGCGGATCAGGCTGTTGAGCGCGGCCTTGCTGGCGCCATACAACGGCATCTGCGCCGCTCGCGCCAGCTCCACGCTGGCCATCTGCGAACTCATGAAAGCGATCACGCCGCCACGTTCGACCCGTGGCGCCAGCTGCCGCGCCAGGCGTAGCGGGGCGATGGCATTGCTGAGCAGCAGCTCGCCTATCTCCGCTGCATTGGCCTGCTCGACGTTCTGGTGGGCCGGGCCGTAGACACCGGCATTGAGGATGACGATATCCAGCGTCTGGTCAGCGAGCTGGGCGAGGATGTGCGTACCAGCATCGGCATCGTTGAGATCGCAGGCGATCAGTTTGAGGCGTTCGGCGTACTGCGCTTGCAGCTGGCGCAACTCTGGCGAGTCGGGATTGCGCACGATCGCGTGCACCTGCGCGCCCGTCTGCAGGTAGGCCTCGGCGAGACCCAGGCCGATGCCACGCGAGGCACCGGTGATCAAGATGTTCTGCATCTGTACTGACTCCTGAGAGCCTGTTTACGATCTTTCCGTCTGAACGCCCCGTGGCCGGCAACCGCTGAGCCGTAGGCTGGGACTGTCAGTAGCCCGGACTTCAGTCCGGGACACCTCAGGTAACCCCGGACTGAAGTCCGGGCGACGGTAATAACCCAGCCTCCGAGGCCAGGGGCACCCGCGACGCGCCCGCAAAGATCGTAAACAGGTTCTGAAAGAAAACCGGCACCCTGAGGTGCCGGTAGGTTTGCAACGCTTACAGACGCGGGTAGTCGATATAGCCGACCGGGCCCTGACCGTAGAACAGCTCGGGGCGCGGCTCGTTGAGCGCGGCATCCTGGGCCAGGCGCTCGACCAGGTCGGGGTTGGCGATAAAGGGCACGCCGAAGGCCACCGCATCGGCTTTGCCGTCTGCCAGCCAGGCATTGGCCTGGGCCTTGGTGAAGCGCTCGTTGGCGATCACCAGACCGCCGAACTGCTCCTTGATATAGGGCGTCAGGCTGTCGTCACCTTCCTTCTCGCGGGTGCAGATAAAGGCCACGCCACGCTTGCCCAGCTCGCGGGCGACATAGCCGAAGGTCTCGCGCAGGTTGTCATCGCCCATGTCGTGCAGGTCTGCACGAGGAGACAGGTGTACGCCGACGCGGCCGGCGCCCCAGACGCCGATGGCGGCATCGGTGACTTCCAGCAGCAGGCGCGCGCGGTTCTCGATGCTGCCGCCGTACTGGTCCTGGCGCTGGTTGGTGCCGTCCTGCAGGAACTGGTCGAGCAGATAGCCGTTGGCGCCGTGGATTTCCACGCCGTCGAAGCCGGCGGCCTTGGCGTTTTCCGCGCCGTGGCGGTAGGCCTCGACGATCTCGGCGATTTCCTCGGTTTCCAGAGCGCGCGGGGTGACGAATTCCTTGATCGGGCGCACCAGGCTGACATGCCCGGCCGGCTTGATCGCGCTTGGCGCCACCGGCAGCTCACCATTGAGGTACAGCGGATCGGAAACCCGGCCGACGTGCCACAGCTGCAGGAAGATGCGCCCGCCATTGGCGTGTATCGCACGGGTTACGTTGAGCCAGCCGCGTACCTGGTCTTCGGACCAGATGCCGGGGGTATCCGGGTAGCCGACGCCCATCGGGGTGACCGAGGTGGCTTCGCTGAGGATCAGCCCGGCCGAGGCGCGCTGGACGTAGTACTCGGCCATCAGGGCATTGGGGACGCGCCCTTCATCGGCGCGGCAGCGCGTCAGCGGGGCCATGATGATGCGGTTCGGCAGTTGCAGGTCGCCGACCTGGATGGGATCGAAAAGCGTAGTCATGGTAAGGCTCCTTGGATCAGTCGAGGGCAGCTTCGGCCACGCAGGAGGCGTTGCCGAGGGAGAAGGCGGAGGGTGTGGAAACCAGCAAGGGAAGTGGCATCGGCCTGTTCCTTGGTAAAAGTCTGGGCAAAGGGCTACCGTCGCCGCGCAAAGCAGCGTTGGCCGGCAGGTACGGCTTAAAGTTGCGCGTTGAAGGCTTTCAGGAAGGCCTGGATGACCTCTTCATTGCGCGAGAAAAAACTCCATTGGCCGATCTTGCGACTGTCGATCAGGCCAGCGCGCTGCAGGGTGGCGAGGTGGGCGGACACGCTCGACTGCGACAGGCCGCAGCGCTCGAACTTGCCGGCGCACACGCCGAACTCCAGTGGGTGTTCCTGGTCGGCGAAATGCTTCTCCGGCTCCTTCAGCCATTGCAGGATCTCGCGGCGCACCGGGTGGGCCAGGGCCTTGATGATTTCGTCGAAGTCGAATTCGGTGGTCATGTCAGGGACTGCGTGTATATCGGAATGGAGCGAACTGTATATCGGGTCTTCCCGATATGGAGATCGTTTGGGCCGATACTGATTATCGACCGGGCTGATGGCGGGATGGCTGCAGGCGGGCTTATCCCCTCTCCCACTGGGAGAGGGGGCTCTGCTGTGTTGCTATCAGCCTGAATAGCCGGCTGGCGATAAGTCAGGAGGAGGGAATCAAGTCTTTGCCACTTCCGCGAAATCCGCCTTCACCCGCACCGCGCAGTCGGGGCAGGCGAAGTCTTCCGGCAGCTCGGCCCAGGGCGTGCCCGGCGCATAGCCCTGGTGCGGCTCGCCGCGCTCCTCGTCATAGCGGTAGCCGCATTCCGGGCACTGGAACTGGCTCATGCCGGCGCGTCCTGCAGCTGGTACTGCTGCACCAGGCGCTCGCGCATGCCGGGCTGGAAGTTGATCCGTGCGGTTTCGCCGTTCACCGCCTGCAGCAGGCGCGGGTTCATCACGCGGAACCACAGCGGCGGCACGTAGGCCAGCAGGTACATGCCGAAATAGCCGCTGGGCAGGCGCGGCAGGTCGGCGAAGTTGCGCAGCGACTGGTAGCGCCGGGTCGGGTGGGCGTGGTGGTCGGAGTGTCGCTGCAGGTGGAACAGCGCCCAGTTGGAGAACAGGTGGTTGCTGTTCCACGAATGGTGCGGCTGGCAGATCTCGTAGCGGCCATTGTCCTGCTTGCGCCGTAGCAGGCCGTAGTGTTCCAGGTAGTTGGCCGAGGTCAGCTGGAAGGCGCCCCAGAAGGCGGTGAGCAGCAGGTAGGGCAGCAGGCCGATACCGAACACCGCGACCAATCCGCCATACAGCGCCAGGCTGATCAGCGCTGGCTGGAGGATCTCATTGCCGAGATTCCAGGGTGATTTGCCGCAACGGCTCAGACGTTCCTTCTCCAGTTGCCAGGCGCGCAGCAGGCCGCCCGGCAGCTCGCGTAGGGCGAAGCGGTAGATGTGCTCGCCCATGCGTGAGGAGGCCGGGTCGACCGGGGTGGCCACGTCGCGGTGATGGCCGCGGTTGTGCTCGATGTAGAAGTGCCCGTAGCAGGCCAGGGCCAGCGCCAGCTTGCCCAGCCAACGCTCCAGTTCGGTCTTCTTGTGGCCCATCTCGTGGCCCAGGTTGATGGCGAAGCCCAGGCCGCCACCGGTGGAGATGATCATTGCCAGTACGCCATACCAGGCCAGCGGCTGGGTGGCGACGAACGCCGCGTTGGCGATGAAGCTCAGCCACAGCAGCGGCACCAGCAGGTAGGTGATCCAGCGGTAGTAGGGGTCGGCCTCCAGGCCGGGCACCGCTTCCTCCGGCGGGTTGCTCGGGTCTTCGCCGATCAGCGCATCGAACAGTGGAATACCGAAATAGAAAAACAGCGGCGACAGCCACAGCCAGGCGTCGTGGGGTGAAACCAGTAGGTACAGGGCCGGGCCGATCAGGCCGAGGCTGGGCACGAACAATGACATCAGCCATAGGGGGCGCTTGCGGTCACGGTAGGGCAGGGCGGTGCTTGGCGTATCCATGTTGTTCTCTCCGAGGTTCTTCGACCTGTGTCCAGCATGCGCCGGGGTGATCAATGGCAGAACCGTTGAGTCGGGCAATAAATCGTCATATGGTGACAACCTGAGCCCTTCGCCGGAGCGCGCCATGCAGCCCTGCGTTTCCCCGCTGCAACCCTGCCTGCACCCGATCTACGCGCGCCTGCTGTGCGCCGCCTTGCGCCAGCGTGGCTTCGACGAGGCGCAGATCATGCAGGGCACCGGTCTGGACTGGGCGCACCTGCACAGCGACAACCGCCGGCTCAATTTCGCCCAGGTACAGCGCCTACTCCGGCGTGCCATGCAGCTCACCGATTGCCCCTGGCTGGGCCTGCAGGTCGGCTGCGCCACCCAGGTGTCTGCCCATGGCCCGGTGGGCTATGCGGCGGTGGCCTGTGCCGACCTGCGCGGGGTGATGCAGGTACTCGAACGCTTCAGCGTGCTGCGCCTGAGCAGCATGCGCCTGACCGGCTACCGCGAGGGCGAGCGCTACTGCCTGCGTGGCGACGAGGACTTCGACCTGGGCGATGTGCGCGAACATATCCTCGCGACCATGGCCGGCACCCTGCTGCGGTTGCTGGAGGCGGTGTGCGGCGAGCTGCCGCTGCATGAACTGGAGTTCCACTTTCCCTTTGCCGAGCCGGCCTGGGGTGCGCTGTACCGTGAGCTGCTCGGCCCGGGGGTGACGTTTGACGCACCCAGCTACTGCGTCAGCCTGCCGCTGGCCTGGCTCGACCGCCCCAGCCTGAGCGCCGATGCCAGCGCCGCACGCCTGGCCCTGCGCGACTGCGAGCACCAGTTGCTCGGTGCCCAGCAGGGTGGTGCCTGGAGTGACCGGGTGCAGCTGCGCCTGCTCGCTTGTGAAGGCCGCTACCCGACCCTGGAGCAGCTGGCCGAGGAGTTCCACCTGTCTGAGCGCACCCTGATCCGCCGCCTGCAGGCCGAGGGCGGCAGCTACCAGCAACTGCTCGACGAGGTGCGCCAGGAGCTGGCCTGCTGGCTGCTGCTGAACACCCCGCTGAGCGTCGATGCCGTGGCCGAGCGCCTCGGCTATCAGGACAGCAGCAACTTCAGCCGTACCTTCCGCCGCTGGCTGGGCATGACGCCCAACACCTGGCGCAAGGCGGCCGCATGAATTACCTGGCCCATCTGCACCTGGGCGGCGACGCGCCGGCGCAGCTGCTCGGTAGCCTGTATGGCGACTTCGTTAAAGGCCGCCTGGAAGGGCGCTTTCCGGCCGAGATCGAGGCAGCCATTCGCTTGCACCGACGCATCGACGTGTTCACCGATCGCCACCCGCTGATCGAGCAGGCGCGGGCACGCTTTCCCGCGGAGCGGCGACGGACCTCGGGGGTTCTTCTCGACCTGTTCTTCGACCACTGCCTGGCGCGGCACTGGCACGATTATGCGGATGAGCCGTTGCCGCAGTTCACCGCGCGGGTCTACGCCGTGCTGGGCGCCGAGGCGCAGCTGCCGGAGCGCCTGGCTTTTATCGCCCCGCGCATGGCGGCGCAGGACTGGCTGGGCAGCTACCGCGACTTCGCCGTGCTGGAGCAGGTGCTGTGGGGCATGAGCCGGCGCCTGTCGCGACCGCAGATGCTGGAGGGCGCGATGGCTGAGCTGGAGCGCTTATACGAGCCGCTGAACGAGGACTTCCGGCGTTTCTATCCTGAATTGCAGGCTTTCTCCCGCCTGTAGGTTGGGTTGAGGAGCAACGCGACGAAGCCCAACGGGCGGAGTCCGGGGCCGCTTCGTGCTGGCCTGCCGCTCCGTCAGTTGGGCTTCGCTGCGCTCAACCGCAACCTACGCGGCTACCCGCTCGCGCTCTTCGATCTCGCCGAACAACGCCACCTGCACCGCGCGCTGCGCCTGGCGGGCCAGGGCGTTGCGCTCCAGGCCAAGGCTGGCGATGGGGGCAAGCAGCTGGATCTGTACCTTGCCGCGTTCGGCGGCGAACAGGCGCAGCAGGTGCGCGGGCAGGTCGTCGTCACCGATAAAGGGCGCGATCGGATCGCTCACCCCATTACGCAGGTAGCGGATCGCCACCGGTTGCACCGGCACGTAGGCCTCGATGGCGCTGGTCAGCAGGCGGCCGTGGAAGGTGCGCACCTGCTGGCCGTCGGTGGTGGTGCCTTCGGGGAAGATCAGCAGGTGGCGGTCGGCGGTGAGGTGGCGGTGCAGCTGGCGCGCCAGCAGGTTGCTATCCCCGGAGCCTCTGTGGATAAACAGGGTGCCGGCCTTGTGCGCCAGCCAGCCGGCCAGCGGCCAGCTGCGTACTTCGGCCTTGGACAGGAAGGACAGCGGCAGCAGCTGGCCGAGCAGCGGAATGTCGGTCCACGACACATGGTTGCTGACCCACAGCATTGGCTCGCGCGGCAGCTCGCCTTGCACCTCGACCTCGAAAGGCAGGGCGCGGCTGAGGCGGCGCAGGTACCAGCAGGTCAGGCGCTGGCGCAGGTCCATCAGGTCGTTGCGACGCAGGCGTTCGAGCAGCGCTACGCCACTGGCCAGCAGCATGCCGAGCAGCAGCACGGCAGCCAGACGGGCCAGACGCAGACAGAGACGGAGTTTGTTCATCGTGGCTCTCGGGCTAGACCGCAGCCTTGAAGTGGCGGGCATAGCGCGGACACAGCTCGTCGCGCTTGAGCAGGATGAATACGTCGGCCACCTGGAAGTCCTGGTCCCAGCACGGTTCGCCGCACACCTTGGCGCCCAGGCGCATATAGGCCTTGAGCAGCGGTGGCATCTCGGCGATGACGTTGCCCGGCAGGTCCAGGGTCGGCAGCGGGTGCCTGGGCTCAGCGCGCAGGTGTTCGGTGCACAGGTAGCGTTCGCGCAGGCGCTGCATGATCGCCTGGGCCTGGATGCCGCCGTCCTGCATGGGGATGCTGGCGCAGCCCATCAGGTAGCGGTAGCCGCCTTCGTTGAGCACTTCGGCCAGCTCGCTCCACAGCACGGCGATGGTGCCGCCGTTGCGGTAGGCCGGGTCGACGCAGGTGCGGCCGATTTCCAGCACCGGGCCTTCGAGATGGGCCAGGCCGTGCAGGCTGAACTCTTCCTCGCTGTAGAAACGCCCCAGGCTGGCGGCGGCGCGATGGTCGAGCAGGCGGGTGGTGGCGACCAGGCGGCCGCTGTTCAGATCGCGTACGCCGATGTGCTGGCAGTGCAGGTCGTAGTCATCCATATCCAGGCCCAGTTCGGCGCCCTTGAGCTTGGCGTCGAACTCACTGCTGAATACGGCAAAGCGCAGTGCCTGGGCTTCCTGCAGGGCGTGCGCACCGATCAGGCGCTCGGCTTGCAGGCGGCGTTCGGCAGTGGTGTCGCGGTTACGGGCGATCCGGGTCATCGATTAGCCTCCATAAGCCAGCCTGCGGTGGGTTGCGGCCGGTCGATGTTGTTGGGCAAGCTCAGACTAGAAAGACCCGGTGTCACCTCCGTGAAGGTTGAGTGATGCTTGTATGACAGCCACGGCCTGCTGCGCGTCGGCCATGCTGCGTTGCAATTCGGCTCGGCCTGCTCATTTACGCTTTGTAAACTCCGCGGCCTCGCCGACCTGCGCCTTGCCTGGCTCTAGCTCGCCAGGCTGTGAAATTGACTCGAGGAATTACCAATGCCCTGGCAAACCCTGCTGCAAACCCGTGACCGCCTGCCGGCCAGCGACCTGGAAAGCTGGTACGCCGCGCTGCTGGAGCGGGTTGGCGAGGTCAACCCGTTCAGCCTGGCGTTGTTCGGCGGGCGCCTGGCGGCTACCCCGGGGCTGGCTTTCCTGGCCGGTTACCAGGCGGCCTTGCGCGCCCTGTGGCCGGCGGCGCCGCGTACGCTCGGCGCGCTGTGCGTGACCGAGAACCGCAGCACCCGCCCGGCGGACATGAGCACGCGCCTCGATGGCCTGTACCTGTCCGGGCGCAAGGATTTCGTCACTGCTGCCGAGGCGGCCGACTGGCTGCTGGTGGCCGCACGGGAAGAAGAGCAGGGCGCACCGCCGCGCCTGGCCCTGGGCGTGGTGCGCAATGGCGACCCGGGTGTACGCATCGAAACGCTGCCGGCCCTGCCGCTGATGCCGGATATCAGCCATGGTCGCCTGCACCTGGAGCATGCCCACTGCGAGCACCTGCCGGGCGATGGCTGGGATGCCTACGTCAAACCCTTCCGCAGCATCGAGGACCTGCACGTGCTGACCGCCGTTAGCGTCTGGCTGTACGGCCTGGGCCAGGACAACGCTTGGCCGCAGGATTTGCAGTTGCGCCTGCTGGCGCTGCTGGCCGGCTGCGCCGACGTGGCCCGCCTGTGCCCGAGCGCGGCGAGCAGCCACCTGCTGCTGGCCGGTCTGTTCGCCCAGTTCGCCGGGTTGCGCGCGGAGATCGACGCCGCCATGGCCGCCGGCCCAGCCGAATGGGCGCAGCTGTGGCAGCGCGACGGCAAGCTGCTGGAGATTGCCCGCACGGCCCGCGAGAAACGCCTGGAGAAGGCCCTGCTGGCATTGCACACCTAACCCTAGGGCGGGTTTCACCCGCCCTATGCAGATGGCTCCCACGCTCTGCGTGGGAGCCAATCCCGTGACGCTCTGCGTCACAGGGTTCCCGCTGGCATAGCTGCCGAGGTGGACGCAGGAGCGTCGAGGGCTGCATTCCCACGCGGAGCGTGGGAACGATCAACCCTGGTGCGGGTTTCACCCGCCCTACCTGAAGCCGCTTGATCCAGGTCAGTAAGCGCCCTGGAGCTTTGCGCTAAGTTCGCCTCGCGTTTTTTCAGTGAGGTTTCCATGCGCCGCGAGCCGATCGTGCTGTTTGATAACGGCAGCCACCAATGCCTGATGTTCGATGACCTGGTCAGCGGCGAGGGCGTGCAATCCAACCAGTTCCTGATCACCGACCACGAGCAGTACCTGCTGCTCGATCCGGGTGGCGACCTGACCTACACGCCGCTGTCGCTGGAGCTGTCCAAGCACATCCCGGTGCAGTCCCTGACCTATATCTTCGCCTCGCACCAGGACCCGGACATCATCGCCTCGCTGGACAAGTGGCTGCTGCACACCCGTGCGCGGGTGATCTGCTCCAAGCTGTGGGCGCGCTTTCTGCCGCACCTCACCGCCAACTACCTGGCCCTGAGCCACGGTATCTGCACCTACGACCGCATCATCGCCCTGCCGGATCGCGGGCAGAGCTTCACTCTCGGCCAGTGCCAGCTGAAGGCCGTGCCAGCGCACTTCCTCCATTCGGTGGGCAACTTCCAGCTGTACGACCCGGTGAGCAAGATCCTCTTCTCCGGCGACATGGGTGCCTCGCTGGTGGACGACGCCAGCCCGGTGCTCGACTTCGTCAACCATATCCCCAACATGGCCGGCTTCCACCGCCGCTACATGGCCAGCAACAAGGCCTGCCGTTTCTGGGTGCAGATGGTGCGCGAGATGGACGTGGCGATGATCGTGCCGCAGCACGGCCGGCCCTTTGTCGGCGCGGCGATGATCAATGCCTTCCTCGACTGGATCGAGCACCTGGAATGCGGCCTCGACCTGATGACCCAGCAGGACTATCGCTTGCCCGATTGAGCCAGACCGGCGGCAAGCTGTCCGTTCTGGACATGTTGCCGAGCCTCCGTGCGTGCTAGGGTCGCGGCTTTCCATTGCCGCGAGAGCGTCCGATGTCCCTTGCCCTACTGCGTCGCCTGAGCCTGACCGGCCTGTGCTGCCTGGTTGCCAGCCCGCTGCTGGCCGAAACCTGGCCCACCGCCGACTGGACCACCCACACCGCCGCTCCCAGCCCGGCCATCGAGGCGCTGCAGGCCTACGCCTTTCCGGCCCGTGACGACGCCACGCGCAAGGGCATCCGCACCGATGCGCTGCTGGTGATCAAGGACGGCGTGGTGGTCTACGAGCGCTATGCCGGGCCGAACGATGCGCAGACCCCGCACCTGACCTGGTCGATCAGCAAGAGCCTGTTCGCCAGCGTGCTCGGCGTGGCCTACGGCGAAGGGCGCTTCCAGCTCGACGATCCGGTGGCCAGGCACTATCCGCCGTTCGCCGCGCACCCGGCGGTGAAGATGGGCCACCTGCTCAACTGGGCCTCGGGCCTCAACTGGCAGGAAGACTACGAATACGCGCCGCTGAAGTCCTCGGTGGTGGCCATGCTCTACACCCGTGGCCGCAGCGACATGGCGGCCTTTGCCGCCGCTCATCCGCAGGGTGCACTGCCCGGCACGCGCTTTCGCTATTCCAGCGGCGACAGCAACGTGCTGGCCGCCAGCCTCAAGCAGATGGTCGGCGAGCCGGCTTACCGCGACTACCCCTGGACGGCGCTGTTCGAGCCGCTGGGGATCACCTCGGCGGTGTGGGAGCGCGATGCCAGCGGCACTTTCGTCGCTTCGTCCTACGCCTACCTGAGTGCTCGCGACCTGGCCCGCGTCGGCCTGATGATGCAGCACGACGGGCGCTGGGGTGAGCGCCAGGTGGTGCCGGCGGCCTGGGTGGCGTTCAACCGCACGCCGTTCGCCAACTACCAGCCTGATCCGCAGAAGCCGGGGGAGGCCGTGCCAGGCGGGCAATGGTGGCTCAATCAGGCGCTGGCCAATGCGCCCAAGCCCTGGGCCGATGCCCCGGAAGCCACCTTCGCCGCCCTTGGCCACTGGGGCCAGGCGCTCTATGTGCTGCCCGAGCAGAAGCTGGTGATCGTGCGTTACGCCGATGACCGCGACGGCAGCTACAGCCACAACCAACTGCTCAAGCGCGCCCTGGCCGCCTTCGCCGGAGAACAGCCATGATCAAGCGCCGCCCGTTCCTCTCTGCCTTCTTCCTGTTGCTGCTCGGCCTGGCCCTGCTGGGCTGGAGCAACCGCGCTCACCTGGCAGCCTTCCCCGGCATAGTCGGTGCCTACTCGGCCAAGGAATACTGCTCCTGCCGCTACGTCGCAGGCAGCCCGGCCGACTACTGCGTGGGCTACGTGAAGCAGTACGTGCCGCTCAGCGATTTTCTCGACGACGCGGCGCACAAGCGGGTAACCGCCCGTGGCCTGGGCAGCAGCCAGACCGCCGCCTGGCTCGGCCCGCGCGAAGGCTGCCAGCTGCAGCCGCAGGCCGACCCGCTGCCGTAAGCTGGGGCAGGGCGGGTTTCACCCGCCCTGCGTCTACCCGGTCGAGAATTTGCTCATTGGTAGTGGCAATAACCAATACTTCCCATATAACTAAGTGAAGCTGCGCAGGGCTGCGTAGTCGGGCGCGCTGCGCTCTTGGTTGACCAGCGGACAGAGAACTTCCGATGCTCGATTACTTCGCTTTGGGGCTGCTGTTTTTTGTCGGGTTGGTGCTGTTCTACGGCATCATCGTGATGCACGACATTCCCTACGAAATTGCCGTACACCGTAATCACCCGCACCAGGATGCGATCCATGCCACCGGCTGGGTCAGCCTGTTCACCCTGCATGTGCTGTGGCCGTTCCTGTGGATCTGGGCCATGTTGTACCGCGAGGATCGCGGCTGGGGCTTCAGCGATGGCCAGTCGCCGCAGGTGCATGTGGCGCATCTGGAGCAGCAGGTCGGCGAGTTGCAGCAGCGCGTGGCGCAACTGGAGGCGGCTGCCGCCCCTGAGCCTGTCGCGGTGCCCGCACCGACTCCCGCTGCCGCCGAGCAGCCGCCGAGCGAGGGAGTCTGAGCCATGGACCTGCTACTGATCCTGACCTACACCGCGATCTGCGTCGTCATTTTCAAGGTCTTCCGCATTCCACTGAACAAGTGGAGCGTGCCTACCGCTGCGCTGGGCGGCGTCCTGCTAATCGGTGCGCTGATTTTCACCATGAACTACAACCACCCGTATTCCGAGGTGGCGCGTTCCTACTTCGTCTCGGTACCGGTGATTCCGGAAGTCAGCGGCATCGTGGTCGAGGTGCCGGTCAAGGGCAACGAGCCGCTGGAGAAGGGCGATGTGCTGTTCCGCATCGACCCGACGCCGTTCGAGAACAAGGTCAAGTCGCTCAAGGCCCAGCTTATCTCGGCCAGGGCCGACCAGTACCGCGCCAGCGAGCTGTTCAAGCGCAATGTCGGCAACCGCCGCGACCTGGACATCGCCACGGCCCGCGTGGACGACCTGCAGGCACAGATCAACATTGCCCAGTTCAATCTGGACCACACGGTGGTGCGCGCGCCGAGCAAGGGTTTCGTCACCCATGTGTCGCTGCGTCCGGGCATGCGTGCGACCAAGATGCCGTTGCGGCCTTCGATGATCTTCGTTCCCCAGGAACGCTATTACTTCACGGCCTGGATGCGCCAGAACAGCCAGCTGCGCCTGACCGTGGGCGACGAGGCGGAAGTGGCTTTCGATGGCATTCCCGGGCAAGTGTTCGCCGGCAAGGTGCAGAAGGTCATCGGGGTGATTGGCGAAGGGCAGATCCAGCCTTCCGGCACGATGCTCAGCTACACCGGCTCGCCACCGCCGGGCCGGGTGCCGGTGCTGATCGAGATCACCGATCCGGCATTCGAGCCGTACAGCAAGATGATGCCGGGCGGTGCCTACGGCCAGGCGGCGCTGTACAGCCAGCACTTCCACCATGTGGCGGTGATGCGCAAAGTGCTTCTGCGCATGGCGGCATGGATGAACTACATCTTCCCGTTCCACTGAGTTGCTTCTGGCTACGAAGCAAAGGCGCCGAATGGCGCCTTTGTTTTATTGCGCAGTAATTTTCTCGGCTTGTGTGACGGCCCGCGGCTTTGCATTGCCGGCCCGGGTCGCTATCGTTGCGCTTACATGCCCAATGCACGTGAGCCCATGATCAAGCTGTATACCGCACTGCTCGCCGCCTGCCTGGCCCTGCCGGCGCAGGCCAGCTGGTACCTGGACAACGAGTCCTCGCGCCTGTCGTTCATCTCCACCAAGGCGGGCAATTTTTCCGAAGTGCATCGCTTCCTGACCCTGCACGGTAAGGTCGACGACCAGGGGGCGGCGCGCCTGCGCATCGAGCTGGAGTCGGTGAGCACCGGCATTCCGCTGCGCGACGAGCGCCTGCGCGGCGTGTTGTTCAATGTCGAGCAGTTCGCCGAGGCGCAGGTCATGGCCCAGCTCGACCTGGGGCCGATCACCGACCTGGCGCCGGGCGCCCAGCTGGAAATACGCCTGCCGATCCAGGTGGAAATCAATGGCCGCAAGCACGGCTACATGGCCGAGCTGCTGGCCACTCGCCTCGACGACCAGCGTTTTCAGGTGGTGAGCCTGGCGCCGCTGGTGCTGAATGCCGAAGACTTCGGCCTGGGTGAGAGCGTTGAGGCCCTGCGCAAGCTGGCGCGGCTGGACTTCATCAGCCTGTCGGTGCCGGTCGGTGCCGTGCTGATCTTCACCGAGCGATGAGCGGCGCGATCTTCCCCTGGAAATCCGGCAACCGCTTCGAACTGCTGGTCGATGGACCACTCTTCTTTCCCGCCATGCTCAGTGCCATCGCGCATGCCGAGCGCTACGTGGCACTGGAGCTTTATTTGGCCGAGGACGGCGCCTGCAGTCGCGCGCTGGTCGATTCCCTGGCCGCGGCGGCGCAGCGTGGGGTCGAGGTCCGTTGCCTGTTCGATGCCTTCGGCTGCCAGGGCTTCGGCAGCGCGCTGCGCCAGCAGTTGGCCGAGGCCGGTGTGCACCTGCGTCTGTACAACCCGCTGCGCTGGCGTCACGGCCTGCGCAACCTGTTCCGCGACCATCGCAAGATCCTGGTGGTGGACGAGAGCAGCGCCTTTGTCGGTGGTACCGGTGCCACCGATGAGTTCTGGCAACCGCAGGCTGACGAGAGTGCCTGGCACGAGGTGATGGTGCGCATCGAGGGGCCGCTGGTGGTGCACTGGCGGTTGATCTTCGACTACCAGTGGCACGCCAGTTGTACCGACCAACGCCCCTGGCAACCGTTGCATGCCCCGGGCCTGGCCCATCTGCCACCCAGCCCGGCGGCGGGACAGGGCATGGGGCGGGTGGCCTACGCCAACGCCCGCCAGCATCTGGATATCGTGCAGTCGCTGCTGCGCAGCGTGAACCACGCCAAGCAGCGGGTGTGGCTGGCCACGCCGTATTTCCTGCCCAGCCGCAAGGTGCGTCGGCACCTGATCAAGGCGGCGCTGCGCGGCGTGGAAGTGCGCCTGCTGCTGACCGGGCGCAACACCGATCACCCGCCGATCCGCTTCGCCGGCCAGCGCTACTACCCGAAGCTGCTCAGCGCCGGGGTCCGCATCTTCGAGTACCAGCCGCGCTTCCTGCACCTGAAAATGGTGCTGATGGACGACTGGGTCAGCGTCGGTTCGTGCAACTTCGACCACTGGAACCTGCGCTTCAACCTCGACGCCAACCTCGAGGCTTTCGATCCGCAACTGACCCTGGCGGTGAGTGACTGCTTTACCCAGGACTTTGCCGCCAGCCGCGAAATCACCCTGGACGACTGGCAGCGCCGACCCTTGCTCAAGCGCCTGCGCCAGCGTCTGTGGGGCTGGCTGGATCGGGTGGTGGTGAACCTGCTGGACCGGCGCCGCTAAGAACCTGTCTCGGCTCTCTTGATCGTCGGCCATGTCGTGTTGAGATTGGCTCTCGCTCAAAAGATCCGAAACAGGTGCGGAGTACCGACCCTGTAGGTTGGGTTGAGCCACCTGGCGGCGAAGCCCAACAGGGGCCAAATGCTGCCTGCGTTGGGCTTCTCTGCGCTCAACGCCAACCTACCTTGCCTCTCAGCGCGCCACGCTGACCCCTTCCAGATTGGCGAAGGAGGTGTCCTTGGCCGTCAGCAGGAAGTCGCGCATGAACGGCGCATCGAGCATGTCGGTGCGGATGCCGGCGTACAGCGTGGCGAACAGGCCCTTGTCACCCAGGCGCTTGGCGGTCACGTAGCCGCGCGAGCTGTACTCGTGCAGCGCCCAGTTGGGCAGACCGCAGACACCGCGGCCGCTGGCCACCAGCTGCATCATCATCACCGTCAGCTCCGAGGTGCGCACCTGCGCCGGTTCGACGTCGGCCGGTTCGAGGAAGCGGGTGAAGATATCCAGGCGATCACGCTCCACCGGGTAGGTGATCAGGGTTTCTCTGGCCAGATCCTCGGCCACGATGAACGGCTTGCTGGCCAGGCTGTGCTGGTTGGCTACGGCGAGCATGGCCTCGTAGGTGAACAGCGGTACGTAGGTGATGCCGGCCAGCTCCAGCGGGTCGGAGGTCACCACCAGATCGAGGTCGCCACGGGCCAGCGCCGGCAGCGGGGCGAAGGAGAAGCCCGAGGCCAGGTCCAGCTCGACTTCCGGCCAGGCGTCGCGGAACTGGTCGATGGTCGGCATCAGCCACTGGAAGCAGCTGTGGCACTCGATGGCCATGTGCAGACGGCCCGCCGTACCACCGGCCAGGCGCGCCAGGTCGCGCTCGGCGCCGCGCAGTTGCGGGAGTATGTTGTCGGCCAGTTGCAGCAGGCGCAGGCCGGCGCTGGTGAAACGCACCGGCTTGGTCTTGCGCACGAACAGCTGCATGCCCAAGCGTTCCTCAAGTTCCTTGAACTGGTGGGAGAGGGCGGACTGGGTCAGGTGCAGGCGCTCGGCGGCGTCGACCAAGCTGTCGGCTTCACGCAGCGCATGCAGGGTCTTCAGGTGGCGGATTTCGAGCATGCGGGCCTCGGTATGTGTGTAGGGCGGATGACGCTTTCTTCATCCGCCGGGTGAGCTGTGCGGTTTAACGGTGGATAAGCGCAGCGTTATCCACCCTACGATCATCATGAGTGGATCTATAGATCATCAAGAATATGTTGAGTTTGTCTCATGTGTGGTCGGCTGTCGAGAATGGCGCCATCAACGAACCAGGAGACAGACATGGCATTGGCCCACAACCTCGGCTTTCCGCGCATCGGTCGCGACCGCGAGCTGAAGAAAGCCCTCGAAGCCCACTGGAAGGGCGAGCTGGACGAAGCCGGCCTGCGCGCCGTCGGCCGCGAGCTGCGCGCCCGTCACTTGCAGGTGCAGAAGGACGCCGGTATCGAACTGCTGCCGGTCGGCGACTTCGCCTGGTACGACCAGGTGCTGACCCACTCGCTGACCTTTGGCGTGATTCCCGAGCGCTTCCACAGCCACGGCGGCAAGCCGAGCCTGGACACCTTGTTCGGCATGGCCCGTGGTGTTTCTGCAAACAAGAGCAGCCAGAACACCTGCTGTGGCGGTGCCCATGCGCAACCTGCGTCTGCCCAGGAGCTAACCAAGTGGTTCGATACCAACTACCACTACCTGGTGCCCGAGTTCAGCGCCGACCAGCAGTTCCAGCTGAGCTGGGAACAGCTGTTCGAGGAAGTCGCAGAGGCCCGCGCGCTCGGTCATAACGTCAAGCCGGTGCTGATCGGCCCGCTGACCTACCTGTGGCTGGGTAAGGCCAAGGGCGCTGAGTTTGATCGCCTAGATCTGCTCGAGCGCCTGCTGCCGGTCTACGGCGAGATCTTCCAGCGCCTGGCCAGCCAGGATGTCGAATGGGTGCAGATCGACGAGCCGATCCTCGGTCTGGACCTGCCGCAGGAATGGAAGAATGCCTTCGAGCGCGCCTACAACATTCTCCAGCGCGAGCCGGGCAAGAAGCTGATCGCCACCTACTTCTCCGGTCTGGAAGACAACCTCGGCCTGGCCGCCGGCCTGCCGGTGGATGGCCTGCACCTCGATCTGGTGCGTGCCCCGGAGCAGTTCCCGGCAATCCTCGACCGCCTGCCGGCGTACAAGGTGCTGTCGCTTGGCGTGGTCAACGGCCGTAACGTCTGGCGTACCGATCTGCACCAGGCTCTGGAGGTACTGCAGCAGGCCCATGAGCGCCTCGGCAGCCGCCTGTGGGTGGCGCCGAGCTGCTCGCTGCTGCACAGCCCGGTCGATCTGGGCCGCGAAGACCAGCTGGATGCCGAGCTGCACAGCTGGCTGGCCTTCGCCGTGCAGAAGTGTGAGGAAGTGGCGCTGCTGAGCGCCGCACTGAACGATCCACAGGATGCCCGGATGCAAGCCGCACTGGCAGCCAGCCAGGCGGTACAGGCCAGCCGCGCGCAGTCGCCACGCATCCACAAACCGGCGGTGCAGGCCCGCCTGGCGGCGATCACGCCGGCCGACAGCCAGCGTCAGTCGCCCTTCGTGCAGCGCATCGAACAGCAGCGCGCGCGCCTGCAACTGCCGGCATTCCCGACCACCACCATCGGCTCCTTCCCGCAGACCGCGGCCATCCGTCTGGCGCGTCAGGCGTTCAAGGCCGGCAAGCTGTCCGCCGCCGATTACACCGAGGCCATGTACAGTGAGATCCGCCATGCGGTGGACGTGCAGGAGCAACTGGGCCTGGACGTGCTGGTGCATGGGGAAGCGGAACGCAACGATATGGTCGAGTACTTCGCCGAGCAGCTCGACGGCTATGCCTTCACCCGCTTCGGCTGGGTGCAGAGCTACGGTTCGCGCTGCGTTAAACCGGCGGTGATAGTCGGCGACCTGAGCCGGCCGCAGGCGATGACGGTGGACTGGATTCGCTACGCGCAGACCCTCACCGGCAAGGTGATGAAGGGCATGCTGACCGGCCCGGTGACCATGCTGATGTGGTCCTTCCCGCGTGACGATATTCCCCGCGAGCAGCAGGCGCGCCAGCTGGCCCTGGCGATCCGCGACGAAGTGGTCGACCTGGAGAGCGCCGGGATCAAGGTGATCCAGATCGACGAGGCGGCCTTCCGCGAAGGCCTGCCGCTGCGCAAGGCGCACTGGCAGCAGTACCTCGCCTGGGCCACCGAAGCTTTCCGCCTGTGTGCTTCGGGCGTGCGTGACGAAACGCAGATCCACACGCACATGTGCTACAGCGAGTTCAACGATGTGATCGAGTCCATCGCCGCCATGGATGCCGACGTGATCACCATCGAGACCTCGCGGTCGGACATGCAGCTGCTGGATGCCTTCGAGGCTTTTGAGTACCCCAACGAGATCGGCCCGGGCGTGTACGACATCCACTCGCCACGGGTGCCGGATACCGGCGAGATGGTGCGCCTGATGCGCAAGGCGGCGCAGCGCGTGCCGGCCGAACGCCTGTGGGTCAATCCGGACTGCGGCCTGAAGACCCGCGGCTGGCCGGAAACCGAGGCGGCGCTGGTCAACATGGTCGCGGCAGCGCGCCAGCTGCGGGCCGAGCTGGCCTGATTGGTTTGCTGGCAGACAAGGGCGTGGCACGCAGGTGTCACGCCTTTTTGCGTTTTACGACTCGTCGCCTTCGCGGCGACGCATCAGGTAGGTGTCCATGATCCAGCCGTTGTCGGCGCGGGCCTGCTTGCGCACGCGCTCGATCTGGTCGGCGACATCCTTGAGCTTGCCGGCGATCAGCAGCTCGTCCGGGGTGCCGATATAGGCGCCCCAGTAGATGTCCAGATCCTGGTCGGTGTGGTGCTGGTAGCTGTCCTCGGCATCCAGCATCACCACCACGCTGTCGGTGTCCGGCAGGCGTTCGGCCAGGCGGCGGCCGGTGGTGATCTCGATGGGCCGGCCGATGCGGTTGAGCGGCACCTTGTGCCGCGCAGCCAGCGCCTGGACGCTGCTGATGCCGGGGATGACGTCGAACTCGAACTGCAGCTGGCCCTTGCCGAGCACGGCCTGGAGGATGCGGATGGTGCTGTCGTACAGCGCCGGGTCGCCCCACACCAGGAAGGCGCCGCACTCACCGTCGGCCATTTCCTCGCCGATCAGGCGCTCGAAAGTCTGCTGCTTGGCCAGGTTGAGGTCGACCACCGCAGAGGTGTAGTCGCTGCGCTCACGCTCGCGCTCCGGGCTGCTGGCCTCGACGAAGCGGTAGGTGCGCTCGGTGATGAAGCGCTCGCAGATCTCGTGGCGCAGGTCGATCAGTTTTCCCTTGCTCGCGCCCTTGTCCATGATGAAGAACACATCGACGGTGTTGAGCGCCTTGACCGCCTGGATGGTCATGTAGTCGGGGTTGCCGGCGCCGATGCCGATGATCAGGATCTTCTTCATTGCTAGGTCTCGGTGTGCAGTCGGATGCGCGGGCGATTATCCGCTCAGGCGGCGATGGCCACCAGGCTCAGCAGGTAGCCATCGAACGTGGCGAACTGGCCGCCAAGCTCGCTGCCGGCCGGCCAGGCGGCGGACAGGTCGATCAGCAGGCGCAGGCGGGCTTGGCCGGCGTCGTTCCATGCCAGCAACTCGGCATCGTGGAAATAGAAGCGCTGGCGCACCAGCGGGAACAGCGCCTTGAACAGGCTTTCCTTGAGGGAAAAGGTCAGGGTGACCAGGCGGGCAAATGCCTCTGGCGACAACCCGGCGCCGCGCTGCAGCTCGGCGGCGGTGAGGATTTCCCCGGCCAGTTTGGCCGCGCGCTCGGCGCTCAGGGTTTTCTCCAGATCCAGGCCCAGGCCCTGCCAGTCGTGACCGTGCGCCACCAACGCAGCGGCCTGGCCGGCACCGTGGGTGATCGAGCCGACCACGCCAAGTGGCCACTGCGGTACACCTTCCTCGTCGCGCCCCGGTACCAGCGACTGGCCACACAGCTGGCGCAGGGCTTGGCGGGCACACAGACGACCGGCCAGGTATTCGCCCTGGCGCTTGGCCACGCCGCGCACCGGCTCGATGGCGCAGGTATGGAAGTCCTCGGCCTGCAGGCGTGTGGTGTCGAACGCGGCACGCACCAGCTGGGCACCGGGCAGGGCCAGCGGGGTTGGCCAGGCGGGGGCGAGCAGATGGCAGAAGGCGGGCAGGGGGAGGGTGGTCATGGCCGGCATTCTGCCCTGTGGCCGGCGAGGCGGCCAGTCGCGGCGGCGTTTACATTTCTTTGCAAAGCGACACCTAAGGCCAACAAAGCAAACGCTCGTTTTTTGCCAGACTGCGCCCATGCATTCCCTTGGGAGTGCTGGTGAGGTTAGCCAGCCTGTACTGCAGGCCTGGCTTTACTCTGCTGATTGAGTACGGGAGCCCGCGGGCTCCCGTTTTTTTGGGGGCTATGTCGACAGCCGTAGGTTGGGTTGAGGAGCAACGCGACGAAGCCCAACGATCCAGTCCCAGGCTGTTGGGCTTCGCTTCGCTCAACGCCAACCTACGGGTACGCGCATCACAGGGCGAAGACCTGTTTGAACAGCGCCTGCATGTCGGCCCAGGAATGCTCGTCGGCTTCCTTCTGGTAGCCGAGATCGAGGCCGTGGCCCTTGTGCGCATCGGCGTCGGGGTTGCTGAAGCCGTGCTTGGCGCCGGGCAGGGAGACGAACTGGTAGTCGGCGCCGGCCTTGTCCATCTCGGCCTTGAAGTCGCTGATCTGCTGTGGGCTGACGAAGCTGTCGGCGGCGCCATGCTCGACCAGTACCCGGGCCTTGACGCTGCCCGGCGTCGCCGGGGTAGTGGTGGCCAGGGCGCCATGGAAGCTGACTACGGCGGCCAGCGCTGCGCCCTGGCGGGCCATGTCCAGCACCACCTTGCCGCCGAAGCAGTAGCCGATGGCGGCCAGGCGTGCGGGGTCGGTCTGCGTCTGTGCCTTGAGCAGGTCGAGGCCGGAGTTGAAACGCGCCCTGGCTGCGTCGGCATTGGCCAGGGCCGCCTGCATGAAGGCCTTGGCGTCCTCGGGATGCTGGGTGTTCTTGCCGCCGCCGTACATGTCGATGGCCAGCGCGCTATAGCCTAGGGCGGCGAGGTCGCGGGCGCGGCGCTTGGCGTAATCGTTCAGCCCCCACCATTCATGCACCACGATTACCCCCGGACGCTGGCCGGCGATGGCGTCGTCCCAGGCGTAGTAGCCGGTCAACTGGGTGCCGTCGGCCGCGCTGTAGGGGATTTCGCGGGTCTGGATGGCCGCTTGGGCCAGAGTGCTGCAACCCAGCAGCAAGCCGAGCAATAACCTGCGCATGACATCTTTCTCCTTGTGGATGTGGCGGGGCGGGCGACAGCGAAAGCATAAACGTTGAGGCCCATGGCAGGGCTGGCAATAAAGGATAGCTGGCTAACAATGAGCCTGCTCTGTGTTAGCCTGAGCGCCTTCCCGAGTCGGCCTGTGTGCGAGCGACCATGGACACTGCTGCTCCAGACACCCACCTGCAACGCGGCACGCCTGCTTACCGGCGTGCCACCCTGGCGCTGTTCTGCGCCGGCTTCGCCACCTTCGCCTTGCTCTACTGCGTGCAGCCGCTGCTGCCGTTGTTGGCCGTGCATTTCCACGTCTCGGCGGCGACCAGCAGTCTGGCGCTGTCGCTGACCACCCTGAGTCTGGCGCTGTGCCTGCTGCTGGCCGGTGCTCTGGCTGAGAGCTGGGGGCGCAAGCCGGTGATGGCCGTGGCCCTGGGCCTGGCCAGCCTGCTCGGCATCGCCTGCGTGCTGGTGGACGACTGGCACTGGCTGCTGGCGACCCGTGCCTTGCTCGGCCTGGCCCTGAGCGGCCTGCCGGCGCTGGCCATGGCCTATGTCGGCGAGGAGTTCGACCCGCAGGCGCTGCCGGCGGCGATGGGGCTGTATATCGGCGGCACGGCACTGGGCGGGCTGCTCGGCCGCCTGCTTGCCGGCCTGCTGGCCGATCTCGGCGGCTGGCACCTGGCCCTGGCCGGGATCGCCGCGCTTGGCTTGCTGGCGCTGCTGCTGTTCGCCTGGCTGCTGCCGCCATCGCGGCATTTCCGTGCGCAACCGCTGTCGCTGCGTGGTCTGCTCGGTAACTTCGCGGCGCACCTGGCTAACGGGCAACTGCGTCGCCTGTTCCTGCTGGCGTTCCTGTTGATGGGCGGCTTCGTCGCACTGTTCAACTACATTGGCTTTCGCCTGGCCGCGCCGCCGTTTTCGCTGTCGTCGACACTGATCGGCCTGCTGTTTCTGGTCTATCTGGGTGGCATCTTCAGCGCCGGCTGGGCCGGGCGGCTGGTGGCGCAACATGGCGCGCGGCGGGTATTGCAGGGCGGGATTGGCACCATGCTGCTGGGCGTGGCGCTGTGTGCCGGCCCCTGGCTGGTGGCGGTGGCCCTGGGGCTTGGATTGTTCACTCTGGGCTTCTTCGCGGCCCACGCGGTAGCCAGCGGCCAGGTCGGTCAGCGCGCCAGGCAGGCCAAGGCACAGGCTTCGGCGCTGTACCTGTGCGCTTACTACCTGGGTTCCAGCCTGATCGGCTATGTCGGCGGCTACGTCTGGCAGCACGCCGGCTGGGGCGCGCTGCTGGCGGTGCTGGCCGGGCTGTTCGTGCTGGCTGGCTGGGTGGCGCGGCGGGTGTGAACGGGATAGACAGGGATTTTCAACAAGGAAGCAATCATGGCCTTTGACTGGCACAGCGATCCGATCACCCGTAGCACGGCGGTCTGCGCGGGCTACCGGAATACGCAGAACGTACGGCGTTTCCTGACCGAGCAGTGCGGCGCGGGCTTCACGTTTGATCGGGTGTTCATGGCCTGGATCGGTAATGGCGAGCCCAAGAGCATGGGTGAGGTCGCCGATGAGTGGCAGCGTCGCCGCGCTGCCAGGTGATTCTGCCGGTCAGCAGTGCGGCTTATGAACCTTTCAGCAGGGTTTGCAGCCGCTGCACCAGCTCCACTTCGACGGCGCCGCCATCCTCGGTTTCCTGGAATACCGCGCAGCAGGCACTCTGCTGGCCAAGCGTGCAACGGTAGACCGCTAAGGCGCTGCCCGGGCCGCCACCGGTGTGCCCGCTCAGGTACAGGCCGCCGGCCTCCGGGCCCAGCATCAGGCCCAGGCCATAGCCGGGGGCCGTCCATGGTCGCCCGGCCATGGGGCCGCCGAGCCGGTAGGGCGTCTGCATGGCCTGTAGCAGCGTCGGTGCCAGCAGTTCGCCGGCCAGCAGGCGATCGAGCAGCAATGCCGCCTGGGCCAGCGGGCCGACCAGCAGGCCGTGATAGACCCAGGCTGGGTGGTAGCTGGGCGCGGCCTGCAGATCCAGGGCCTGCCAGTCGACCTCTGTGCGTGCCAGGTGCGTGCGGGTGATGCCGAGGGGCGCCAGGACGCGCTGCTGCAGCGCCTGGTCGAGGGGCAGATCGGTCAGTCGCTCGATCAGTTGTGCCACATACAGGTAACCGACATTCGAGTAGCGCCAGCCATTGCCCGGGGTGTAGCGCAAGCGGCTGGCATCGAGGCGTTGCAGCATCTCGGCGACCGGCCACGGCGTGTCATGGCGGGCCACGGCGGCATGGTAGTCGGCGAGCTCGCCATAGTCGGCCAGCCCGGCCTCGTGACGCAGCAGCTGGCGCAGGCTGAACGGGCCCACAGGCAGGGCGTCGTCCAGCTCGACCAGGCCATCCTGTACCAGCGACAGGGCGGCTGCCGCGAGCACCGTCTTGCCGAAGCTCCACCAGGGCAGCAGGGCCTCGGGCTGTTCAGCGGACAGCAGAGCACCATTGGCGATAAGGGCACTGCGCATCAGTTGAGCACTCTGGCGGGGGCGGCGGTGGTCGGCCCCGGCGGGGTAATACCCATCGACACATAGATACTGGTGAAACGATCCATGCCCATCTCCGCCGGCTTGACCCATTCCACCGGCACATAGAGCAGGCCGCCGCCGACCGGGATCGGTGCGGTCGGTACCAGGATTGCGTGGTAGCTGCGGCCGTCGATCTCGATCGGCTGCGGGTTGGGCAGCAGCGCCAGCACGGCGGTGCCGTCGCCACCGAAGAAGCACCACACCGGGCTCATGGCCGCCAGGTCGGCGTCGTCCTTCTTGTCCAGCAGGCCGACGAAACGGTCGGCCAGGCCGTACAGCCTGCCGAACAGCGGGATGCGCCGCAGGGTCAGGTCGAGCAGCCTGCTTAGCGGTTCCTTCAGCCCCAGCTGTACCGCCAGGCCCAGCGGATAGAGCGCCAGCAGCAGCGCCAGGGTACCGAGCAGCCAGGCCAGCAGCGGGCTGCTGACAAAGGGCTGGCCGATTTCGGCGAACAGCCGGCCGAGGGTGCTGGCCGGGCCGATCATGCCGTTCAGCACGCTGGCCAGCCAACTCAGCAGGGCCAGGCTCAGGGCCAGCGGCAGGAGGACCAGCAGGCCGGCCAGCCAGGTGGTGAGCAGGGAGTGGAAGCTGCGTTTGAACATGCTGGGTCGAATCCATCGGCGAAGGCCCGCCAAGGCTATTGCAAAGTGCGGCTGTTGTGCAGGGCTGCCATCGCATTCTCGTTCAGCAAGGGTTCAGCAAGCGTTCAGCTACGGTTCAGCGCCGTTCTCGCAACATGGCCCCCGAGTTCAGCCACTTTCCCAACTCGGAGAAACACCATGAAAAGCATCTTCAACAAACTCGCACTGGTTTCCGCCCTGACCATGGCTGCCGTTTCGGCTCAGGCTGCCGACAATTTCGTCGGCCTGACCTGGGGGCAAACCGACAACAACATCCAGAAGTCCAGCGCACTCAATCGCAACCTGGACAACCCGAACCTGGACAAGGTGATCGACGGCAAGGGCACCTGGGGTGTACGCGCCGGCCAGGTGGACCAGGATGGCCGCTACTACATCACCTACGAGAACTTCTCGGACAGCGATCAGGGCAATAAACTCCGCCAGCAGAACCTGCTCGGCAGCTACGATAAGTTCGTGCCACTGGGCGACAACGGCACCAAGCTGTACGGCGGTGCCACCCTCGGTCTGGTCAAGCTGGAGCAGGACGGCAGTGGCTACAAGCGCGACAGCGACATCGGCTACGCGGCCGGCTTGCAGGCCGGTATCCTCCAGGATCTGACCCCGAACACCTCGATCGAGGCCGGCTACCGCTACCTGCGTACCAACGCCAGCACCGAGATGGCGCCACACGGCGGCAGCAAGGTCGGTTCGTTGGACCTGCACAGCAGCAGCCAGGTATTCATCGGCGCCAGCTACAAGTTTTAAGGCAGCAGGGAGAGGGCCGGGCACCAGCCCGGCCCATTGGCGGAGGACAGCAACATGAAGATTCTGGTGGTCGAGGACGAGGCGCTGTTGCGCCACCACCTGCACAGCCGTCTTGGCGAGCGCAGCTACGTGGTGGATGCAGTGGGCGATGCCGAAGAGGCGTTGTACCGCGTGCGC
>JBOFCR010000008.1:0-3840 GCA_051646165.1 Pseudomonas sp. | reverse complement strand
AGCTGAGGGTCTTGAACACCGTGCGGGTCTTGTGTGCCGGCAGGTCGTAGGGCACCACGTGCTCGGCGTGGTACAGGCAGCCGCTGAGCAGTGGCTGGTCGGGATCGCCTTCGAGGAAGGTCACCAGCACTTCCATGCCGACCCGCGGGATGGCGATACCGCCGTAGCGGTCGCCGGCCCAGCTACTGGCGACGCGTAGCCAGCAGCTGGTCTTGTCGTCGGCCTGTCCCTCGCGGTCCCAGTGGAATTGCACTTTCACCCGGCCGTACTGGTCGCAGTGGATTTCCTCGCCCTTGGGCCCGGTAACCACCGCGCTCTGGCTGCCGAGGATGCGTGGCTTGGGATGCTGCAGGGGCGGGCGGTAGGGAATGTCCCAGGGGGTGGCGCTGAAACGGTTGCGGTAGCCCTGGTGGAAACCGTCCTCGGCGCCTTCCGTTTCCTTGCGTGCGCCGAGGAAGCTGGTCACCGACTCTTCCAGCACCTGCGGCTGCTTGCCCTCATGGTGGATCTCGCCCAGCAGCCACAGCTGGTTCCAATCGCCGCGCGGGTGGTTGGCTAGCTCGAGGAAGTGGCCGCTGAGCAGCAGCGGCTGATCACTCTGGCCCTCGGCCAGCTGGTAGTCGGCGCGGTGGCGTTCCAGGCTGCGTTGCGCCAGGTGCTTGCCGCGCGGGCGCTCGGTGAAGCGGCCAGGGTAGTCGTAGTCTTCCAGATCCGGCTTGGCCTCACCGCCTGGGTTTTTCGATAAAGCATGCGCTGCTTCGAGCTGCAGGCGCGGTTTCTCGAAGTCGTAGTCGCGGCGGGTGACGCGGCTGGTGCGCGTGGCCAGGCGCAGGCCGAAGCGCTTGATCACCGGCTTATCGGCGACTAGGCCGGAGTCCTGCTGATAGGCCACCGGGGGCAGGCGCGGGAAGGCGGTCTGGTCGTCGGCAAATACCAGCACATGGCCGTCCGCACTGTGCTGGAAGTGGTAGTGAATGCCTTCTTCCTCGCACAGGCGCTGGACGAAGTGCAGGTCGCTCTCGTCGTATTGCACGCAGTAGTCGCGCTTGGGGTAGCTGGCGCCGAGCTGGAACTGGTAGGCGCCCTGCACGATGCCGTGCTCTTCCAGGATGCTGGCGATGATCTCGGCCACGCTGAGCTGCTGGAAGATGCGCTGGTTGCTGCGGTGAGCCAAGTAGGCCAGCTGTGGGCGCAGCACCAGTTGGTAGCGAGTCAGGCGTTTGCCGGACTCGCCGCGCCCGGCTTGGTGGATATAGGCGTGGATGCCATTGCCCTGGCTGGACAAGGCGAGAAAGGCGCGCTGGTGCAGCAGGCCCTGTAAATCGAGGTCGGGCTGTTCGCTGACCAGTTCCAGAGTGAAGACGAAGGGCTGACTGAGGGCCTCGAAGCCCTTGAATTCGAGCACCTGCAGGTCGTGTGCGACGCCTTCGATGCTCAGGCTGAAATGGCGCTGATTGGCCTGGGCGAACATCCGTTGTTCCTTCTGCCGAAATGGCATCGGCCAGGAGACCTGGCCGATGCGGCTATGCGACCTGCTTCCTGCAGGCCTGGGCATTCTCGGTGACAACCCGCTGTCGTGCGTTGACGCGTGGCGCAAATCGCACGAGGCGTGTCGTCACGGATTTCTGCCGGTTAGGCGGAAATCGGCGAACGCCAGTCGTCGGAGCCGGAAGTGCCGGACACTTCGTGGGTCCAGACGATCTTGCGGTAGGTGAAGTAGACGTCTTCCAGGTGGGTGAAGTGGGCCATGCCCGGGTCCTGGCAGTTAGGCATGCGCGACTGCACGTCGACGATCACCGCGTCTTCCAGCTCGATGGTGTAGTAGTGCTCCTGGGTACCGGTGGAGGAGGTGCGGTACCACTCGATGCG
Organism: Pseudomonas sp.; assembly: GCA_051646165.1. GTDB lineage: Bacteria > Pseudomonadota > Gammaproteobacteria > Pseudomonadales > Pseudomonadaceae > Aquipseudomonas. The sequence continues at coordinate 1,971 of JBOFCR010000008.1, read as the reverse complement.
GCACTTGTTCAGGCGCTCGCCGGAGGTCAGCGAGTTGAAGATCAGCGGCGAGGACTTGTCGAACACCTTGGTGATCATCAGCGGCTTGTGCACGCGCTGGCCGGTCGGTTGGCCGGACTGTGGATCACGCGGGATGATCACCTGGTGGTTGAAGGCCTGTACCAGCACCTGGTCTTCATGACCTTCCTGGAAAATGTTGCCGACCGAGTCCTCGGTGAAGGTGCCTGCGGTGATCAGGCCCTGCTTGGTGCCTTCGAGGGTCATATACGCGGGTGTTGGCATGAGTGCGCTCCTTGCTTGGGTCATGGACCTTGTCTGGTCCGGGAGCCGGGAAGCGATCAAAGCCTGTGCCAGGTATTATTTTCTGTTTAATAACAGATGCTTACGAATTTTGTTGGCTGGCCAGCCAGCACGCTTGCCAAGTGCCGCACAGAAAGCTGAGCAACTGTTGGCGCAGGCTTGTGCAGGAACCTGCGCAACGGCTGGCGAGCCGCGCCGGGCAAGGTTTTGGGCGATGTGGCCGAGGATGGCGACGAGGTGGCCTGTGCAGCAACTGGCGCAGTCAGTGCCAGCTGCGGCCCTGCAGCGCCAGCAGGCTCTGCGCCTGTTCCGGGCCGTCGCTGCCGGCCGGGTAGGGGCGCGGGTTCTGGTAGTACTCCAGCCAGCCTTCGAGGATCGGATCGACCCAGGCCCAGGCCGCCTCGACTTCGTCACGGCGCATAAATAGCGTCGAGTCGCCCTCGATCACGTCCAGCAGCAGGCGCTCGTAAGCATCCCAGCGGCGCTTCTGCGGGAATACCTGGGCCAGGTTGAGGTCCAGCTCCATGGGCGTCAGGCGCATGCCCTTGCCCGGGCTCTTGCCCATCAGCTGCAGGCTGATGCGCTCCTCCGGTTGCAGGCGGATCACCAGGCGGTTGGCCTGGCTGCCCTCGAACAAGCGATGCGGCACCGGCTTGAACTGGATGACGATCTCCGAGCACTTCTTGGCCATGCGCTTGCCGGTGCGCAGGTAGAACGGCACGCCGGCCCAGCGCCAGTTGTCGATCTCGGCCTGTACGGCGACGAAGGTTTCGGTATCGCTGTCGTTGTCGACCTGTTTCTCGAAGTAGTACGCCGGCACTTCCTGCCCGCCGATCTTGCCGGCGGCATAGGTGCCGCGCACGGTCTTGTCCTGCACGTCGAGGCCGCTGATGGGTTTGAGCGCCTCGAGGATCTTCACCTTCTCGTTGCGCACCGACTCAGCGTCGAAGCGCACCGGCGCCTCCATGGCCACCAGGCAGAGCAGCTGCAGCAGGTGGTTCTGCACCATGTCGCGCATGGCGCCGGCATGGTCGTAGTAGGCGCCGCGGTTTTCCACGCCGAGGGTTTCGTTGACGCTGATCTGCACGTGGTCGATGTGGCCGGCGCGCCAGATCGGCTCGAACAGGGCGTTGGCGAAGCGCAGCGCCATCAGGTTCTGCACCGTCTCCTTGCCCAGGTAGTGGTCGATGCGGAACACCTGGGCTTCGCTGAACACCGCGCCGATCGCCGCGTTGATCTCGCGGGCCGACTCCAGCGAGTGGCCGATGGGTTTTTCCAGGACGATGCGCGTGTTGTCGCCGGCCAGGCGGGCGATGGCCAGGTTCTCGGCAATGGCTTCGAACAGATCCGGTGCGGTGGCCAGGTAGTAGATGCGTCCGCGCTGGCAGGCGCCAGCGCCGAGGAACTTGCTCAGGCGGCCGAATTCGGCGCTTTGCGAGACGTCCATGGCCAGGTAGTCGAGGCGTTCGGCGAAGCCTGCCCAGGTGGCGTTGTCGAAGTCGCTGCGGGCCACCTGGGCGCGGCAGCGGCGTTCGGCCAGGGCCTGGTAGTCACTGCGGCTGAGTACGTTGCGGGCCACCGCGAGGATGCGCATGTCGGGGGCCAGGCGTCCGTCGCGATGCAGGTGGTAGAGCGCCGGCAGCAGCTTGTGCAGGGCCAGGTCGCCGGTGC
>JBOFCR010000195.1:0-1646 GCA_051646165.1 Pseudomonas sp. | reverse complement strand
ACGCCTACTTCATCATTGGCCCGCACAGCCCCTACTTTGGCACCTGCATCATCATCGCCATCCTGGTGATCCATCGCCACAAGTCCAACCTGGTCAAGCTGTTGACCGGTCAGGAAGGCAAGATCGGCGAGAAAGCAGCCCCCAAGGACGAGCAGCAGCCGTAACAGGCGCTACAGCCGCCACCAGCGCGCCGGCAGCAAGGCCGGCGCTGCCGGGTCGGCCAAGAACCCGGCCAGCACTTCACCCAGCCACACCTCCTCTGCCGCATACTCGGCCAGGCCCAGCCTGGCGCCCCAGTAGCGAGCGATAAGTTCGGCCTGCTGCTCGAAGTTGTACGCGCGAAACGGCCGCGCGTCGCCCGCCGGGCAGCGGTACGCGTCGCGCAGCCAGTACGCGCCCTGCAGCGCCAGGCAGACGCCGGCAAGCCTGACCGGCATCCCTTGCTGGTACTGCCAGGCATGAGTGAGCTCGTGCACGAACAGGCACTGCGCGCGCGGGCCGGCCCGAGAAAAATCGGTGCAGTAGAGCGCAGGCGGGAAGTAGAGTTCGCCCGCCGGCGCCATCGCGATGCGGCGCAGCCACGGAAAATAGCCGCGCGCGTGCACGCGTACCCGGTCCGCGTCGAGCGACGTGCCGAACAGCCGCCGCGCCACCGTCCGCTCGCCTGCCGTCAGTGCCCGCATCGATCCTCCCGCCATGAAAAAAAGGGGGCGACAGCCCCCTTGCAGTATGCGCACGCGGCGCGCTCAGTGCTTGAGCGTCGAATGCAGCAGCTTGTCGGTGTACGCGATCGCCGCCGCCGACAGCAAAAAGGCCAGGTGCAGCAACAACTGCCACTTGATGGTGTGCTCGGACAGCTTGCTGGCGTTGATGAAGGTCTGCAGCAGGTGGATCGACGAGATGCTGATGATCGCCATCGACAGCTTGACCTTGAGCACCGACGCGTTCACATGGTCGAGCCACTCGGGCTGGTCCGGGTGGTTATCGATGCGCAGCCGCGACACGAAGGTCTCGTAGCCGCCGACGGTCACCATCAGCAGCAGGTTGGCGATCATCACCACATCGATCAGCGCGAGCACCGACAGCATGATCTCGGTCTCGGTCAGCACTGTCAGGTCCGTGAGCAGCGTCCACAGCGAAGACAGGAACTTCCACGCATAGACGCCCTGCACCACGATCAGCCCGAGGTAGATCGGCAGCTGCAGCCAGCGGCTCCAGAAAATCAGCTGTCCCAGCCGCGACTTCGCCACCGGCACCCCTGCTTGTTGCAATACCCCTTCCCCTGTCTGCATCCCTGATCCCCCTCTACGTTTACGCTTACAAACCCAGCCGCTGGCAGATGGTGGACACCAGCCCGGCCTGGTTCAGGGTGTAGAAATGCAGGCCCGGCGCGCCGTTGCTCAGCAGGCGGTCACACAGCTCGGTCACCACGTCCAGCCCCAGCGCGCGGATCGACGCGGTGTCGTCCATATACGCCGCCATTCTCAGGCGCAACCAGCGCGGCACTTCGGCTCCGCACATATCGGAGAAGCGCACCAGCTGGCCGAAGTTGTTGATCGGCATGATGCCCGGCACCACCGGCACGTCGACGCCGCGCGCCTGCGCCTCGTCGACGAAGCGGAAGTAGGCATCTGCGTTGAAGAAGT
>JBOFCR010000194.1:0-30750 GCA_051646165.1 Pseudomonas sp. | reverse complement strand
GTATGACCAACCAAAGCCGGAATGGGTGGCGCTACTCAAGGGCTGCGCGTCCCTGCAGTTCGCTGATGGCAGCCTGGAACTTGCGGCCGGCGATGCCCTGCTGATCCCCGCCCACTGCCGGCATCGGGTGGCCGCCTGTTCCGCCGATGCCATCTGGCTGGCCCTGCACTTCGAGCCCTGACGACCAGCCCTACGCGGCACCCGCGCCCGGTGGTAGCATGCGCGCCCCATGCGCATCCCTGAAATCCACCAACGCCTCGCCGACCTCGGCGCCCTGCCCGCCCACAGCGGCCGGGTAGTGCGTGCCTGGCTGCAGGGCAAGCCGCTGAACACCGGCACCCGCCGCCAGCACAGCGACAACTTCCTGCCGCTCTCCGTGCGCAATGGCCTGCCGCAACTGAGCGACGACCTGGAAAAACTGGTGCGTCTGCGCTCCGAACACCCTGGCCTGGATGGCTCGGCGCGCCTGCTGGTGGAGCTGAACGACGGCCAGATGATCGAGAGCGTGCTGCTGCCGCGCGGCGGCCTGTGCGTCTCCAGCCAGGTCGGCTGTGCGGTCGGCTGCGTGTTCTGCCAGACCGGTAAGAGCGGCCTGCTGCGCCAGGTCGGCAGCGCCGAGATCGTCGCCCAGGTGGCCCTGGCGCGGCGCTTTCGCCCGGTGAAGAAAGTGGTGTTCATGGGCATGGGCGAGCCGGCGCACAACCTCGACAACGTGCTGGAAGCCATCGACCTGCTTGGCACCGAAGGCGGTATTGGTCACAAGAACCTGGTGTTCTCCACCGTCGGCGACCCACGGGTGTTCGAGCGCCTGCCGCAGCAGACGATCAAGCCGGCCCTGGCCCTGTCGCTGCACACCACCAATGCTGAGCTGCGCCAGCAACTGTTGCCACGTGCGCCGCGTATCGACCCGCAGGAACTGATGGAGCTGGGCGAAGCCTATGCCCGCGCCGTCGACTACCCGATCCAGTACCAGTGGACGCTGCTCAAGGGCATCAACGACAGCCAGGAGGAGATGGACGAAATCCTGCGCCTGTTCAAGGGCAAGTACGCAGTGCTCAACCTGATCCCCTACAACAGCCTGGAAGCCGACGAATTCCAGCGCCCCGACGGCGACCGCATCGTGCAAATCGTGCGCTACCTGCACAGCCGCGGCGTACTGACCAAGGTACGCAACAGCGCCGGCCAGGACATCGATGGCGGCTGCGGCCAGCTACGCGCCCGCGCCACCGAGCTGCTCAACAGCAAGCGCCTGCCGCGCGCGCGCAACGAATAACCGCGAGCCCTGCCCATGCATACCCTCGAACAACTGCGCCGTGGCGAACTGGCCGGCTGTCAGCGCCTGGACCTGTCCTGCGACCTGCAGACCTTCCCCGCAGAAATCTTCGGCCTGGCTGACAGCCTGGAAGTGCTCAACCTCTCCGGCAACCAGCTCAGCAGCCTGCCGGCGGATCTGCCGCGCCTGCACAAGCTGCGCATCCTGTTCTGCTCGGACAACGCCTTCAGCAGCGTGCCGCAAGTGCTGGGTGAGTGCCCACAACTGGAAATGATCGGCTTCAAGGCCAACCAGCTGCGCCACCTGCCCGCCGCCGCCCTGCCGCCCGCGTTGCGCTGGCTGATCCTCACCGACAACCAGTTGCCGAACCTGCCGGACGAACTCGGCGACTGCCAGCGCCTGCAAAAACTGATGCTCGCCGGCAACCAGCTGACGGCCTTGCCGCCCAGTCTGGCGGGCTGCGTCAACCTGGAGCTGCTGCGTATTGCCGCCAACCGCCTGACGCACCTGCCCGACTGGCTGCTGCAGCTGCCGCGCCTGGCCTGGCTGGCCTTCGCCGGCAACCCGTTCAGCGATACCCGCGAAGCCCAAGCCTTGGCCCGTCACCCCATCCCGGCCATCCCGCGCAGCGAGCTGCAGCTCGGCGCCGTACTGGGCCAGGGTGCTTCCGGCATCATCCATCGCGCCGACTGGCACAGCGCCGGGCAACCGCCACGGGCCATGGCCGCCAAGCTGTTCAAAGGCGAGCTGACCAGCGACGGCCTGCCGCACAGCGAAATGGCCGCCTGCCTGGCCGCTGGCGAACAGCCCAACCTGATCCGCGTGGCCGGCCCGCTGGCCGAGCAGTCCGGTGCACCTCCCGGGCTGCTGCTGGAACTGATCGATCCGGCCTACCAGGTACTGGCCGGCCCGCCCTCGCTGGCCAGCTGCACCCGCGACCAGTACCCCGAGGCGCGCCGCTTCGCCCTGGACGAGGCCGTGCAGATCGCCCGTGGCGTGGCCTCGGCCGTCGCCCACCTGCATAAGCAGGGCATCCTGCATGGCGACCTGTATGCGCATAACCTGCTGGTCAACGCTGCGGGCCACTGCCTGCTCGGCGACTTCGGCGCCGCCTCGTTCTTCGCCGCACGCAGCGCGGAAAGTGCGGCGCTGCAACGGATCGAGGCGCGCGCCTTCGCTCATCTGCTGGAGGAGTTGCTGCAACGCTGTGCAGCGGACGAACAGCCCGAGCGCCAGGCGCGGCTCTGGCACCTGCAGCAGCGCTGCGTAGCCGCCAGTGGCGAACGCCCCGACTTCGTCGAGATTGTCACCCTGCTGGCGGGCTGAGCGCCCACTTGCATACCGGTGACCGAAGGCGGCACGCTCAGCAGCCTACCCGGATCGACCAGCCGCGATGATCACACTGCGTACCCATCTCACCCGCTACTTCTGGCTGCTGCTACCCACCAGCCTGGTGGGTCTGCTGCTGCCCTGGCTGATACCCCCACTGGCCTCCGGCACGGGCACCCTGCCCTGGCTGCTCGACCTGGCCGTGCACTGGCAATGGCTGTTTCTAACCGGCCTGCTCCTTGCTACAACCATCGGCACCTGGCTCGATCGACGCTGGCTCCTGTTGCTGCTGGCCACGCCGCTGCCGTGGCTGAGCGCCGCGCCGCAGCTGCCCGCTGGGCATGGCGGCACGCCGCTGAAAATAGTCAGTGCCAATGTCAACCTGGACAACCGCGATGCCACGGCACTGATCGACTGGCTGAAAGCGGAACAGCCCGAGCTGGTGGTGCTGCTGGAGGTGTCGCCCGAGTTTGTCCAGTCACTGCAACAGCTCCATGGCTATCCCTACCAAGTACTGCACCCGCAGCCTTCGCCGTTCGGCATCGCCCTGCTCTCGCGCCTGCCCATCCTGACCTCCGCCGTGCTCGCCGATAGCCAGGGCATTGCGCATATAAGCGCCGAGCTGGAACTTGCTGGCTGCGCTATTGCGCTAAGCGCCGTGCACCCGATGCCACCCTTGTCGCCGACATTCCAGGCGCAACGCGATAGCCAACTGCGCAGCCTGGTACTGCGCCACCAGAGCCGGAAGATTCCAGCGCTGCTGGCTGGCGATCTCAATATGACGCCCTGGGCTCCGGCCTTTGCCGCACTGGATAAACTCGGCTGGCGGCGCGCCAACGGTTTGCGCCCGACCTGGGGCAGCGCCCTGGGCATTCCCATCGACCATGTGCTGGCCTCGCCGCACTGGCGCGCGGTCAGCTCCAGGCGCGGCCCCGAACTGGGCTCAGATCATTGGCCGCTACTGGTCGAGCTGAGCCTGGCCGAGCAGCCATGCCCCCTCACGACACGTTGAGCGCCATTTCCTCTTCGCGCAGCCAGTCGCTCAGGTGGCGCGGGCGCTGCACGCCATAACCCTGCACGTAGTCCACACCCATATCCGCCAGCTGCGCGCGGATCGACGGGGTTTCCACGTATTCGGCAATGGTGCGCCGGCCCAGGGCATGGGCGATGTCGTTGATCGAGCGAACCATGGCCAGGTCGTTGGGCGAACGCTCGATTTCCTTGACGAAGCTGCCGTCGATCTTCACGTAGTCCACCGGCAGGCGCTTGAGGTAGTCGTAGGAGGAAAAACCCACGCCGAAGTCGTCGATGGAGAAGGTGCAGCCGCTGCGCTGCAGGTGGCGCACCAGGTCGGCGGTCTTGGCCAGATTGGCCACCGCGGCGGTCTCGGTCAGCTCGAAGCAGATGTAATGCGGGTCCACCGCATAGCGCTCGAACAGGCTCTCGATGAAACCAAGCAGCTTGTCGTCATTCAGGCTGCTGCCGGAAAGGTTGATCGACAAGCCGGTACTGCGCGCCCAGATCTGCGGATGGCGCTCTAGCTCGGCGAAGATCCGCCGCAGCACCCAGCGGTCGACCTTGGTCATGCGGTTATAGCGCTCGGCAGCGGCGATGAAGTCCTGCAACAGCAGCTCGTTCTGCATCACCAGCAGCAGCTCGTAGTGCGGTGGCTCGGGCGAACCCAGTGCGGCCGGAGCGATCTGCTGCACCCGCAGGGACAGCTCCTCGTGTTCGACTATATCGTCGACCCGTGCAGCAATCGCCAACAGGCCGCTGTGGGCGGAGTCCACTTCCGTGCTGAAGCAGTGAATGCGGTTGCGCCCACTCTCCTTGGCGCCGTTGCAAGCCGCCTGCAGGTCGCCAAACAGATTGGCCACATCATGCCGTTCGGCCGCCGCGAGCACGCCGATGCTGAGGGTCAGGCCGTGGCGATGGCCTTGCCAGGCGAAGCCCTGGTTCTCGACCGCCTGGCGCAGGCTTTCGGCCTGCCCGGCCACCTGTTCTTCGCTGCAATCCGGCAGCACCGCCGCAAACTCGACACCGCCGACCCGCGCCAGACAGGTCGCCTGTGGCAGCCAGTGGTGCAATTGCTCGGCGATCTGGCACAAACAGGCATCGCCCGCCACCGGGCCGACGCTACTGTTGATCAGGCTGAACTGGTCGATATGCGCCATCAGGAAGGCCGGGCGGGCATTGGCGGACAAACTCTGCGCCAGGGCGCCCTCGAAGCTGCGCCGGTTGAGCAAGCCCGTCAGCTCGTCATAGCTGCGCGCGTGGGCGATCTCCCGATAGAGTCGCCCGACAATATCCTGCAAGGTGCGCTGGATCAGGCTGCTGTCGCCCTCACCCGGCGCATCGCCAATCAGCAGCGAACCGTCGGCCAGCGCATCGATCAGCTCGGCGACGCCATAGCTGCCGACCTCACGTCCCTGGGCATCGACAAATACGTAGTGATCCATCTCCGGGTTACGCCAGATCAGCTGCAGCAGTTGCCCGTCGCGGTCATATAGATTGTGCCCCTCCTGCAACTCGTCGAGGCGCTCGCACCAGCGCTGCAGCTCGGGCGCCACAACGGGAGCCATCGCCGGCGGAGCAGGTTTCAGGATGAACTCCACAGGCTCCTCGCCCAGCAACTGGCTGCGTAGCTCGGTCAGTACCGGCCCATGCTGGAAGTGCCCAACACCGAACTCGTCCATGCGCCGACGGAGGATCTGCAGCAGGTGGTCGACATCGAAAGTCCGCGCCACCGGATCGCTCTCGCTGCTGTCCTGCGCACCTTCCTGCAGACGCCGCGCCAGCAGGCTGGTCAGGGCCAGGTCGACGCGCCAGGCATAGTCCTCGCTGCCCAGACGGATCAGTTCGTTGACCAGCAACTCACGCCAGCCGGCGTCCAGCCAGTCGAACAGCAGCTTGGGCGCCTGCTCGCCAACCAGCCCGGCCACGGCGACGGCCACATCGCGCCGGGCCCGCTCGAGCACGTCGCGCCCGCGGTGCAACTGCATCACCCGCTCGGCGCTGTGGCGATAGGCGCGCTGCTGGATCTGCAGCAGCTCATCGAGCTCACTGTCACAGGCGCTGAAGGCCTCAGCGTCACCCTGATAGGCACTGACGATACGTTCGACCAGGCCTTCCAGGCGACTTTCCAGGGCCTTGTTGGCCGGCTCGCAGTAGTCGCTCAGGCGCAGCACCCGGTCGAGCGTGGCGCGTACCGGATGGCCATGATCGGCAATCGCCGCGGGCTCCTGCAGGGTCGCCTCCAGCACCGGCAGCATCAGGCGCTGCACCGCCGGTTTGAGGGCCGGCGCCACCCGTATTTCCTGCCCAAGGGCCTGGAACACTTCGCTGACCAGGTGGGTGTCCTCGCGCTGACGCGACGACAGCTGGCAGCCCTGCTGCTCGAAGCGCTCGAGCAGCTCGCGGGCACTCCAGCCCAGAGCCGGAGCCTGTTGCGCATAAAGCGCGGAGAGCGCCTCGCCAAACGGCACATCGTTACCTGCCATGCGCCCAGACGGCTGGGCCGATCCCGGCGTCGAGCCGGAGCGATGCAATCGGCGCATGGCCCGCCAGGTGGCATCGACAGGCGTGGCATGCTCGGCGCCCAGCCAGCCGCGCACCGGCGATACGGCCTCGGGCAGTGGCGTGATCCGATGCCGATCGAACTCCGCCACCAGCGCCTGCAGATAGGGCTGCAGCGCGCCCGCCAGCACCTGTCCGGCCTCACTCAGGAACAGCGTGCGCACGACGTCCGGCTGGGCACGCAAACGCAGCGCCGCCTGCAGTTGACGCATGAGAAATTCGAGGGACAACGGATGCTCGGCATCCGGCACGGCACGCCCGCTCAGGCGGTTGAGACAGCCGCAGATGCGCCATTCCAGCAAGCCCAGAGGCTCACGCAGGGTCTTGACCAGACGCCGCGCCAGCAACAGATCCTCAACCTCGGCGTCGTCCACCAGGCTCCACTCGCTTAGGCTTTCGGACTGTGGCGCCTGGCTCGCAGAGCCGGCCGGCAGATAACCGCAGATGGCCGCACAAGTGGCCGCCAATGCCTGCTCGCCCTGGCCCTGGCACAGGCGCTGAAAGTCGTCGCAAGCCTGGGCATCCTGATTGGAGAAGGCCCGCAGGCGCTGCGCCGAGAGTGCGGGGCCGAGCGCCGCGAACAGTTCGCGGAGTGCCGCTGGCAGCCGGGCGCGCACGACTGCGCAAAGCGCATCGGCGAGCGGGCCGGGTAGCGGGTTGGCCATCTCCCATGCCTCCTGCATGTCGTTGCTCCCAGCCAAAACTATAGCCGCTATCGTCCGTAACGCCCGGCGCAGAGCCCAGGGCCAGAATGACAAGGCCCGCAGAAGCGGTAATGCCGTTCACTTGAGGGAAGTGGTATCGCCAAGCGGGGTGACCCTGGCGCGGGTCTGTGACCTGTTCCACATCGGCAGGTTGGCGTTGAGCGCAGCGAAGCCCAACAGGCCCTACGCAGGACTCGTTGGGCTTCGTCGCGCGGCTCCTCAACCCAACCTACGACTTACCCCATGCAGCACGCTACAGAGGGCTGGAAAAACAGGGGCCCGCAGCACGTCAACGGCTTAAGTGACGCAGAAGCGGGCCTTGGTGGAACCGTGGAAAACCCTGCGCTCAGGTACCGCTCTTGATCTTGTTCCAGATGCGAGTGCGCAGGCGATCGATCTTCAGCGGCATGGCCTGCAGGGCGTACAGCTTGCCCATCACGCTCTGCGGCGGGTACACCGTCGGGTCCGCCTTGAGCGCCGGCTCCACCAGGCCGTCGGCCTTGGTGTTGCCGTTGGCGTAGCGCACCGAGTCGCTGATGCCGGCCATCACCTTGGGCTGCAGCAGGTAGTTCATGAAGGCGTAGCCGGCTGCCTCGTTGGGCGCGTCAGCTGGCATGGCCACCATGTCGAACCACAGCGGCGCGCCCTCTTTGGGGATGATGTACTCGACCTTCACCCCGTTGCCGGCCTCCCTGGCGCGGTTGGCGGCCTGCATGATGTCGCCGGAGAAGCCGACCGCCAGGCAGATGTCGCCGTTGGCCAGGTCGGCGATGTACTTGGAATTGTGGAAGTAGGTGACGTTGGCGCGCATCTCGGTGAGCAGCGCCTCAGCCTTCTGGTAGTCCTCGGGATTCTGGCTGTGGTGCGGCAGACCCAACTGGTGCAGGGCGATGGGCAGCAGCTCGGGGCCGTTGTCCAGCACCGCCACGCCGCAGGTGGAGAGCTTGGCCAGGATCTGCGGGTCGAACAGCAGGTTCCAGCTGTCCAGGGCCACATCGTCGCCGAGTACGGCGCGCACCTTGTCCAGGTTATAGCCGATGCCGGTGGTGCCCCACAGGTAGGGGAAGCCGTAGAGATTGCCCGGATCGTTGGCCTCCAGCGCCTTCATCAGCACCGGGTTGAGGTTGTTCCAGTTGGGCAGCTTGCTGCGGTCGAGCTTGGTCAGCGCGCCGCCCTCGATCTGCCGGGCCATGAAGTGGTTGGACGGCACCACCACGTCATAGCCGGAGTGACCGGCCATCAGCTTGGCGTCGAGGGTTTCGTTGCTGTCGTACACATCGTACTGGGTGGCGTAGCCGCTGGCGGCCTGGAAGTTCTTCAGGGTATCCGGCGCGATGTACTCGCCCCAGTTGTAGATGTGCACGGTTTCCGCGGCCTGGCTCGTCGCGGCGACGAGCAGCAACGGGAGGGCTTTCTTCAGCATGTTCACCTCGGTTGTTATGTGGTTGTCGGTGGCAGTTCAGAAGATCAGTACGAAGGTCTTGCGCACGGTTTCTTGTATGTCCCACACGCCGGTGGTGTTGGCCGGCATCATCAGCGCATCGCCGGCGCGGATCTCGATGGGTTCGCCACCGTCCGGGGTGAAGGTGCAGCGGCCGGCGATGAAGTGGCAGAACTCCTGCTGCACAATCTGCCGGCGCCAGCGCCCCGGGCTGCACTCCCAGACGCCCGCCTCGACGCCATCGCTGCGCTCGACGCTGTGGCTAGAAGTCACGGCCACGGGCTCGCCCAGCGGTACGGCGACCGGGGTGGCGTCGGCCAGGACCAGCGCGGCGGTGTTGCGAAAATGGCTGATGTTCATGCGGTGCTCTCTTGGGCGGTTGTCTCGGGTAGTTGTCTCGAGGCGGGGTTCAGCCGACCTTCCAGGTCATCAGGCCTTCCATGCTCGCCGCCAGCCGGCTGGCCAGGCGCCGGCGCCAGGCCGGGCTGCGCGGGTTGGCGAGTACCTCGTCCTCGTGCACGAAGCTGCGGATGATCGCGTTGTAGCCCAGCCAGCGGCACGGCTCCGGCTCCCAGCGGCGCAGCTGCTGCAACGGGCCGTCGGCCAGCACCCAGGGCTGGCGCACCAGCTCGCTGTCGCGGCCGAGGATCAGGTCGGCCAGGGTGCGCCCGCCCAGGTTGCTGGCGCCAACGCCCTCGCCACCGTAGCCGCCGGACAGAGCGATGCGATTGCGCGAGTCGCGCAGCATGTGTGGCTGGAAGCGCCGGGCCATGCCCAGGTTGCCACCCCAGGCGTGGCTCAGGCGCACCTCGCGCAGCTGCGGGAACAGTTCGCCCAGCAGGTATCGGCGCAGGCCGCGCTCATCCTCGGTGAGGTTGAAGTCGCCACGCAGGCGGCCGCCGAAGCGATAGCCGCCCCGCGCACCAAACACCAGGCGGTCGTCGGCCGTGCGCTGGCCGTAGGTGACCTGGCGACTGAACTCGCTGAAGGCCTGGCCACGCTGCAGGCCGATCTCGTCCCAGGTGGCGGCCGGCAGCGGCTCGCTGGCGACGATCAGGCTCTGCACCGGCAGCTGGTAATCGCCCAGCGGCGGCAGCTCGGCGGCGTAGCCTTCCACGGCCGGCACCACCCAGTCGGCGCGCACGCTGCCGGCGGCGGTACGTACCAGGCCCGGTTGCCAGTCACTGACCCGGCTCTGCTCGTAGATCTGCACCCCTAGGGCCTCGACGCAGCGGGCCAGGCCTCGCACCAGGCGCGCCGGCTGGATGGTCGCGCAATGCGGGCTGAACAGCGCGCCGTAGGGCTTGGCCACGCGCAGCTGCTGGTCCAGCTCGGTCGGCTCCAGCCAGCGGTAGTCATCCTCGCCCAGCCCCTGGTCGCGCAGATGCTGCAGATAATCCTGCAGATTGTTCAGCTGCTCCGGGTAGCGCGCCGCGCAGTACAGCACCCCGCCCTTGCGCAGATCACAGGCGATGCCTTCGCGCTCGGTAACGGCCGCCACCTCGTCGGGAATTCCGTGCAGCAGGTCAAAGGCCGCGCGCCGCGCACTTGGCGGCAGGCCGGCGAGCAGGCGGTCCTCGCCGAGGATATTGCCCATCAGCCAGCCACCGTTGCGCCCGGAGGCGCCGAAGCCTGCGGTCTCGGCCTCCAGCACCACCACGCGCAGCTGCGGCGCCTGGCGCTTGAGGTAGTAGGCGGTCCACAGGCCGGTGTAGCCGGCACCGATGATGACCACGTCGGCATGCAGCTCGGCCTGCAGGCTCGCGCGCGCCGTCAGCGGCTCGTCGAGCTGGTCCATCCACAGGCTGATGTCGCGCCAGGCATTCATCGGGTGTCTCCGCCAATCAATCGATGGCGCAGACTAGTCAGGCAGCCTATGAGTTGTCTTGCGTGCGGGCCCGCAAGGAAATCTGCTTGAGGTAGGCCTTGGGCGACAGGCCGGTGTGGCGGCGGAAACAGTTGTAAAAGGCCGATAGCGAATTGAAGCCGGCGGCGAATGCCAGCTCGTCGACACGCTTGAGATCGCTGTCGGCCGCCAGGCCATCGAGCAGGTACTGCAGGCGCGCCTGATTGACGTAGCGGTAGAAGCTCTGCCCCAGCACCTGGTTGAGCAGGTGGGAAATCTGATTGCGACTGTAGCCGGTGGCCGCAGCCACCTGCTGCAGGTTGAGCTCGGGATCGAGAAACGGCTGGTGACGCAGGAAGTAGTCCTGCAGATCCTGCGCCAGCAGGCCAAGCTGGCGGGCGGACAGGCCCAGGCGGCTGATCGCCGGGCGCGCCGTACCGCCTTCACTGACCGGCCGCTCCTCGCGCAGCAGGGTGGCGTATTCGTTGATCCGCCAGATCAGCCCGTCGCGCACGGTAATCACCTCGCCAGTGCGAAACGACACCAGCCCGTCGCCGCCATGCAGGCAGATACGGTACTGGAGGAACGCCGTGTGGCCGTCGATGCGGATGCGGTCACTGTGCTCCAGCGCTTCATCCGGGCGGCGCGGCAGGCTGCTCTCGACGTATTCGCGCAGCTCCGCCAGGTGCATGCAGCGCTGCTGGAAGAAGTCGTTGTACTCGATATCCGGGTGATACAACGCCAGCACCGCCTCGAGGTCGCGGTGTTTCCAGCTCAGGTGGTAGCGCATGATGGTGTCGCGCGTGCGCTCGGTCTGCGGCGCGTCATCCGGGAAATCGCTGTCGGGCATGCTGGTCTCGGCGCCTGAGGGGTTCTCAGCTTGCCCGAGGCCCGCCGCCGGCTCAATCCCGGCAACAGCGCGCGATGCGCTTAATCATCATCGGCATTAGCCGGCAAATAGTCGCACGCCCTGCGGGTGAGCCAGCACGGCAGAGGGCGTCATGCCGATGATGCTGCGGAAGGTATGGCTGAAGTGCGCCGAGTCGGTAAAGCCCGCGGCCACCGCGGCTTCGGTCAGGCTCATGCCGCGCGCCACCCCCACCGAGGTGACGAACAGGCGATGCCACTGCCGATAACGGCGAATCGGAATACCGATCTTCTGGCGGAACAGCTGGGTCAGGCGTGGCACAGAGAGGCCGACCTGCCTGGCCAGGTAGTCGATGGACTGGTTGCAGGACACATCGGCCTTGATCAGCTCGATGGCGTGCACGATGCGCGAGTCGAGAACAAAGCCGCTGGGCACGCATCGCTGCGGGTTGATCAGCTCATCCATCCAGGCATAGATCTGCTCCGGCGCGGCGCTGTTGCGGTGCAGTTCGTCGAAACGCTGGATGCAGGCAGCCTCGCCATCCAGGCCATGCAGCACGCCGGCCTGACGGGCGGACATACGCGGCGCCAACAGGGCGAAATCCTCGCCGAACACATCCAGGTAACAGATCGCTACCCGCGAGTCACGGCTGTCCACCGAGAGCTCCAGGCCGGCCGGCAGCAAGGCGCTACGGCAGATCACCGGGCTGGCCTGGCACTCCAGGCATAGCGGGCCATCCAGGCCGACCAGCAGCATGGCCGCGGCTTGCGAGAGCTGCAGCGGCTCACGGAACTGGCTGAGGTGGAAGGTGCGTTTGTCCCACAGGTAGAGCAGAACCGGCACATTGATCGGCAGCATGAAAGTTCCCGCCTGGCAGTCCGTTCATGACGGCTGCGCCTGTTGTTTTTGTCGGCGCAGGGTTACCACAGGGTAAAAAACGACGCATAGCCAAGGCCATATCAACGTGACACGCATCACACTTATTTAACTGCAACGTGCCGGCTTTCATCAGTTCTTACAAGCCGTCTCAGTGCACGGGTGTTTTGATAGCCGCCACCTCCGCTGCTGTGTGCGGAGCTACAACAAAAACAAAATCAGCTACACACAGGTACCCACATGAAGAAGCTGCTCGTCTCAGCATTGGCTGCTGCCAGCCTTTGCACCGCCCTCCCCAGCCTGGCTGCCGGTACTCAGGCACAAACCAAGAACCCCATCGTCCTCGTCCCCGGTATCTTCGCCTTCGACACCATCGCCGGCATCGATTACTGGTACGGCATCCCCAGCGACCTGCAGAGCCAGGGCGCCAAGGTCTACGTCCCGAAGATCAACGCCTTCGACAGCTCGGCCAAACGCGGTGAAGCGCTGATTGCCCAACTCGAGCAAATTCGCGCCGGCTCCGGCGGCAGCATCAAGAAGTTCAACCTGATCGGTCACAGTCAGGGTGGTATCACCGCGCGCTATGTAATGAACACCCGTCCGGATCTGGTGGTCTCGGTCACCACCCTGCACACCCCGCACAAGGGTTCGCCCCTGGCCGACGTGGCCACCGGCATCGCTCCGGCCGGCACCCTGCAGGGCGTCGCCTTCGATGTGTTCGCCAACGCCGTGGGTGACCTGGTCAACCTGCTGTCGAACAACAAGAAGAGCCAGTCGGACATCCGCGCCATGCTCGCCGAGTTCAACAAGAACGGCGCTGCGGCGAACAACAGCAAGTTCCCGGTCGGCATCCCGACCAGTTCCTGTGGCGAAGGCCCGGAAACTGCCAGCATCAATGGCAACAGCGTGCGCATGTACTCCTGGAGCGGTACCAGCAAGCTGACCAACGTACTGGACATCTCCGACCCGCTGTTCGGCATCACCTCGCTGGCCATCAGTGAGTCCAACGACGGCGTCACCGGCCGCTGTTCCAGCCACTTCGGCAAGGTGCTCAAGGACAACTACACGATGAACCACCTGGACGCGAACAACCACGTCATGGGTCTGGTCTCGCTGTTCGAGAGCAATCCCAAAACCCTCTACCAGAACCAGGCCAACCGCCTGAAAAACCTCGGTCTCTGATCTGCAATTGCCCACGACAGGCCCGGCCTGTCGTGGGCAACCCAGGAGCGACGCATGTCCGGAAAGTTTTTCCTCGCCGCCATGGCCATCGCCGGTCTGGGCGGATTCACCCTCGCCACCACCC
The DNA here is from genome assembly GCA_051646165.1 of Pseudomonas sp. GTDB lineage: Bacteria > Pseudomonadota > Gammaproteobacteria > Pseudomonadales > Pseudomonadaceae > Aquipseudomonas. The sequence continues at coordinate 17,531 of JBOFCR010000194.1, read as the reverse complement.
TGCTGCTGGACGACGAACCGACCAGCCTGCCGCCTTCCGCCCTCTCGCCAGCCACCCTCCATGCGGTGGATGCCCGCAGCGAGCAGGCCATCAGTCTCAATAACAACCTGCGCCAGACGCCCGCCAGCCAGCTGGCCGATCCCGGCCCACTGCCCAAATCCCTGCAAGGCAGCCAGCACAATGTGCGCCTGCAGGTCGATGCACAGGGCCAGTTGCTGATCGACGAAGGCGTGCTACGCCTGTTCGAGTTCTACCTGGCCGGCATCGAGGAAGAAGGCGCCGGCAAGGTGCTGACGCGCATCCACCGTGAACTCGCCGCCCAGCTGCAAGGCCCGGCCCTGGAACAGGCCCGTGACCTGCTGCAACGTTACGTGAATTACCGGATTGCCCTGCAAGACCTGCCGCCCAGCTCGGAGAGCCTGCAGGCCGACGCCCTGCGCCAGCGTCTGGATGCGCTCAATGCGCTGCGCCTGGCCTATTTCTCTGCAGAAGAGAATCAAGCGTTCTTTGCCCGGGAAAACGCCGAGAACACCTACATGGTGCAGCGCCTGGCGCTGATGCAGCAGAGCGGCCTGAGCGACGCTCAGCGCCAGCAGGGTATCGCCGAACTGGAAGCCGCCCTGCCGGCGGAGATCCGCGAGGAACGCGCCCAGGCGACCCAGAACGGCGAGCTGTACAGCACGGTGCAGGCTATGCAGGCCCAAGGCGCCAGCGCCGAGGAAATCCGCCAGGTGCGTGAGCAGGCCCTGGGCAGCGAGGCCGCCGACCGGCTGGCCGAACTGGACCAGCAGCACGCCGCCTGGGAAAAACGCCTGAGCGACTACACCAGCGAACGCAATCGCCTGCGCACCGCCGGACTCAGCGACGGCGACCTGCAAAATGCCATCGCCGAGCTGCAGGCCAGCCGTTTCGACGAACTGGAGCGCAAGCGTGTGCAGGCGCTGGACGCCGATCTCTAAGAACCTGTTCAAAGTCTCGCGAGCTAGAGCCAGGCAAGGCAAGGCGAAATTGGACGAAGAAGCGCAGTTTACGAGTTGTAAATGAGCATTCTGAGCCCGATTTCAACGCCGCATGGCCGACGCGCAGCAGACTTTGAACAGGTTCTAGCGAGGGCGCGGCAGGCGATTGCACAGATACACCCCCGCAATCGCCAACGCGCCGCCGAGGTAGATCTGCGGGGTGAGGCGTTCGTCCAACAGCAGTGCACCGAACAGCACGCCAGTCAGCGGATTGAGAGCAATAAACACCCCGGCGCGAGTCGCACCGATGCGCCGTATGCCGTCGTAATACCAGATATAGGCCAACGCCGAGCCGATAGCGCCCAGGTAGATCAGGCTCAACCACTGATCGGCCGTGGACGGCAACCAGGCACTGCCCCCCAGGGCCCAGGTCGTCGCGCAGAGCATCAGGGTGCCCAGCCAGATCGAATAACTGACGGTGTGCAGTGGTCCCAGCGCCAGGGAAAGCCCGCGGGAGAACACGCTATAAGCCACCCAGCTGAGCACGCAGCCGAGAATCAGCAAATCGCCCCACCAGGCGCCACCGAGCAACGATTCTTCACGCTCGAATATCACCATGCCGGCCCCCAGCAGGCACAGGGCGATACCCAGTAGGCGCAACGGCGTCAGACGCTCGCCATGCAGCACGAAGCCCGCCAGGGCAATCAGCGCCGGATTGAGCGCGATGATCAGCGCGGCTCGCGAGGCGCTGGTGTACTGCAGGCCATAGAAGAAGCACAGGTTGTACAGAAAGATGCCGCAACCGCCGAGCAACAGCAGTTGCCAGCATTGCCGTAGCGACGGTCGTGCCCACGCCACGCCGCTGAACGGCAGTACCAGCGCCAGGGTCAGGCTGGCAATGATGAAGCGCACGCTGGCCGCTGCCAGTGGCTCCATGGCCCCGACCAGATGGCGCCCGGCGACAAAGGTGCCACCCCAGATCATCGCCACCGCCACCAGTTTCACGTAGACCCACATGTCGAGCTGCTCATTCGATGCTGTTCCACCCAGCATCCAGCTAATCCAGACTAATAGTAAAATGAGCGAAAACTCATGGCGGTAGCCCTCACATGACCCTCACCCAGTTGCACATCTTCTCCGTGGTCGCCGAACTGGGCGGCTTCACCAGCGCAGCGACGCGCCTGGGCATCAGTCAATCGGCGGTGTCCCACGCCATCAGGGCTCTGGAGCAGGAGCTGGACGTCGAGTTGCTGCACCGCCACCAGGCCCGGGTGGAGCCGAGCGACATCGGCCTGCGCCTGCTGCAACGGGCGCGGGCCATGCTCGGCCTGGCCGAGACCATGCGCCAGGAAGCCGCCGCCTCGCGTGGCATGAAACTCGGTACGTTGCGCATCGGCTCCTTCGGGCCGAGTGCCTCGATGCGCTTGCTGCCGGTGCTACTGCAGCACTTCCGCCAGGCTTATCCCGGCATCGAGGTGTTGATCGACGAAGGGCCGGATCGCCAGGTACTGCAGTGGCTGCAGGAGCGCAGGGTCGATATCGGCTTCGTGGTGCTGCCGGAGCAGCGCTTCGACTGCGTGCCGCTGTTTGCAGACCAACTGGTCGCCGTGCTGCCCGCCGCACATCCCCTGGCTCAGCAACCTTCCGTCGAGCTGGCGCAGCTGTGCCAATACCCCTTCGTGCTGTCCGAGGCTGGCTCGGCAGAGCTGATCAGCAACCTGTTCCTCAGCGCTCGCCTGCAGCCGGATATTCGCTACCGCTGCAGCCAATTGATCAGCACGCTGGACACGGTCGCCAGAGGCGATGCGCTGACCGTGGTGGCTGAGCTGTCCGTACCAGATGGCGGCGATGAGCGTTACTGCACCAGACCGCTACGGCCTGCAGTACCGCGCCAGGTCGGTCTGGCGCTGCTGGACAGGCGACAGACTTCGCCGGCAGTCCAAGCCTTTATCGAACTGGCCACTGAGCTGCTGCGCAGTGGTGCACTGAACCTGGCACTCAAGCCTTCGCGGGCTAACCTCTAGGCAAAACCGAGCGGAGATACCCATGGACAAACAGGACAACGACAAGCCGCTGAGCTTCCGCGAGATGCTGCAGAGCGTGCTGGCGGCGGCCTTTGGCGTGCAAAGCGGCAAGAACCGCTCGCGCGACTTCTCGCGCGGCAAGCCGAGCCACTTCCTGATCCTCGGCGTGCTGTTCACCACGGTATTCGTATTGCTGCTGTTTGCCCTGGTCAAGCTGGTGCTTTACGCGGCCGGGGTCTGATGCCCGTTTTCAGCGCAGCAAGGCGTCGATGGAGAACTCGTAGCGGCGTATGCGCGGATTCCGGGTTGCGCTGAAGCTGCGGAAATCCAGGCTCTTGCCGCCATCGTCCAGATGCTGCAACAGGCGTTCTGCCTGCCGTCCATCGAGCAGGCGAAACAGCCGCGCTTGCTGGTCCTTGCCACCGCGCGCGGCAAAATCCTGGCCGGCGGCGTAATCATGCAGCATGACCATGGCACAACCGCCGAGGATGAAGTGCCCGCTGGCCAGCACGCTGACCTTGCCGTCGACCCTTGCCTGCAACACCCGCTGCGAGTTGTTCAGTGCCGAGTAGCGCAGCACCCGCCCTTGCTCCTGCGCCGCGCGCATCGCACCAAATGCCATCTCGTCATTCGCTGACCAGATCAGGCTGACATCCGGATAACGCGGCAACAGCGCCTTGGCCTGTTCATAGGCGCGCTGCTCCTTCCATTCGCCATACAGCATCTGGCGCAGGCGTATCTGCGGATGATCCGCCAGTGCCCGCCGCAGACCGGCCTCGCGCAGGGTGGCCGAAGGCGTCTGCTTGACCCCGGAGAACGCCACCAGCTCAGCAGCCCCTCCCGGCGCCAGCTCCATCAGGGCCTGGCCCATCAGATAGCCGGCCTCTTCATCGTTGGGCACCAGGCTACCGATCCAGTTGCTGTATTTCTCGCGGCTGCCACCGGCCAGCGCCTGCTGCTCCGGGGTCAGGGTGCTGTGCAGGGCGAACAGCTTGATGCCGCTGCCTGCGAACAGGCGCAGGACCTCCGGACCAACATACTGTTCATTGGCGAAAATCAGGAAGTCCGGTTTCTGCGCGCTCTGCAGCACCTCACGGGCATTGCCGAGAATCTTGTGCGGGTCGCGCTCGCCATACATCACGCGCAGCTGCATGCCCAGGTCGTTGGCGGCGCCCTGCATATAAGAGGAGTAGTTGACCCAGAAACGCTCGTTGGAAAGTCCGGGGTTGAGAAAAACCACGGAAGTGGCATGAGCCGAGACACTGGCCATGCACAGCCAGAACAATAGGGAGAGGCGCAGCAGAAAATTCATGAATCGCTATTCAAAACGGTGTTTGGCGCAGTATACAGGCTGAAATCTGGCACTTTGCCACCACTCGCCAGAATCCTTATCAAAAAGGTCAGCACCGACGCTGCCGATGCTGCCCCTTGCGTCATGCTCGCGCGCTTACTGCTGGCTGACCCAGAAAACTGCCGTGGACACGGCAATCAGGATCAGTACGAAGATGGCTCGGGCATCGACGAGGCTGTCTTTGTCATGTGCGCTGCTGTGATCAGTCATGGCTTCCCCTGTTGTTGTGCTTATGGGTGATTCGCCTTGTCAGTTAAGACCAGCCCCTGCGCCGCCTCAAGCCGGAATAATGGATTCGCTCGCTTTTTTAGTACTTTTAGTTCAGTGCTTATACGCAAACATCACTTTTGCGCATAACCCTTAGCTGGTATCTTCCCCCGGCTCCGCCAGGAGTGCGCAGCCGTGCGCGTAAGAAGCCTTAGCTGTCTGATGAAGCAGTAGCCTGAACCACAGGATATATATGTACGTATACGACGAGTACGATCAACGGATCGTCGAGGACCGCGTCAAGCAGTTCCGCGACCAGACCCGCCGCTATCTGGCCGGCGAACTCTCCGGTGAGGAGTTCCGCCCTCTGCGCCTGCAGAATGGCCTGTACATCCAACGCTTCGCGCCCATGCTGCGCGTCGCCGTGCCCTACGGCCTGATGTCCTCGGCCCAGGTGCGCATGATGGCCAAGATCGCTCGCGACTATGACAAGGGCTACGCGCATATCAGTACCCGGCAGAACGTGCAGTTCAACTGGCCGGAACTGGAAGACGTGCCGGACATCCTCGCCGAGCTGGCCACCGTGCAGATGCACGCAATCCAGACCAGCGGCAACTGCATCCGCAACACCACCACCGACCAGTTCGCCGGTGTGGCCAAGGACGAGCTGATCGACCCGCGCCCCTGGTGCGAGATCATTCGTCAGTGGTCGACCTTTCACCCCGAGTTCACCCACCTGCCGCGCAAGTTCAAGATCGCCGTCAACGGTGCCGTGAGCGACCGTGCCGCCATCGAGGTGCACGACATCGGCCTGGAAGCGGTGCAGAACGAGGCCGGTGAGCTGGGCTTCCGCGTCTCCGTCGGCGGCGGCCTGGGTCGCACCCCGATCGTCGGCAGCTTCATCAACGAATTCCTGCCGTGGCAGCACCTGCTCGGCTACCTCGACGCCATCCTGCGCGTGTACAACCGCTATGGCCGTCGCGACAACAAGTACAAGGCGCGCATCAAGATCCTGGTCAAGGCGCTGACTCCGGAAGTCTTCGCCGAGAAGGTCAACGCCGAGTGGGCCCACCTCAAGGATGGCCCGACCACCCTGACCGAGGCCGAAGTTGCCCGCGTTGCCGCCCACTTCATCGACCCGGCCTACGTGGCCCTGGCCGACCAGGCTGCCGCCCTCGCCCAGCTTGATGCCGAGCACGCCGGCTTCGCCCGCTGGCGCCAGCGCAACACCTTCGCCCACAAGCGCCCCGGCTATGTCGCCGTGACCCTGTCACTGAAACCGACCGGAGTGGCACCGGGCGATGTCACCGACAAGCAGCTGGACGCCATCGCCGAGCTGGCCGAGCGCTACAGCTTCGGCGAAGTGCGCAACAGCCATAACCAGAACATCATCCTCGCCGACGTCGAGCAGCAGCAGCTGTTCACCCTGTGGGGCGAGCTGCGCGAACTGGGCTTCGCCACGCCGAACGTGGGCCTGCTGACCGACATCATCTGCTGCCCGGGCGGCGACTTCTGCTCGCTGGCCAACGCCAAGTCGATCCCGATCGCCGAAGCCATCCAGCGCCGCTTCGATGATCTCGACTACCTGTTCGACATCGGCAACCTGGATCTGAACATCTCCGGCTGCATGAACGCCTGCGGCCACCACCATGTCGGCCACATCGGCATCCTTGGCGTGGACAAGAAAGGCCAGGAGTTCTACCAGGTCTCCCTCGGCGGCAGCGCCGGGCGCGACGCCAGCCTGGCGCAGATCCTCGGCCCATCCTTCGCCGAGGCCGACATGGCCGACGTGATCGACAAGCTGATCAAGGTCTATGTCGAGAAACGTACTGAAGAAGAAAGCTTCCTCGATACCTTCCGCCGTGTCGGGATCGATCCGTTCAAGGAGCGTGTCTATGCAGCGAATCATTAAGAACGACCAGGTCATCGACGAGACCTGGACCCTGCTGCCCAAGGAAGCCACCCTCGACGAGCTGTCCAACTGCGGCGACCTGATCGTGCCGCTGGCACTGTGGGTCGAGCACGCACATGCCCTCAAGGCCCGCGACGGCGGCCTGGGTGTGTGGCTGGATGCTGGCGAGGAGATCGAGGAAATCGTCGATCAACTGGACAACTTCCAGGTAATCGCCCTCAACTTCCCTGCCTTCACCGACGGCCGCCACTGCTCCAGCGCCTACCTGCTGCGCAACCGCTACGGCTACAAAGGCGAAGTGCGCGCCATCGGCGATGTGCTACGCGACCAGCTGTTCTCCTACAAGCGCGTCGGCTTCGATGCCTTCGCCCTGCGTGCGGACAAAGACCCGCATGACGCGCTGAAGGCCTTTGAAGAATTCGGCGAGGTCTACCAAGCCTCCACCGACCAGCCGCTGCCGCTGTTCCGCCGCCGCGCCTGATTGTCGCGGCAAGAAAAAGCCCCGCACTGCGGGGCTTTTTTATTTCAGGCCCGGACCGATTCCCAGGCCGCCTGCGCCAGCAGCTCGCGACACTCGAGCAGCTGCGTCTGCGTACGCCCGGCCAGCCAGTTGCGGGCGAAATCATGGGTCGGCCCGATCACCAGCGAGGCGAAGCAATCCGGCGGGATGGCCTTGAACACGCCCTGCTCGCGGTAACCGGCCAATGCCTGATTGATCCGCCCGAAATGCAGGCGATTGGCCTCGCGCAGCTGCTCGCCCATCTCGCCGGCCTCGACCCGCCCGCGGCTGTGCAGGACGAAACGCGCCCAGTCGGGGTTGGCCGCAACCCAGTCGATATAGCTGGTCACCAGCAGCTTGACGCAATCCTCGGCACTGGCCGCCGTGGCAAAGCCCGCCTCGAGCAGCGCCGCGTACTCGGCGGTGCCGGCCAGGTAAAGGGCACCGATGATGCGCTCCTTGTTGCCGAAGTGGTGGTACAGGCTGCCGATACTGGCGCCGGAGCGATCACGGATCATCTCGATGGTACTGGCATCCACACCCATCTCGGTAAAGCAGGCCAATGCAGCCTGGAGGATTTCGTCTTTGCGGGAAGGACGGCCCATGGAATTCCTTACTGAATAACAACTAGAACAATCTTCTAGAATTAAATTCTAATGCTCGTATACTGCCCCGGCGCGCGCTCTTCTTCAATCCAAAACCGTTCAGGAGAATCGCATGAGTCAGATGCTACAGATGTTCCAGCAGGCCGGTCCGGCCCAGTTCAGCACCATGATCGGCCAGGTCGCGCCCTACTTCGCCAGCATTGCCCCACAGTTCGTCGAACTGCGTCCGGGTTACGCCGAAGTGACCTTCCCCAAGCGCCGCGAGGTGCTCAACCACATCGGCACCGTGCACGCCATTGCCCTGTGCAACGCCGCCGAGCTGGCTGCCGGCACCATGACCGACGCCTCGATCCCCAAGGGCTGCCGCTGGATTCCGCGCGGCATGACCGTGGAGTACCTGGCCAAGGCCGATGGCGATATCCGCGCCGTGGCCGATGGCAGCAGCATCGACTGGAGCCAGCTGGGCGACGTCACCGTGCCTGTGCAGGCTTTTGTCGGCGACAAGCCGGTGTTCCGTGCCGATATCACCATGTACGTCAGCCAGGCTTGAGCGATCTGCTGCGCGTCGGCCAGCCTGCGTTGAAACTGCCCTCGGGATGCTCATTTACAACACGTAAACTCCGCGCCCTCGGCCAGTCTCGCCTTGCCTTGCCTTGCCTTGCCTTGCCTGGCTCTAGCTCTAGCTCTAGCTCTAGCTCTAGCTCTAGCTCGCGAGATCGTCAGTCAATCGCAAACAAAAAGGCCCGGCAATTGCCGGGCCTTTTCTGCAACGCAGAACTCAGCCGAGATTGACCAGCACCCGGCCGACCATCTTGCCGGCGAGGATCTGCTCGATGGCCTTGGGCAACTGCTCCAGGCTGACTTCCTCAGCCAGGCTGTCGAGATTGCCCAGTTTCCACTGCACGGAGAGCTTGTCCCACATGGAGGCCTTGACCACCAGCGGCAGCTCCACCGAATCCACTCCCAACAGGTTGACCCCGCGCAGGATGAACGGCATCACGTTGGCCTTGAAGCCAACGCCGGCGGTCAGCCCGCAGCAGGCCACACTGGCACCGTAGCGTAGGGACTTGACCACGTTGAACAGAATGTCGCCGCCGACCGTATCCACCGCCGCCGCCCAACGCTCCTTGAGCATCGGCTTGTCGACGCCATCCTGCAGCTCGCTGCGCGGCACGATCTGCTGGGCGCCAAGCTGGCGGAGGAACTCGCCCTGCTCGACCTTACCAGTGGACGCCGCCACGCTATAGCCGAGGCGCGCCAGCAGGGCCACGGCAATGCTGCCTACGCCACCCGTGGCACCGGTGACCAGCACCTGCCCGGCGGCCGGGGTCAGCCCGGCCTGCTCCAGCTTGTCCACGCACAGGCCGGCGGTCAGGCCGGCAGTGCCGAGCAGCATGGCTTCGCGCAGCGACAGGCCCGCCGGGCGCTTGATCACCCAGGCCGCCGGTACACGGATGTACTGGCCGAAGCCACCCGCGGTGTTCATGCCCAGGTCGTAGCCGGTGACGATCACCTCGTCGCCGACGGCGAACTCGCCCACCGCCGACTCCACCACCACGCCGGCCGCATCGATGCCTGGCGTGTGCGGGAAGCTCCTGGTCACGCCACGGTTGCCGCTGGCAGACAGGGCATCCTTGTAGTTGAGCGAGGAATACTGCACGCGGATCAGCACATCGCCGGCCGGTAACTCGGCGGTATCGCGCTCGACCACACGCGGCACAAACGCCTCTCCCTCTGCGCTGACCAACAGCGCCTTGAACTGACTCATGGCAACTCCTCCTACCAGAAACGTTGTTGCTGCAGCCGGTTCCACCAGTTCAGCAGAACCCGGTCGACGGCCACGCTGGCAGCCAGGCCGAAACGCTCCGGCAGGCTCTTGCGCTGCGCATAATGCAGCTGGAACAGATCGGCCTCGCGCGCACGCTCGGCCAGGTATTCGTCGCTGGTCTTGAGCTCGTCGACCAGCTGCTTGTCCAGCGCCGACAACCCCAGCCAGACCTCGCCCGTGGCAATCTCGTCGATGTTCAGCTGCGAGCGGTAGCGGGCGACGAAGCCCTTGAACAGTTCATGGGTGATTTCCAGGTCTTCCTGGAATTTCTCCCGGCCCTTGTCGGTGTTCTCGCCGAACACGGTCAGGGTACGCTTGTACTCGCCGGCGGTGAGCACCTCGAAATCGACATCGTGCTTCTTCAGCAGGCGATGCACGTTGGGCAGCTGCGCCACCACGCCGATGGAACCGAGGATGGCGAACGGTGCGGCAAGGATCTTCTCGCCGATGCAGGCCATCATGTAGCCGCCGCTGGCGGCGACCTTGTCCACGCACACGGTCAGCGGCACGCCGGCCTGGCGGATGCGCGCCAGCTGCGAAGAGGCCAGGCCATAGCTGTGCACCATGCCGCCGCCGCTTTCCAGGCGCAGCACCACTTCATCCTCGGCGGTGGCCAGGCTCAGCAGCGCCGTCACTTCATGGCGCAGGCTGTCGGTGGCGGACGCCTTGATATCACCGTCGAAATCCAGCACGAACACGCGCTGACGGGTCTTGCCGGCTTTCTTGTCCTGCTTGGCGGACTTGGCTTCAGCCTTGTGCCGGGCCTTCAGCTGCGCCTTGTCCAACAGCGAATGCTCCAGGCTCTCGCGCAGGGCCTTATAGAAGTCATTGAGCTTATGCACGTCGAGATGGCCGCTGCCTTTGCTGCGACCCTTGCTACGCAGCGCGGCGATCGTCACCAGCACCACGATTACGGCGACCACCAGGGTCAGGGTGCGGAGCAGGAACTCCGCGTAATCCACCAGAAACTCCACAGTTCCCCCTTGCTTGCCGGTTGCAGAGCGGCCGTCCACGGCGCCCACCTGCCCCCAGCATACCGACGCAGGGGGTCAGCCACCAGCCAAACGACCGCGCATCGGCCTCGCCACGAGGTTTCAAACAAGCGTATGTTTTTTCGTTGACAGCAGCCGGGCTCTGCCCATAACCTCGCGAAACTTCCACCCGCCGGGATTGACTGCAGACGTGGGCAGCATCTACCTGATTCGCCATGGCCAAGCCTCCTTCGGCGCCGATGACTACGACGTGCTCTCGCCCACCGGCATCCGCCAGGCAGAAGTGCTCGGCGAGCATCTGGCCAGCCTCGGCGTGACCTTCGAGCGCTGCCTCAGCGGCACCCTGCGCCGTCAGCAACACACCGCCAGCGCGGCCCTGCAGCGCTGCGTCGCCGCCGGCCTGAGCGCGCCGGAGGTGGAGCTGGATGCCGGCTTCAACGAATTCGATGCCGACGCGGTGATCCGTGGCCTGCTCCCGGCCATGCTGCCGGACGAGCCGGACGCCCTGGAGATCCTGCGCAACCCGAAAAACAACCGTGCAGCCTTCCAGCACCTGTTCTCACGCATAATCCAGCGCTGGGTCAGCGGCGAGCACGACCAACCCGGCCAGGAAACCTGGCAAGGCTTCGTCGCCGGCGTGCAGGGCGGGCTCGAGCGCCTGCTGGCCCAGGCCGAAAGCAAACAGAACATTGCCGTGTTCACTTCCGGTGGCACCATCACCGCGCTGATACATCTGCTCACCGGGATACCGGCGCACAAAGCATTCGATCTCAACTGGCAGATCGTCAACACCTCGCTCAGCCGCCTGCAGTTCCGCGGCAACGAGGTGACCCTGGCTTCCTTCAACAGCCGTGTGCATTTGGAACTGTTGAAGGCGCCGGAACTCATCACTTATCGCTGAGTCCCGGCCCACTGCGACCCGCAAGGTCGCCAGAAACCCTCGATAAAAAAGGACAGAAACCATGAGCTCCGTTGCCGACACCATCAACACCATGAAGTCCAAGTTCAACGCCAGCGCTGCTGCCGGCCTGGACCTGGTATTCCAGTTCAACATCGAAGACGGTGAGAACTACGCGCTGATCGTCAAAGACGGCACCTGCGACGTCCAGCAAGGCGACAACGCCAACGCCAACGTCACCCTGATCATGGACAGCGCCACCCTGGCCGGTATCGCCAGCGGCGAAACCGACGGCATGCAAGCCTTCATGGGCGGCAAACTGCGCGCCGAAGGCGACATGATGCTGGCCATGAAACTGGCCGAGCTGTTCCCGGTGTAAGACCCCGCGTCTACGCTGTTGCAACACGAAAAACCGGAGTCCTCGACTCCGGTTTTTTTTCGCCAGCGCTCTGCCAGTACGAGGCAATCAGGGCTCTTGATTGCACGCCAACACCCAGATCTATAACGCTGTGCTTAGCTTGTTAGGCCCAGCTAGCAACATTAGATTAGCCAATAATTAGTGCCACCCATCATAAGCAGAAGGGATAAGCATGACGCTTACAGACCAATCCACCGGGATTCGCGATGGCGAAGAACTCGATGCTGCCATCATCGACCAGTACCTCAAGGCACATATCCCCGGTCTGGAGGGCGAGCCGCGCATCAGCCAGTTCCCTGGCGGCGCCTCGAACCTGACCTATCTGCTGGAATACCCGAACCAAGAATTCGTCCTGCGTCGCCCGCCATTCGGCCACAAAGCCAAATCGGCCCATGACATGGGCCGCGAGTTCCGCATTCTCAACCAGCTCAACGATGGCTTCCCCTACTGCCCCAAGGCCTATGTGCACTGCACCGACGAGTCGGTGATCGGCGCCGAGTTCTACGTGATGCAACGGGTCAACGGCATCATCCTGCGCAGCGACATGCCGGCCGAACTGGACTTCAGCGCCGAGCAGACCGGCTCACTGTGCAAGAGTTTCATCGACAAGCTGGTCGACCTGCACAACGTCGACTACCAGGCTTGCGGCCTGAGCGACCTGGGCAAGCCGGAAGGCTATGTGAAGCGCCAGATCGAAGGCTGGAGCGACCGCTACGAGAAAGCCCTGACCCCCGATGCGCCGACTTGGAAACCGGTCAAGGCCTGGCTGCGCGAGAAGATGCCGGCCGACCATCACAAGCCGGGCATCGTGCACAACGACTACCGCTTCGACAACGTGATCCTCGACCCGGCCAACCCGATGCAGATCATCGGCGTGCTGGACTGGGAGCTGACCACCATTGGCGACCCGCTGATGGACCTGGGCAACACCCTCGCCTACTGGATCGAAGCCGACGACCCGCAACCGATGCAACTGATGCGTCGCCAGCCGAGCAACGCCCCGGGCATGCTGACTCGCCGCGAGTTCGTCGACTATTACGCCGAGCGCGCCGGCATCCAGATCGACAACTTCGACTTCTACTACTGCTACGGCCTGTTCCGCCTGGCCGGCATCGTCCAGCAGATCTACTACCGCTTCTTCCACGGCCAGACCAAGGACAAGCGCTTCGCCCAGTTCATCATGATGAACAAGCTGCTGGAGCAGGCGGCCCTGCAGGTCATCAAGAAATCCACCCTCTAACCCCGGCTCAGACAAGGTAATCGCAATGTCCAAGACCAACCTGTTCGACCTCGACGGCAAGATCGCTTTCGTTTCCGGCGCCAGCCGCGGCATCGGTGAAGCCATCGCCAAGCTGCTGGCCCAGCAAGGCGCCCACGTGATCGTGTCGAGCCGCAAGATCGACGACTGCCAGAAAGTCGCCGACGCCATCGTCGCCGACGGCGGCAAAGCCACCGCCATCGCCTGTCACATCGGCGAGATGGAACAGATCAGCAACGTGTTCGCCTTTATCCGCGAGCAGTTCGGCCGCCTCGACATCCTGGTCAACAACGCCGCCACCAACCCGCAGTTCTGCAACGTGCTGGACACCGACCTGGGCGCCTTCCAGAAGACCGTCGACGTCAACATCCGCGGCTACTACTTCATGTCCATCGAAGGCGGCAAGCTGATGAAGGCCGGCGGTGGCGGCAGTATCATCAACGTCGCCTCGATCAACGGCGTCTCGCCGGGCGAGTTCCAGGGCATCTACTCGGTGACCAAGGCCGCCGTGATCAGCATGACCAAGGTCTTCGCCAAGGAATGCGCGCAGTTCGGCATCCGCTGCAACGCCCTGCTGCCGGGCCTGACCGACACCAAGTTCGCCTCAGCCCTGACCAAGAACGACGCCATCCTCAACCTCGCCCTGCAGCGCATCCCGCTCAAGCGCGTGGCCGCCCCGAGCGAGATGGCCGGTGCCGTGCTGTACCTGGCCAGCGACGCCTCCAGCTACACCACCGGCGTAGCGCTGAACGTGGATGGTGGCTTCCTCTCCTGAGGCCAGCCGCCATGAAAAAAGGGACCCTCGGGTCCCTTTTTTCATGGCTATGTACCCATCATGTGTTGCATGGGGTTTGGCCGGTATGGATCGGCCGCAGGCCAGGCAATTCCCGTAGGTTGGCGTTGAGCGCAGCGAAGCCCAACGGGTTCGGTGCCGGCCTCGTTGGGCTTCGTCGCGCTGCCCCTCAACCCAACCTACAGCTTTAGCCTGGGCAACACGCTACTGAGACATAGCCTTTTTATTGCCCGGGATTTACTCCCAGTCTTTCAGCGCCTGCTCGGCGGCCTGGTTCATCGGCTGCGCCAGCAGGCCGGTCGGGCTCAGGCTGACGCTGAACATCGCGCCATCGGCGATCGGCAGGGAGGTCACCCGCGCGGCCTGCGGGTCGAACAGGAACAGGTCATGCTGGCCGAGGCGCAGCCAGCGCCACAGGTCGATGCCATAGGGGCTCTGCGCCAGTTCGACCTGGGCATAGCGCGCAGTCTCCTGCTGCTCGATGGCGAGGAAGCGGCCGGAGAGCTTCTCCAGACGGTAACCCGGCTGTAGGCCGATCAGCGCCGCCAGGCCTTTCCAGCGCAGCAGGCGACCATCGAGCTGCCACAGATCGCCCTCCAGGGTCACTTCGCGCTCCTCGCCGCCCTCCTGCAGGTTGACCCGATAACGCTGCGGGCCGTCGGCGGCGAAGTTCAGGATCAGCAGCGGCTTGCCTTCCGGCAACGCCGCGTAGCTCATCAGGTCATAGGCCACCGTGCCGACCAGCAGGGCCAGAGCCAGGAACGCCAGGCCGCAGGTGCCGCGCAGCCAGCCGAGAAACCAGCTGCGATTGAACAGGATGCGCGCCGCGATGAAGACCACCAGCACCGCCAGAAGGCCAACGAACCAGGCCAGGCCGTCATACTGCATGAGTCGATTTCCTTCTCCATGAAATTGCCGGCATTATGCGCAGCAGCCCCGGCAGCCGGCCAGCCGTAGCCCCGCACAATTGAATCCACGTCGAGTTTTTTATGCCTTTTGCCTTTGAACTGGGCGTCGATCCCATCACCTTGGCGATTCTCGCCCTGGTCGCCTTCACCGCCGGCTTCATCGACGCGATTGCCGGTGGCGGCGGCCTGCTGACCATCCCCGCCCTGCTCACCGCCGGCTTGCCGCCGCACCTGGTGCTGGGCACCAACAAACTGTGCGCCACCTTCGGCTCGGCCACCGCCAGCTACACCTTCTACCGGCGCAAGCTGTTCGCCCCGCGCCAGTGGCGCAACGCCCTGATCGCCACGGCCATCGGCTCGGCACTGGGCGCCACCCTCGCCCACTGGCTACCCGCGGCCTGGCTCAACCAGATGCTGCCGGCGGTGGTATTCGGTTGCGGCCTCTATCTGCTGTTCGGCAAGACCCCGGAAAATCACGCCACCCGGGATGCCCCCATCGCCCAGCGCCGGCAGTGGCCGCAAGGGCTTGGCCTGGGCTTCTACGATGGCGTGGCCGGCCCCGGTACCGGCGCCTTCTGGACGGTCAGCACCCTGCTGCTGTATCCGCTGGATCTGGTGCGCGCCAGCGGCGTGGCGCGCAGCATGAACTTCGTCAGCAACGCCATGGCCCTGACGGTGTTCATCATCACCGGCCAGGTGGCCTGGCTGCTCGGCATCAGCATGGGGCTGGCACTGATGGCCGGGGCTTTCCTCGGCGCACGCACGGCGATCAGCGGCGGTTCGAAGTTCATCCGCCCGGTGTTCATTCTGGTGGTACTGGCGCTGACCGCGCGCCTAGCCTGGCAGCACTGGTTCGGTCAGGCGTAGGGAGCTGTGCCCTGTGGATGGATAAAGCGCCATCCACCCTACCGCGCCAGCTGAGGCTCCGGCAGGCCCAGGCGCCGGGCCAGATGCAGGTCGATCAGGTAACGGGCGATCGAGCGCTGCATCGGCAAGGGCGGCAGTTCTTCGATATGGAACCAGCGCGCATCCTCGATCTCGTCGGCCTGCGGCACGATTTCGCCAGCCACGTATTCGGCATGGAAGCCCAGCATCAGCGAATGCGGGAACGGCCAGCCCTGGCTACCCAGATACTGCAGGTTACCCACCTCGATGGCGACTTCCTCACGCACCTCGCGGATCACGCACTCTTCCGCCGACTCACCCGGCTCGACGAAACCGGCCAGGGTGCTGTAGACCCCGGGCACGAAGCGCGGCGAACGGGCCAAGAGGACTTCATCACCGCGGGTGACCAGCACAATCATGCTCGGTGAAATCCGCGCGTAGCCGTCCAGGCCGCACTGCGGGCAGCGCATGCAGCGCTCGCCGGGCACCTGGCGATTGGCGCTGCCGCAGCGCCCGCAGAAACGCTGCTGATCGCTCCAGGTGCCGATCTGTTCGGCAAAGGACAGCATGCGGAAGGTCGGGTAGTCGGCCTGCAGCATGAACTGCCGCAGGCTCTGCCAGAAGCAGCCCGGCATCTCGGCCGGCTGGCTCAGTTCGAATAGCCACACCGGATCGTTGTTGAACAGGCCGAGGCCATGTTCGGCAGCTAGTGGCAGGTCCTGGCGCTTGAGCCATTCACGGGGGAACAGCACGCCATTGCCATCGGCGAGAAAACCCTGCTGGCTGCGCACCAGCGCCCAGCCGCCGGGCTGGGCATTGTCCAGCGCCGGAGTGGTCTGCCAGCCGGCGCTCATCAGGCCGCGACCGGTAGGCCCAGGGCGCGCACGCTTTCCTCGGCCAGGTCGAGCACGCTCGGCGTGGTTTCCGGACGCAGCACGGCACCGGCTTCGAGGTAGTACTCAAGGCTGCTGAGGGCATCGGCGAGGGTTTCCAGCATCTGCTCGGACGGCATCTGCGCGGCTTCGATCATGCGTGCCTGGATGTAGTCGGCACAGCTGCCGATCAGGCGCGCCGCACGCTCCTGACCGAGGAACCACAGCCCACCGCGCACAGCCTGCAGGCTGAACGGCACGTTGGCCAGGTGCAGCTTGTCGCCGTTGGATTCGAGATAGGAGGTAATCGCCCGCTTGGCCAGGGCCAGGCCACCCTGGGCCTCGTCGATCACCACGATGCGCGCCTCGTTCAACTGGTGCGCGGCAAAGGCCTCGCCTTCGTCGCCTGGCTGCAGCGCCTGCGGACGCGGATTGCGCTGTTCGCCGCGCTCCAGGCTGGCGACCATACTTTCCACATAGAGCACGGCCTCGGCCAGCTTGTGCAGATCGGCGCTGGCTGCCGGGCTGTCTTCGCTCCAGCTCGCCACCACCGGCAACTGCACCTGCAGGGCGTTGGCCGCCGAGCTCAGGCCAACCATGCCGAGGGTCTTCGCCAGCTTGCCGAGCATCACATGCAGATTGCCGAAACTGGCAGGCTGAGCAGTGCCACGCTCGATCAGGTCGAGCATGTCCTTGACGCTCGCCAGCTCCTCGCGAATCGCCGAAGACAGCGAACGCATCACGCCCTGCCCTGGCCCCGACAGGCGCTGGAACTCCTCGTCGAGCAGGTGATCGGTGAATGGCAGCGCCGTCAGGGCGAAGACCTCACGCACCTGGCTGGCGTACTGACCACGACTGTCGGCCAGGGCCACCAGGTACAGCAGTTCTTTCAGCAGGCTGCGCGGCGCTTCGTAGGCCTGGTTGGTCAGCGCCTGTTTGATCTCGCGATCCAGGCGCGAGAACAGCTGCTTGCGCGTCTTGCGGGTCAGCAGCTGGCCTTCGAGTTGCGATTCCACGGCGGCGGCGCCGATCCAGTACAGGCGACCACGGGCCTCGCCGGCAAACAGGCTGTCGAGGCGCGCCAGGGCACGCAGCATCAGCTTGAGTCCAGCCTGGGGATTG
>JBOFCR010000188.1:0-23377 GCA_051646165.1 Pseudomonas sp. | reverse complement strand
CATCCGCTGACCTTGCGCCTGCAGCCGGGCTACGACCACAGCTACGACTTCATCGCCAGCTTCATCGACGACCATCTGCGTCATCATGCGGCGGCGCTAAGAGGCTGATCCGGTTAGAATCACGCCCTGACATTTTCAGGGCGTTTTTCTTTATGCGTATCGGCCATGGCTACGACGTGCACCGCTTCGGCGAGGGCGATTTCATCACCCTCGGCGGCGTGCGCATTCCCCACAAGCTCGGCCTGATCGCCCATTCCGATGGCGACGTGCTGCTGCATGCGCTTAGCGATGCGCTACTTGGCGCGGCGGCGCTGGGCGATATAGGCAAGCACTTCCCCGATACCGACCCGACCTTCAAGGGCGCCGACAGCCGGGCGCTGCTGCGCCATGTGGTCGGCCTGATCCACGCCAAGGGCTATGTGGTCGGCAACGTCGACGCCACCATAGTCGCCCAGGCACCGAAGATGGCGCCGCATATCGAAACCATGCGCGCTCTGATCGCCGCCGACCTGCAGGTCGAGCTGGATCAGGTCAACGTCAAGGCCACCACCACCGAGAAGCTCGGCTTCACCGGGCGCGAGGAAGGCATTGCGGTACACGCCGTGGCGCTGCTGGTGAAAGCATGAACGAGGCGCAATTGCTCGGCCCACGCGCCCACGGCGAGGCCTGCGGGCGCGCCGTGCTCAAGGCCACCGCGGAAGATTTCCAGGTCGACGAAGTGCTCGACATCCCGCTGTCCGGCCAGGGCGAACATCTCTGGTTGTGGGTGGAGAAGCGCGGGCTGAATACCGAGGAGGCGGCGCGCCGCCTGGCCCGCGCCGCCGGCGTGTCGCAACGCAATATCAGCTATGCCGGGCTGAAGGATCGCCAGGCGCTGACCCGCCAGTGGTTCAGCCTGCACCTGCCGGGCAAGGCCGATCCCGATCTGAGTACGGCCGAAGGCCACAGCCTGAGTATCCTCAAGAGCGCGCGCCACTCGCGCAAACTGCAGCGCGGCGCCCATTCGGCCAACGGTTTCACCCTGCGCCTGACCCAGTTCGAGGGCGACAAGGACGCGCTGGAGCAACGTCTGCAGCAGATCCAGGCCCAGGGAGTGCCCAACTACTACGGCCTGCAGCGCTTCGGTTTCCAAGGCGGCAACGTCTTCGAGGCGCGCCAGTTCGCCGAGCGCCACGAGCTGCCGGAGCAGCGCAACCTGCGCTCGCGCCTGCTCTCGGCGGCGCGTAGCTATCTGTTCAACCGACTGCTGGCCGAGCGGGTGGCGGCGGGCAGCTGGAGCCAGGTCGCGGTCGGCGATCTGCTGGCGTTCACCGACAGTCGCAGCTTCTTCATGGCCGGCGAAGCCGAGTGCAGCGATCCGCGCCTGGCCATTCTCGACCTGCACCCCACCGGCCCGCTGTGGGGCGCCGGGCCGTCACCCGCCGCCGCTGCGGCGCATGAGCTGGAGCAGGGCGTGGCGGCGAGCGAGCAGGCGCTGGCGGACTGGCTGGTCGAAGCGGGCATGGCGCACGAACGACGCATCCTGCGCCTCCCCATCGACGGTTTGACGTGGCATTATCCGGAGCCTGACATTCTGCAACTGCACTTCGTCCTGCCGGCCGGATGCTTCGCCACCGTGGTGGTGCGCGAACTGGTCGATCTACTGCCGGCAGGGCAGACGGAAAATCCATGCGAATTCTGATTTCCAACGACGATGGGGTGATGGCGCCCGGTATCGCCGCGCTGCATGGCGCGCTGGCCGACTACGCCGACTGCGTCATCGTTGCCCCGGCCGAGGACAAGAGCGGCGCCAGCAGCTCGCTGACCCTCGACCGTCCGTTGCACCCGACAACGCTGCCCAATGGCTATATCAGCCTCAACGGCACACCGACCGACTGCGTGCACTTGGGCCTCAATGGTCTGTTCGAGCAAGTGCCGGACATGGTGGTGTCGGGGATCAACCTGGGCGCCAATCTGGGTGACGACGTGCTGTATTCCGGCACCGTGGCCGCGGCTCTGGAAGGCCGCTTCCTCAACCGCCCGGCATTTGCCTTCTCGCTGTTGTCGCGCCAGCCGGACAACCTGCCGACTGCCGCCTATTTTGCCCGCAAACTGGTCGAGGCCCACGGCCAGCTCGATTTGCCGCCGCGCAGCGTGCTCAACGTCAACGTGCCCAACCTGCCGCTGGAGCGCATCCGCGGCATCCAGCTGACCCGCCTCGGCCATCGCGCCCGTGCGGCAGCGCCGGTCAAGGTGGTCAACCCGCGCGGCAAGGAAGGCTACTGGATCTCGATTTCCGGCGATGCCGAAGATGGCGGCCCGGGCACCGACTTCCATGCGGTGATGCAGGGCTATGTGTCGATCACTCCACTGCAGCTGGATCGCACCTTCAACGACGCCTTCGCCAGTCTCGAAGGCTGGCTGGAGGGGCTGCTCTGATGCGCGGTCAGGATCATCTGCAGCGCCAGGGGGTCGGCATGACCTCGCAACGCACCCGCGAGCGGCTGATCGAGCGCCTCTACGAGGAAGGGCTGTCCAATCCACGGGTGCTGGAAGTCATCCGCCGTACGCCGCGCCACCTGTTCGTCGACGAGGCGCTGGCCCATCGCGCCTACGAAGACACCGCGCTGCCCATCGGCCATAACCAGACCATCTCCCAGCCGTACATGGTCGGACGCATGACCGAGCTGCTGCTGGCTGCCGGTCCGCTGGACAAGGTGCTGGAGATCGGCACCGGCTCGGGCTACCAGACTGCCGTGCTGGCCCAGCTGGTCGAGCGGGTGTTCTCGGTCGAACGCATCCAGAGCCTGCAGGACAAGGCCAAGGAGCGCTTGGTCGAACTCAACCTGCGCAACGTGGTATTCCGCTGGGGCGATGGCTGGGAAGGCTGGAATGCGCTGGGCCCGTACAACGGCATCATCGTTACCGCCGCCGCTGCCGAAGTGCCGCAGGCGCTGCTGGATCAGCTCGCCCCGGGTGGGCGTCTGGTGATTCCGGTGGGTGCAGGCGATGTGCAGGAACTGTTACTGATCATCCGCGAAGAGGATGGCTACAGCCGTCATGTTCTCGATCTGGTGCGTTTCGTGCCGCTGCTCAACGGCCCCTTGGCCTGAGAAGATCGGGTGAAGCCGCTGTAGTGTTCCACGGGCCAGGGCAAGCGACTGGCTCTGCCGGATAATTCCGGCACAATGCGTACCTATATATCCAAGAAACACCGGCAGGGGAGCACGGGGTGAGTCTCACGAGCAGACAACAGCGAAAGTGCCTGATGGGCCGCAGTGGCCTGGGGGCAGCGTTTTTCGCCGTCATCCTGTCGGGTTGCAGCAGCTCGCCCAGCACACAGGTGCAGGTGGTGGATCGCACTCATGGCGGCGGCGCAACGGCTGCTCCGAGTCGCCCGCAGGTCACCGGTGGCCAGTACATCGTGCAGCCTGGCGACACCCTGTATTCGATCGCCTTCCGTTTTGGCTGGGACTGGAAAGCCCTGGCCGCGCGCAACAACATTCCCGCTCCCTTCGTGATCCGTCCCGGCCAGCGCGTGCGTTTCGATCTGCCCGGCAGCCCGGTTCCCGTGGTCGCCCAGGCGGGCAAGCCGGCTGTGACTCCGGTCACGACTCAGCCAGTTGGCGCAGGGCGTCCTGTTACGCAGCAACCGATCAAGACTCCGGTATCGCAGCCCAAGCCGCAGGCTCCGGCGAACGCTCCGGCGACGCCGGTCAGCACGACCCCCGCGGTGGCCGGGGTTGTGCAGCCGGTAACCCGCTCTGCGCAAGGCTGGGCGTGGCCGGCAAACGGAGCATTGATCGGGAAGTTCTCGTCAAACGGCAGTTTGAATAAAGGAATTGATATCGCCGGTGAATTGGGCCAGCCTGTTTTAGCTGCGTCTGATGGTGCTGTTGTGTACGCCGGAAGTGGTTTACGGGGCTACGGCGAACTGGTGATCATCAAGCACAGCGATACCTACGTAAGCGCCTACGGACATAACCGCAGGCTGCTGGTTCGGGAGGGACAGCAGGTCAAAGTCGGGCAACATATCGCCGAGATGGGTTCCACGGGAACCGACCGGGTGAAACTCCATTTCGAGATTCGCCGTCAGGGCAAACCTGTAGACCCCCTGCAATATCTGCCTCGTCGTTGATCCTGCCGCCAGTCCGCTGCCACTCGTGGGTGGAGCGAGCTCAGGTGTTGCCAGGGAGTTATCCGACTTTCCAACAGGTGTGATGTTTCGGCGGCAGGTTTGCCTCAGGGCAGGCTTGGGGGGCCGATTCTCTCTGGGAAGAACGTCTGGACAAGGTGCGCCGGAGCTTGTTGTCGAACTCAATACAGGACAACAACAATGGCACTCAAAAAAGAAGCGCCGGAGTTTGACGTCGACGATGAAGTGCTCCTGATGGAGCCTGGCATCGTTCTGGAAGATCAGACAGAGGAAGCCGAGCTGTCCCTTTCCAGCGCCAAATCCAAAAATTCGACCACTACTCTCAAGCAACACAAATACATCGACTACACCCGGGCGCTCGACGCCACTCAGCTGTACCTCAACGAAATCGGTTTTTCCCCGCTGCTGACTCCCCAGGAAGAAGTGCACTTCGCGCGTTTGGCGCAGAAGGGCGATCCTGCCGGGCGCAAGCGCATGATTGAAAGCAACTTGCGTCTGGTGGTGAAGATCGCTCGACGCTACGTCAATCGCGGCCTTTCCCTGCTGGACCTTATCGAAGAGGGCAATCTCGGCCTGATTCGCGCGGTGGAAAAATTTGACCCGGAGCGTGGCTTCCGTTTCTCCACGTATGCGACCTGGTGGATTCGCCAGACCATCGAGCGGGCGATCATGAATCAGACCCGCACGATCCGGCTACCGATCCATGTGGTCAAGGAACTCAATGTCTATCTGCGTGCCGCACGCGAGCTGACTCAGAAGCTCGACCATGAGCCTTCGGCCGAAGAGATCGCCAACCTGCTGGAGAAACCGGTCGACGAGGTCAAGCGCATGCTGGGTCTCAACGAGCGGGTGACTTCGGTGGATGTTTCCCTCGGACCGGACTCTGACAAGACCCTGCTCGATACCCTCACTGATGATCGGCCTTCGGATCCCTGCGATCTGCTGCAGGACGATGACCTCTCGGAGAGTATCGACCAGTGGCTGTCGGAACTGACAGACAAGCAGCGTGAAGTGGTAGTGCGGCGCTTTGGCCTGCGGGGTCACGAGAGCTGCACGCTGGAAGAGGTTGGCCAGGAAATCGGTCTGACCCGTGAGCGCGTCAGGCAAATCCAGGTAGAGGCGCTCAAGCGCCTGCGCGAGATCTTGGAGAAGAACGGCCTGTCGAGCGATGCCTTGTTCCAGTAGATCAGTCGCTGCTTGAAAAAGACCCGGCCCAGGCCGGGTTTTTTATGGCTATGTCCCAATAGCGTGTTGCGTCCTCTGACGGGCACGTTTTCTGTGCTGCCGAATGCACTGGATTATGCCCCGCCAGCGCAAGCGCTGTTCAGCGATAAAGCTGCTGTCCTGCGCCTGCGTACGCGGGAATTACGGTTCGTGGAGGAGAGTCTTCGAGGCCCGACGCGACCTGGTTTTCTTCGTCATTCCCGCGAAGGCGGGAATCCAGTGGGGGCTGGGCAATCAGGAGAGCTGTAACTCTGCAGCGGTGTTGGTAGGCATGGATCGGCTGCAGGTCAGGCAACTCCCGTAGGTTGGTGTTGAGCGCAGCGAAGCCCAACAGGTCCGGTGCAGGCCTCGTTGGGCTTCGCCGCTCCGCTCCTCAACCCAACCTACAGCTTCAGCCTGCGCAACACGCTATTGGGGCATAGCCTTTTTTATGCGCCGCCATGTAAGCCTTTGCTTACACCTGCTGTAGGTGAACGTAGGAGCTTTACGCCGGTAGGCGCCGTTTCTCTGTAGTCGATACTTTGTAAAGTATTGAAAATTAACGATTATTTATTTATTCGATAAGCGCGCAGGCTGGATAAAGCGCTTTGGGGTGGCCTTGTGATGGCTGAGGGACGAGGTAATATGAAGCCGTGCCAAGGGAAATGGTACGGGTTGTCAGGATGACGATCAGGGAACCACTGCAGGATGCAGTTCATCAGGAAGATGGCAGGATTCTCAGGGAGTAGGGAAAAAAGAGTGGGCGGCTAATAACCGCCCCTTTTTTTGCCTGGAGAAAAGCTGCAGACAGCAAAAGGCCCGCATCGAGCGGGCCTTTTACGTTGTTGCGGGGGCTTAGCGCTCCAGATGCTTCAGCTTGTCCTTCACGCCATCCCACTCTTCGGCGTCGGCCAGGGCATCTTTCCTCTCGGTGATGTTCGGCCAGACTTCCGCCAGTTCGGTGTTCAGGGCGATGAACTCCTGCTGGTCTTCCGGCACTTCGTCTTCGGAGAAGATGGCCTGGGCCGGGCACTCTGGTTCGCAGAGGGCGCAGTCGATGCACTCGTCCGGGTGGATCACCAGAAAGTTCGGGCCTTCGTAGAAGCAGTCCACCGGACACACTTCCACGCAGTCGGTGTATTTGCACTTGATGCAGTTGTCGGTGACGACGAAAGTCATGTTCTGATTCTCTCCTCAAACAGCGGCCGTGCCCCGTTCTGGGTGGGTCTCCGGCACAAAAAGTGATGGCCTCGACTCAGGCTGGAGGTCGGGCAATCTTAAAAGCGCGCGGATTCTACCAGTTTGCGAGGCTCGCTGTCAGATCCGCGTCTTCCATGTATATAACAGCTCCAGCGCGCGGCGCGGTGTCAGATCATCGGGATTGATCTTGGCCAATTCCTCCAGCACCGGGTGCGGCAGGCTGGCGAACAGGTCGTTTTGCAGCGGTGCAACGGCTTGGCCGGCCACGCTGCGCGGTGTCTCGTGGGGCAGGCTGGTGGTCTCCAGGCGTGCCAGGTGCTCGCGGGCACGCTGGATCACCGGTGCCGGTACGCCCGCCAACTGGGCTACCGCCAGGCCGTAGCTCTGGCTGGCCGGGCCAGGTAGCACGTGGTGCAGGAAGACGATGCGCTCGTTGTGCTCAGTGGCATTGAGGTGCACGTTGGCCACCACCGGCTCGCTTTCCGGCAGGACTGTCAGCTCGAAGTAGTGGGTGGCGAACAGCGTCCAGGCGCGCAGGCTGGCCAGTTGCTCGGCCGCCGACCAGGCCAGCGACAGGCCGTCGAAGGTGCTGGTGCCGCGGCCGACTTCGTCCATCAGCACCAAGCTACGTTCGCTGGCGTTGTGCAGGATGTTGGCGGTCTCGCTCATCTCGACCATGAAGGTCGAACGCCCGCCGGCCAGGTCATCGCTGGAGCCGATGCGGGTGAAGATGCGGTCGACCAGCGACAGTTCGCAGCTGGCCGCCGGGACGAAGCTGCCGATATGGGCGAGCAGCACTATCAATGCGGTCTGGCGCATGTAGGTCGACTTACCGCCCATGTTCGGACCGGTGATGATCAGCATGCGCGTGTTGTCGTCCAGGCCCAGGTCGTTGGCCACGAACGGTGTATCCAGCACCTGTTCGACCACCGGATGGCGACCCTGGCTGATGCGCATGCATGGCTCTTCGACGAAGCGTGGGCGATTGAGGTCGAGGTTCAGCGCGCGCTCGGCCAGGTTGCTCAGCACGTCCAGTTCGGCCAGGGCCGCGGCGGTGTCCTGCAGCGGCGCCAGATGGCCGATCAGGTGTTCCAGCAGCTCGTCGTACAGCAGCTTCTCGCGGGCCAGGGCACGGCTCTTGGCCGATAGCGCCTTGTCCTCGAACTCCTTGAGTTCCGGGGTGATGAAGCGTTCGGCGCCTTTCAGGGTCTGCCGGCGGATATAGTCGGCCGGTGCCGATTCGGCCTGCTTGCTCGGTAGTTCGATGAAGTAACCGTGCACGCGGTTGTAGCCGACCTTGAGGTTGGCCAGGCCGGTGCGGGCTTTTTCACGTACTTCCAGATCCATCAGGTACTGGCCGGCGTTTTCGCTCAGCGATTGCAGTTCGTCCAGCTCGGCGTCGTAACCGGTCTTCAGCACGCCGCCATCGCGGATCACCGCCGGCGGATTGTCGATGATGGCGCGGGCCAGCAGATCGGCTAGCTCCGGGTAGGTGCGGATGCTCACCGCCAGTTCGGTCAGGTGCGGTATGTCCAGCAGAACCATGCCACTTTGCAGCTGCGGCAGGGCGGCCAGGGCATCGCGCAGACGCGCCAGGTCACGCGGACGGGCATTGCGCAGGCCGATGCGGGCGAGGATGCGCTCAAGGTCGCCGATATCTTTTAGCTGCGGCTGGATCAGTTCGAACTGGTAGCGGTCCAGCAGGCAGGCGATGGAGTCCTGGCGACCTTCCAGCACTGTGCGGTCGCGCAGCGGACGATTCAGCCAGCGGGTCAGCAGGCGCGAGCCCATGGCGGTCTGGCAGCGGTCGACCACCGATTGCAGGGTGTTGTCGCGACCGCCGGCGAGGTTGGTGTCCAGTTCCAGGTTACGCCGGCTGGCGCCATCGAGGATTACCGTGTCGTCGAGGCGCTCATGACGCAGGCTGCGCAGGTGCGGCAGGGCGGTGCGCTGGGTTTCCTTGGCGTAACCTAGCAGGCAGCCGGCGGCGCCGATGGCCAGGCTCAGGTTTTCGCAGCCGAAGCCTTTCAGGTCCTGGGTAGCGAACTGCTGACACAGGCTCTTGCGCGCCGTGTCGCGGTCGAAGTCCCAGGGCGCGCGGCGGCGGGTGCCACGGCGTTTGTCTACCGGCAGGCCCTGCGGCCAGTCATCGGGGATCAGTAATTCGGCCGGGCTCAGACGCTCCAGTTCGGCCAGCAGATTTTCCCAGCCCTTGAGCTCCTGCACGGTGAAGCGGCCGCTGGTGATGTCCAGGGTGGCCAGGCCGAACAGGCGCTCGTCGCCCAGTACGGCGGCCAGCAGGTTGTCGCGGCGCTCATCGAGCAGCGCTTCGTCGCTGATGGTGCCGGGGGTGATGATGCGTACCACCTGGCGCTCCACCGGGCCCTTGCTGGTGGCCGGGTCGCCGATCTGCTCGCAGATCACCACCGACTCGCCGAGCTTGACCAGTTTGGCCAGGTAGCCTTCGGCCGAGTGGTGCGGAATGCCGCACATCGGGATCGCCTGGCCGGCCGACGAGCCGCGTGCGGTCAGAGTGATATCGAGCAGCACCGCCGCCTTCTTCGCGTCCTCGTAGAAGATCTCGTAGAAGTCGCCCATGCGATAGAACATCAGCTGGTCCGGATGCTGGTTCTTCAGCTTCCAGTACTGCTGCATCATGGGGGTGTGGGCGGAGAGATCACTCATGGTTCTGGCTGTCCGGCTGAAATCGCAAAAGCGCCTAGTGTAGGGTATCCCCCTGTTTCGTTTCACCCCGGAGAGCATATGGATTCGATCACCCAGTTGGCCGAGCGCCTCGGTGCGCAGTTGCGGGCGCAGGGCGCACAGGTCTGTACGGCCGAGTCCTGCACCGGTGGCGGGATTGCCGAGGCGATTACCCGCATTCCCGGCAGCTCGGCCTGGTTCGAGGCCGGCTACATCACCTATTCCAATGCACAGAAAACCGCCCAGCTGGGGGTGCCCTCAGAGTTGTTCGGGCGCGTTGGCGCGGTCAGTCAGGAGGTGGTCGAGGCCATGGTGCACGGCGCACAGCAGCACAGCCAGGCTCGTTTTGCCGTGGCGGTGAGTGGCGTGGCCGGACCGGATGGTGGTTCCCCGGAGAAACCGGTGGGCACGGTCTGGCTGGCCTGGGGCGATGGCGAACAGCGGTTCAGCCAGCGTTGCCAGTTCGCCGGTGATCGCGATGCAGTGCGGCGGCAGACAGTCGAATGGGCGCTGCTGGGCCTGCTCCGACTGACGGCAGGAGAAAATCCGCAACAGGGGTAGGCGCGCGACTTGCCTTATGGAATACTACTGTCTACTTATACAGTTGTTGGTGAGCGATCGGCTCCCTTTGATCACGTGAGGATGGAAATGGACGAGAACAAGAAGCGCGCGTTGGCGGCAGCCCTGGGTCAGATTGAAAAACAATTCGGCAAGGGCGCCGTGATGCGCATGGGCGATCACGATCGCCAAGCGATTCCGGCCATTTCCACCGGCTCCCTGGGCCTCGATATTGCCCTCGGCATTGGCGGCCTGCCGAAAGGCCGGATCGTCGAGATCTACGGCCCGGAGTCTTCGGGTAAAACCACCCTGACCCTGTCGGTGATCGCCGAAGCGCAGAAAGCTGGTGCCACCTGCGCCTTCGTCGACGCCGAACACGCCCTCGACCCGGACTACGCCGGCAAGCTGGGCGTCAACGTCGACGACCTGCTGGTGTCGCAGCCGGATACCGGCGAGCAGGCCTTGGAAATCACCGACATGCTGGTGCGCTCCAACGCCGTCGACGTGATCATCGTCGACTCCGTGGCCGCCCTGGTACCGAAGGCCGAGATCGAAGGCGAGATGGGCGACATGCACGTCGGTCTGCAAGCCCGCCTGATGTCGCAAGCGCTGCGCAAGATCACCGGCAACATCAAGAACGCCAACTGCCTGGTGATCTTCATCAACCAGATTCGCATGAAGATCGGCGTGATGTTCGGCAGCCCGGAAACCACCACCGGTGGTAACGCCCTTAAGTTCTACGCCTCGGTGCGCCTGGACATCCGTCGTACCGGCGCGGTGAAGGAAGGTGACGAGGTGGTCGGTAGCGAAACCCGCGTCAAAGTGGTGAAGAACAAGGTGGCCCCGCCGTTCCGTCAGGCCGAATTCCAGATTCTCTACGGCAAGGGCATCTACCGCACCGGCGAAGTCATCGACCTCGGCGTACAGCTCGGTCTGATCGAGAAATCCGGTGCCTGGTACAGCTACCAGGGCAACAAAATCGGTCAGGGCAAGGCCAACTCGGCCAAATACCTGGAAGACAACCCGGAAGTAGGCGGCGCGATCGAGAAGATCATCCGCGAGAAGCTGCTGGTGGCTTCCGGCCCGGCTGCTCGTGCCGAGGCTACTGCCGATGCCGACGATCTGGCCGATCTCGACGCTTGATTGCTGATTACCGGTAACGTTTGAAATGGCCCTGATGCTGGATACCCTTGTCGCAGTACGCCGGACTGCCATGGATCTGCTGGCCCGTCGCGAACACGGGCGCATCGAGCTGGCGCGCAAGCTGCGCCAGCGTGGGGCTACGGATGAATTGATCGACAGCGCCCTGAACCGTTTGGCGGAAGAGGGGTTGCTGTCGGAGAGCCGTTATCTGGAGTGCTTTATCGCCAGTCGCGGCCGTGGCGGCTATGGACCCATGCGTATCCGTGAGGAGTTGAGTCAGCGTGGCTTACCGCGCGCCGATATCGAACAGGCGCTGGCCGAGTCCGGAATTGACTGGAATGAACAGCTACGAGAGCTGTGGTTACGCAAATTCGCTGGTGAGTTGCCGGTAGATATGCGCGAGAAGGCCAAGCAAGGGCGTTTTCTCGCCTATCGAGGCTTTTCCCAGGAGCAGATTGGTCGCTTGCTACGCGGTGCGACTCTCGATTGACTTCCCCTTTGAGCCCGAAGCCTCCCCTCTTCGGGCTCTGTTTTTTGTGCGGTTGAATGTTGGCGCATCTGCCCGGGTGAGCAGGCGCGCCGATCTATCTGTGCTCTAGGCGTTCTGCACCCAGTTCTGCGGCAGGTTGATGAAGTCCACCAGCTCGCGCAGGCGACCGTGGTCGCGGGCGTTGAAGTGGAAGGCCAGGCGGATCAGGTCGCGCAGTTCGGGCTCATCGCTCTCGGACTCGCACACGGCCTGCTGCTGGAAGTCGCCACTCAGGCACAGGTCGACGAACTCCTTGTTCAGGGTCGCCAGTGCGGTGGCGTTGAGCGGGTGATTCATCCGGATCACGAAACGCTCCTTGAGCCAGCGCGAGGAGTGGAAGTTGCGGTAGAAACGGGCAATTTCCTCTCCGGCTTCGTCGGCCGTATGTACCAGACGCATCAGCTGCATGTCGCTGGGCAAGATGTAACTGCGCTCTTGTAACTGCTCGCGCAGAAAACGCAGGGCTTCTTCCCAGTAATTGCTGCCAGGTTCGTCGAGCAACACGATGGGTACCAGCGGGCTCTTGCCGGTTTGCACCAGGGTCATCACTTCCAGGGCTTCGTCCAGGGTGCCGAAACCGCCGGGGCAGAGCACCAGGGCGTCGGCTTCCTTGACGAAGAACAGCTTGCGCAGGAAGAAGAAATGGAAGGACAGCAGGTTGCCGCTGCCATGCACGGTGGCGTTGGCGCCTTGCTCGAAGGGCAGGGTGATGTTGAACCCCAGGCTGTTTTCCAGGCCAGCCCCTTCATGGGCGGCAGCCATGATGCCGCCACCCGCGCCGGTTACCACCATCAAGTCGAGGCGCGCCAGGGTATGGCCCAGGTCGCGGGCAAGTTTATAGGCCGGGTGTTCCGGTGGGGTGCGCGCGGAGCCGAATACGGTGACCTTGCGTCGCCGTTTGAACTGCTCGAGAGTGCTGAAAGCGTGCTCCATTTCGCGCAGGGTCTGCAGCATGATCTTGGCGTCCCAGCGGTTGCGGTCGGCCTGGGCCATGCGCACTACGGTGGTGAGCATTTCACGATAGAGCGGCAGATTGGGGCTGGCGGCGGGTACGACGAGGGCGCTGAGCTCCTCCACTTTGCTGGTCAGGTCGATGCCGCTGGTATGGAAGTGCCGAGACAGGTAGTCGTCCGGTTCATAAGGCATAAGACTTCTCCTTGCTAAATACGGACCGGGTCAATTCAATTCCCTGAACAGCCCGACCCTGTTCAGAGTATGGCTGGGTCGTGACACTTTGAGCGCTGATATCCGCTCCAGGTTGCAGCTCCCCGGCAAATAACCCGTGCTGCCCAGGTTGCCTGGCCGTTCGTCCGGTCGGACAGGTTTTCTCCGGCCCTCTGTTTTACTGAAACCTGTCGGAGTCGCGCGTCGGGCTGTCCATTGATCGGCCTGCGCGAACCATCACGCAGACGCGGGAGCAGCATGCCCCCGCGGTGGCTGGCGCCACGCCGAGTCGCAGGGCGCGTCGGGAATGGGAGGGCAGGGCATGCCCAGGATCACGCTGGAGATTGAGCTCGATCTGTACCGTCTGCTGGTACAGGCGGCGCGTACCAATAACCTGAGCCTCGAGGATGAGTGCATGCGCCGGCTGGAAGGCGGCGCGCGACGATCACGCTACATGGAGGCCCTGCTCGCCGAGCTCAGGGCCGACGACGAGCAGCGCAGGGCGCAGGAGGACTGAACTGCGGCAGGCTCACAGGCCGCAGTCGACCTTGCTGAAGCGCTCGGTGGTCACCGGGCGGTTGCTCTTGTACTCAGTGAATTCATAGCGCAGCACCGCGCCACGGGCGAGCAGTTGGCGGTAGCCGGTATTGCTGCAGACGCTGGCGCCCAGTTGGTTGCGTACGGTGTCCGGGTTGCCACGCATGTTGGCCGCATGGCCTTCGCGGACGCTGAGGTGGTTGACCAGCTCGTTGCCGTTCACGGTGTAACCCTGGTCGAGGATGTCTTCGTTGATCGCCCGTGGCGTACCGATACTGCTTTCCTTGGCGACCTGGTTGAGCATGCGGCTCAGCTCGTAGTCCTTGAGGGAGGCCGCCTGGGCGGCTGGCAGGGCGAGGCTGAGGGCGAGCAGGGCGACGAGGCGGTGCATGGGTGTTCTCCGAAATAAAACCGAGGCTTCAGACCGGCTGCTACCGGACTGGTTCAGTCGGCGGCCATCTTACTCTAGACTTGCGCGCCCTTGGCCCTTCAACCCGCAGGTTCCCCAATGACCCACGCCGTTGCCCGGCTGCGCGCCGAACGCCTGGCACGCAGCCTGAAACCCTTTGTCGCACGTGGCTCGCGCGGTGCGCGCTGCCCGCAGTGCCGGGTGCTGGGCAACTATTGCCTGTGTGCCTGGAAGCCCCAGGTCGAGGCGCGTTCGGGCATGTGCCTGGTGATGCACGATGTCGAGGCGCTGAAGCCGAGCAACACCGGCTGGCTGGTGGCTGACCTGGTGGCCGACACATTCGCCTTCAACTGGCAGCGCACGGCGGTCGATCCGGCGTTGCTGGCGCTGCTGGAAGACCCGCAGTGGCAGCCCTGCGTGGTCTTCCCCGGCGAGTACGCGGAGCCGCAACGGGTGATCAGCGAGCTGCCAGGCGAGGGTAGCAAGCGTCCGCTGTTCATCCTGCTCGACGCGACCTGGACCGAGGCGCGCAAGATGTTCCGCAAGAGCCCCTACCTCGACAAACTGCCGGTGCTCAGCCTGCAGCCCGAGCAGCTGTCGCGTTATCGCCTGCGCCGCTCCAAGCGTGACGAGCACCTGTGCACCGCGGAAGTGGCGGCGCTGTGCCTGGAGCTGGCCGACGACGGGCAAGCCGCCGGTGCGCTGGATGCCTGGTTGGACCTGTTCACCGAGCGCTACCTGGGCGCTAAGCACCGCTGGCAGCTGGACGAGAACAGCCCGGCGCACCAGGCGGTGAAAGCCTTTCTTTAATTGAGTGGGGCTTTCTTCGGCCACAGCTGGGCCACCAGCATGCCGACGAACATCAGCGCGCAGCCGAAGTAGCCTTTCAGCGCCAGCGCCTCGCCGAGGAACAGCGCTCCGGCGATGGCGGCAAATACCGCTTCCAGCGAGAGGATGATCGCCGCGTGGGAGGCGATGGCATCCTTCTGCGCCACCACCTGCAGGGTGAAGCCGACGGCCACGCCGAATATGCCGCCATAGAGAATGGCCGGGCCAGCGGCGAGAATCGCGGCGAGCTGGATCTGCTCGGTGGCGATGGCCAGTGTCAGGCTGATCAGTGCACAGGTGGCGAACTGCAACAGGGCCAGGCGCAGCGGGTCGTGACGGCTGGCGAAGAAGCCCACCAGCAGCACGTGCACGCCCCACACGCAGGCGCCGGCCAGTTGCAGCCAGTCACCGGAAGCCACGTGGAAACCGTCGCCCACGCTCAGCAGGAACATGCCGACCACCGCCAGCCCGGCACCCAGCCAGGTGCCCAGGCCGGTCTTGTGGCCGAGGAACAAACCGAGCAGCGGCACCACGATCACATACAGGCCGGTGATGAAGCCGGAGTTGGTCACGCTGGTGAACAGCAGGCCGACCTGTTGCAGGTTGATCCCCAGAGACAAGGCCAGGCCCATGGCGACACCGCCGAACAGCAGGCCGCGGTTCATCGGTTCGGGGGCTTTGCCGCCCTGGCGGCGGCCGAGCAACAGGACCAGCGGCAGCACGACCAGAGTGGCCAGGCTGAAGCGCAGGCCGGTATAGAGGAAGGGGCCGATGGCGTCCATGCCCAGGCGCTGAGCGACGAAAGCCGAGCCCCAGATCATGGCGGTGAACAGCATCAGCAGGTCGGCGCGAAGGGCGTGGCGGCGCATGGTTGATCTCGGCAGGAAAAGGCAGCGACTTTGCCGCAAAGTCGGGAACTTGACCACCCCGCCAGGCCTCGGCATGCTGGGCGCCGCTTTTTACACGGCGCATTCCCGCCGGCAGTGGCATCACTTAAGCTGTACACCTCCCGACACGGCCCACAACAAAAACAGAGGGTGCCATGGCCGCTTACGAAATTCTCATTGCCGACGATCACCCGCTGTTTCGCAGCGCCTTGCAGCAGGCCCTGAGCCTGGGGCTGGGTCCGGATGTACGCCTGGTCGAGGCAGCCAGCATCGCCGAACTGGAGCTGTGCCTGACCGAGAAGAGCGACTGGGACCTGGTCCTGCTCGACCTGAACATGCCCGGCGCCTACGGCTTTTCCGGCCTGGTTCTGCTGCGCGGACAGTACCCGCAGATCCCCGTGGTGATGGTCTCTGCCCAGGAAGAAGCGGCCGTGGTGGCGCGTTCGCGCGAGTTCGGCGCCAGCGGTTTCATTCCCAAGTCGAGTTCGCTGGAAACCATCCAGCAGGCCGTGCGCCAGGTGCTCGATGGCGAGGTCTGGTGGCCGCAAGTGAGTGCGCAGGCGGCCAGTGTCTCGGCCGAGGCCAAGGCGGCCAGCGCCGGCCTGGCTAGCCTGACGCCGCAGCAGTTCCGGGTGCTGACCATGGTCTGCGACGGCCTGTTGAACAAGCAGATCGCTTTTGAACTGAGTGTCTCCGAGGCCACCATCAAGGCCCATGTCACCGCAATTTTCCGCAAGCTGGGGGTGCGCACGCGGACCCAGGCGGCGCTGCTGCTGCAGCAGATGGAGTCGATTCCCGGGCACTGACCCGCTTCACGCATTTTTGACGGCGGTGCAGCTAGAGTGCGCGGCGCCACTTAACAGGACAGTAGTCACCATGTCGCCATTCAAGGGCCAGACCGGCCTGAAACGCATCCTCAACGCCGCCGGCTACTCGCTGGATGGCCTGCGCGCCGCCTTCAAGGGCGAAGCCGCTTTCCGTCAGCTGGTGCTGCTCAATGCGGTGCTGCTGCCACTGGCCTTCTGGCTCGACGTCAGCCCGGTGGAGCGCGCACTGATGATCGCGGTGGGCCTGCTGTCGCTGATCGTCGAACTGTTCAACTCGGCGGTGGAGGCGGCCATCGACCGCATCTCCCTGGAGCGCCACCCGCTGTCGAAGAACGCCAAGGACATGGGCAGCGCCGCCCAGTTTGTGTCCCTCAGCCTGATCGCGTTGGTCTGGGCGGTCATTCTGCTCGGCTGATCGATGCTGGCAGGAGCTGTCTACCGTCGTTCCCGTCTGAGCGGGAATGACGGTGCTACCCAGGCAGGCTCTTAGAGCACACCCGCCTTCTTCCACGCCAGATAGCGCCCGACCAGCTCCGGCCCCAGCTCGCCGGGGCGTGCATCGAGTACCGGCATGCCGTGGGCCAGCAGGCGCTCGTGTAGGCTGGCGCGGGCATTCAGGTAGTCCACCGTACCGCAGTAGGCCAGGGCCTGCTCGTAGTTCTGTACCGGCTCGTGGCGCAGGCGATCGAGTACTTCCTCGCGCAGGCTGGCGATCAGTACACGGTGCTGACGGCCGAGGCGCTTGACCGCCGCCAGCAGTTCTTCGTCGTCCTCGTCGCGCAGGTTGGTCACCAGCACCACCAAGGCGCGCCGCCGTTGGCGCGCCAGCAGAGCATTGATCGCCGCGCTGTAGTCTGCCGGGCGGTGGGTGCTGTCGAGGGCATACACGGCGTTGAGCAGGGTGCTGATATGCGCCTGGCCCTTGACCGGGGCGACGTACTTGTCCTGCTCGCTGGCGAAGGTCGCCAGACCCACCGCATCGCCCTGGCGCAGGGCCACGTAGCTGAGCAGCAAACAGGCATTGAGGGCGTGGTCGAAGTGCGCCAAATCGCCATCGTGGCTGCGCATGCGCCGGCCGCAGTCGAGCAGGAAGACGATCTGCTGGTCGCGCTCGTCCTGGTACTCGCGGGCAATCGGCGTGCGTTTGCGCGCGGTGGCCTTCCAGTCGATCTGCCGTAGCGTGTCGCCGTCGCGGAAATCACGTAGCTGATGGAACTCCAGGCCCAGGCCGCGGCGCTGCTGCTGGCGCACGCCGAGCTGGCTAAGCCAATCGTCCACGGCCATCAGCTGGGCACCATACAGACGGGCGAAGTCGGGGTAGACGCGGGTTTCGCTGGCCAGCGCCAGGTAGCGCCGGCCCTGCCACAGGCGCAGCGGGCTGGGCAGGCCGAGCTCGCAACGGAGGAAGCTGAAGTGACCGCGCTTGAGCGGGCGCACCCGGTAGCCGAACTCGGTCTGCTCGCCTGGATGCAGATCCACCTGCTGTGGCAGGAATTCGAACTCCATGCCTTCGGGTACATGGTCGAACAGGCTCGCCTGCAGGGCTTGCCGGTAGTCGTGGTGCACGGTCAGGCGCACCTCGCTCCAGCGCCCCAGCGGCAGGTTGCCGGGCAGATGGCGCTCCAGACGCGGGGTTGGCAGACGCCGTAGCCACAGGGCATCGACCGCCGCCAGCAGGGCTACGGCCAGCAGCAGGCCCCACCACAGCGGCTGCAGGGTGGCCGGCAGCTTGACCTGCAGCAGCGGCAGGGAGCCGAGCAGGATGGCCAGGAACAGGAGCGCGGCGAGCAGGCCGAGCAGCAGGCGCGATGGTTTCATGCCGGCCGGTTTCCGCGGCAGGAGTGCGGGGCTCTCATCACAGGCGCGGTGCCGCGGTCTGGTCGAGCAGCTGCTGCAGCACCTGGTCCACCGACAGGCCTTCGATGTCCAGCTCCGGGGCCAGGCGTACGCGATGGCGCAGTACGGCCAGGGCGCAGGCCTTGACGTCATCCGGCAGGACGAAGTCGCCACCGCGCAGCAGGGCGCGGGCACGGCCGCCACGCACCAGGGCGATCGAGGCACGCGGCCCGGCGCCCATGGCCAGGCCCGGCCAGCTGCGGGTGGTGCGGGCCAGGCGCACGGCGTAGTCGAGCACCTGGTCGTCGATCGGCAGTTCGCTGGCGATCTT
Organism: Pseudomonas sp.; assembly: GCA_051646165.1. Classification (GTDB taxonomy): domain Bacteria; phylum Pseudomonadota; class Gammaproteobacteria; order Pseudomonadales; family Pseudomonadaceae; genus Aquipseudomonas. Next base: position 5,087 of record JBOFCR010000188.1, on the reverse strand, counting down.
CTGCAGGGCCAGCACATCCTTGGCCTGCAGTAGGGTGCGCAGCGGCGCCACTTCGAGCATGTCGGCCTTGGACGAGCGACTCACCTGGCGCACCAGTTCAAGCTCCTCGCTGGCCTGCGGATAATCCATGCGCAGCTTGAGCATAAAGCGGTCGAGCTCGGCTTCCGGCAACGGGTAGGTGCCTTCCTGCTCGATGGGGTTCTGCGTGGCCAGCACCAGGAAAGGTTGCGGCACCGCCAGCGGGCGACCTTCCAGGGTCACCTGGCGCTCCTGCATGACTTCCAGCAGGGCGGCCTGGGTCTTGGCCGGAGCGCGGTTGATCTCGTCGGCCAGCAGCAGGTTGGTGAATACCGGGCCCTTGCGCAGCTTGAACTGCTCGGTCTGCAGGTCGTACACGGCGTGGCCGGTGACGTCGCTGGGCATCAGGTCCGGGGTGAACTGGATGCGCGAGAACTCGCCGCCGAAGCAGCGTGCCAGGGCGCGTACCAGCAGGGTCTTGCCGAGGCCGGGAACGCCTTCGACCAGCACGTGGCCGCCGGCGATCAGGGCAGTGAGCACGTCGTCGACCACTGCCGTCTGGCCGATCACGGCCTTCTGCAGCTCGTTGCGCAGAGCCTGCAGCATCTGGCTGGCGCGCTGGCGCTGGCTGACCTGGGGCGCTGGTGCTGGAACGGGTGGCGGCGTCACGGCAGCGGCAACGGGTGCTGGCGCAGGGCTGACGTCGGTGCTGGGTTGTTCCGGGGTGTCTTCGCTCATAGCGCATTCCTGAGGGTTTGCAGGTTGGTGACCTGGCGGGTGAAGTCGGCAGCGGACAGCCGTTGCGTGCCCACGGGGCGCATGGCCTGGCTGATGGCGCTGGTGGGAATTCGGGTAAGGCGACCGAGGATCTGCCACTGCTCGGCCACGGCCAGGCGCTCGAAGCCCGGATGGCGGCGGCGGGCGCGGCGCTGGATGTCGCGTTGCAGGCTTTGCAGCAGATGGGCCTGGCCGACGCGACGGAGGATGAAGTCGGCACTGCCGCGCAGGTGCTCCTCCAGTTGCCGGCGGGCATGGCCGGGTAGCGCCTGCAGCGGGCCGTGGCGCAGGCCGACGTGCCACAGCAGCAGGGCGACCAGCAGCGCCAGGGCTACCAGGGCGGCCGGGAAGTGGCGCAGCAGCTGGCTGAACAGGTCGTCGCGCTCGTTGCTGTAGAGCAGGGTGACACTGCTGTCCTGGCTCAGGTACCAGAGCAGCCAGGCGTTGTCGTAGTCGGCGATATTGGCGTTCTGCCAGATCCACGAGTCGGTCAGTACGGTGATCAGGCCCTTGCCGTGGTCCAGCTGCAGCATGTGCGTGCTGTCGCCGCTGTTGGCCCAGGCGTGGGCGCGGTTCTGTGCGTCGTAGAGGTGAAATTCGGTATCGAAGTCGACATAGGCCGGCGCTTCTTCGTCCTGCAGATATAGCTTGGTCAGCTCGGGATAACGATCCGTTTCGGCTTCGCTGTCATCCTCGGACTCGCTCGCTTCGGTATCGTCTTCGGCGATCTCTGTCTCGGCCTCGTCGGTGGGCAGGTCAGCTGCGTCTTGTTCTTCGCTGGCGCTGCTGTCCTCTTCCTCCAGCGCAGCGCTGTCTTCGTCGCCCTCGTCGTCGAGGTCCTCGCTGAGCAGCTGATGGATGCCCAGGCTGTCCAGCAGCAGGTCATCGCTCTTTTCGTGTTCCTCGTCCCAGATGCTTTCGGCGACGAACAGCAGGTGGCCGCCCTGCGCCGCCCAGTCGAGAACCTGACGGGTCTGCCGCGGGGTCATGTTGTGGCGACTGCCGAGCAGCATCAGGGTGTGGCCGGCGGCCGGCAGCTTTTGCAGCACCTGCAGGTTGTCGGCGCGGGTCACGCTGATCTTCTGCTGGCGCAGGAAGTGTTCGGCGGCCAGGTAATCGTTGGCCCTGGCCTCCGGCGAGGCGCCGTGTTCGACGGTTTCTTCGTAGGGTTGCAGACGGTCGAGCAGGTACAGGCCGATCCCGCCGAGGGCCAGGAACACGGCAATGCCGAGGAGGATCTGGGCGCGCCGGGTCATACGGTAGCCCCCGGTTGGAACAAGCGTCGCCAGCCTTCGCACAGACCACGGCGGAGTTGCTCAGGGGGCAGGCGATGGCCATAGGCGAGATTCTGCCAGTGGCGGGTCAGGATGGTGCTGAAGCGGTTGAGCTCACCCTGGTCGAGGCGTTGTACCAGCAGCAGGACCTCGCCTTCGGTATGCGAGCTTTTCAGTGGTAGGCGGTAGTCATGCAGCAGGCGACTGAGCAGGCCACGGTAGAGCAGGCCGAGGGCTTCGCGCGGCTGTTCGGCCCACAGCTGTTCGGCGGCGCTGGCGATATCGTCGGGCAGGCTTTCTGGTGCCAGCTCCAGGCCGAACAGCTGGCTCGGTATTTCGCGAACGCGGTGCTGCGGCAGGCCGAAGCGCTCGGCGAAGGTCGCCAGCCAGTCGCGGTAGCGCCACAGCAGAAGTACCAGCAGGCACACCAGGGCAGCCCACAGCACTACTTCTACGACCAGGGCCAGCAGGTCCATCTTTTTCCAGTATTCGCCGAGCTTGAGCAGCGCCTTGATGAACTCGACCAGGCCCTTGGCATCTTCCTTGGTTATTTTCTCGGCCGGTTTTTCCTCGCCCAGGCGCCAGCGGGTGACGGTTTCGCGGTTCTGGAACGGTGGCTGGTCGAGCAGTTTCTCGATGCCATCCTGGGCCGCCTTGCTGGTCAGCGGTTGCTGCAGCAGGCGTTCGGCTTCCGGGCCGTGCGGGTCCTCGAAGGGAATCGGGCAGCTGCCGACCTCCTCTGCCGCCAGTGCCTTGGGAGCCGGTGTCAGGGCGAACAGGCCGAAAGCCAGGAGCAGGACATAGGCGCTGCCGACTAGGCGCTGGCGCAGGCGGCGGAAGGCCAGTTCGATATCCCAGGCTTCCAGGGCGGTGCGCCGGTTGAGGTAGAGGGTGAAGCCGCACGCCACGTAGAGGGGCTCGGCGATGATCAGTACCAGGGCATAGAGCAGGTTGGACAGGTGTTCCAGCCACAGCCACTGTCCTTGGTTGCGGTCGAGCAGCTGCTGCCAGCTCCAGTCGACCTCGATCTGCTGCGGCAGCATCAGGTAGAACAGGCTGACCAGGCCCAGCCAGAACAGGCCTTCCAGGTGCATGCCGATGACGGTGAGCCAGGTGGCACCACCGGTATAGCGCTGGCCGAGGACGATCAGGCGCTTGCTGCGCGCATCGCCCTTGAGACCTTCGAGCTGCATGACCGGCAGGTCGAAACTGCGCGTTGGGCTGAAACGGCGCCAGGTCAGGCTGGCCAGCAGCTGCGGCTTGAGCAGGCCGGGCAGGGCTCGCAGCGCCTGCTTGAGCGTGGGTGTATCGCCGAACAGGGCGTGCGACAGGATGTACAGCGGCAGGCGCTCCCAGGCCGGCTTCAGCCACCAGAACAGCAGGATGGCGAGGGTCGGGTGCTGCCACAGCAGCAGGCTGATCAGGGCGAACACCGGCAGGGTGACCAGCGCCCAGCTGGCCATCAGCAGGCCGGCATGGCGCCTGGCGAGCAGGATGCCCAGGTCCATGGCTTCCCACACCCGGCGCGGGCGGATGGCGACGCTGGCGTCAGTCAGGCGCATGGCGGTTGCGTCCGGCAAAAACGAAGTAGGCGATCACCAGCAGCCACAGGCCGCCGCCGACCCAGTATTTGATGGTGGGTGTGGTGTAGGTCATGGAGGACCAGAAGGCCTCGATAAAGGCCGCGATCAGCAGGAACAGAATTACTCCGGCGACCAGCTGGATGGCTTGGCCGGCGGCCTGGCGCAGGGCCTCGCGGCGCAGCAGGCGGCCGGGGGCGAGCAGCGCCCAGCCGAGCTTGAGGCCGGCGGCACCGGCGAAGGCGATGGCGGTCAGCTCGAAGGCGCCGTGGCCGATGACGAAGGACCAGAATGTCTCGCTGTAGCCGATGCGCGTCAGGTGGCCAGCCACTGCGCCGATCATCAGGCCGTTGAACAGCAGGAAAAACAGGCTGCCGAGGCCAAACAGCAGGCCGCTGGCAAAGGTCTGAAAGGCGATGCCGATGTTGTTCATGATGTAGTAGCCGAACATCATCCAGTCGTCGCCGGAGTCGCGCTCACTGAAGCGGCCAATGCGGCGGGCATCGGGGTCGTACATCTTTTCCATGCCGGAGACCTGCTCCGGGTCGAGCAGGCTGTAGATCAGGTCGGGGAAGATCCAGGTCAGCAGGCCCATCAGCATCAGGCTGCCGAAGAACAGCAGGCAGGCACTGAGCACCACCCGCCATTCGCGGCGGACCAGCTGCGGGAAGCCGGCGAGGAGGAAGCCGAGAAACTGCGCGCCGAGGTGGCTGCGATGGCGGTAGAACTGTTGATGACCGCGCATGGCCAGTTGCTGCAGCTGGTCGATCAGGTGGCTGCTGTAGCCGCGCTCTTCGGCCAGGGCTAGATGCTGGCACAGATGGCGGTAGTCGGCGGCGAAATCCTCGCAAGGTTTACGCTCGGCCTTGCCTGTTTCCAGGGCGCCGAGCAGTTGCTCGAAGCGCTGCCAGTCGGCGCTATGCCGTTGTTCGAACAGGTGTTGTTTCATGCCGCCCCCAGCAGGCCGCGAGCGATGCTGTTGAGGCGCGCTTCGGCCTGCTCGGGCAGACACTCCAGCGGCTCGGCGAGAATCGCCGCCAGTTCGGTGCGGCGGGCGGCGGACAGCCCGGTCTGGCGTTCGGCAAAGCCGAGGATGGCGCGCTGCTCGGCCAGGCTCAGCAGGAAGGGCGCGTGCTCGGCCTCGGCCGCCGGCAGTTGCGGGCGGTGGTTTTCTTCGTCGCGGTAGACCACCAGGGTGCCGGCAGCGAGGTCGCCCAGGCGTTTGAACGTGGCGTTGCCCAGGCAGCTGAGGACGCCCAGGCAGTAGCCCATCGGCAGCATGTCGACGAAGCGCAGGAGGTTGCGGGTCAGCGAGGCGCCCCAGCCAACCGGGGTGCCGTCGTCATGCACGACGCGCAGGCCCATGGCCTTCTTGCCAGGCGTGCGGCCCTGGTAGAGCACCTCGAACAGCACCGGATACCACCAGTTGATCAGGAAG